>JBHLNW010000001.1:0-152296 GCA_048941185.1 Promethearchaeota archaeon
TTCTATAGCTCCTTTACCTTTATTTCCAAAAAATAAATAAGCTTCAGGAACAATATACATATTAGCTTCCTCAAAAACTAGATCCCATTCAGTACCAGTAGTAAATGGCATATATTGGTTATTCCATTCTCGCTCTATACCCTTAAAATAATAAGCTCTAAGCCATTGAGAACGTGGAGAAAGATCATGAGGTTTAGCAATAGAAAACTTTGGCTCTCTTTTATGATCAGTAATGTTTCCATTAATTTTACTCATTATTTTTTCCCCTAATTAATAACTATTATTTAATAATATTAGATCTCTTATTAATTTTAGAGCTCTTTCTTTAAATTAATTTAAAACAATTCAATTTTCATAAATTCAAATTATTTCTAATAGGAATTTCTTTGAAAATGAAAATATAAATTAATAAACATAGATATTTCGTAAATTTTGACTATAAATGTGCTCTTAATTCTTTCAATTTTTTGCCATGTAATTTATAAAATTTCAAGAGTATTAATCCTAGAAAGCACATTAGAGCTGGAATTATAGAAAATAATAGTTTAAACTCGATTACAGTCTCAGGTCCAGTAACAGGGGCAAAACTCTTTTCCCAAGCATTTTGATTTCTAAAAGTAACCATAAAAAAAATTAATCATTAAAAATTAAGTACCGCCTTGTCTTATTGGAAATCTACTTCTTGTGATCATATATTCATGAAGTAATTTATCCAATAGTTCTAATCTTAATTCTTTATCCTTTTCCCACAGATTATTCAACTCATCTTTATCATTCTTACGATCATATATATCACCATACCCAGGAAGTTCGGCATAAGTTGTCAACTTATAATCCTCTGTAACTAAATGACAGAGTCTTGTATATAATGGTCCTTTTGGTCCTACTTCTTCATCTTCTACAATTAAAACACTCTCTCTTACTCTTTTTGAAGGTTCTTCTAAAACCGATGTTATATCATATCCCTGCATTTGAGGAGGGCGATATCTGTTTTTAATCTTCAATATATCTAAAATAGTTTTTGGTATATCTACTGAACTTGTTAATGCATTAGTTGTACCTGTTTTAGTCAATCCAGGAACCTTCCAGATTAAAGGAACATGCAAAGTACCACTAAATGGAGAGGGTCCTTTTAATAATATAGAATGATCTCCCATGTAATCTCCGTGATCTGATGTAAAAATAACCATCGTATTCTCCGCTAACCCCAGCTTTTCTAAGGATGCCAGTATCCGCCCCATTGCATAGTCTACTAAAGTTATAGCCCCATAATTAAGTGCAATAAACTTCCTTATAACTTCTTCTGTTTCTTCGCGAATCAAGGTCTTTCTCATAGGTGGATCTTTCATATATTTTCCTAAATAGGGATGATTATATAAATTTTCAATATTATGAAAATTGGAAGGAAGGTTCATATTTTCTGGTTTGTACATCTCTCTGTATTTTCCAGGGGGACATACGGGATAATGTGGATCAGGAAAAGAACAATGTAAATAGAAATTTTGATTTATATATTTTCCCTCAATAAACCTTTCAAGGAACTCGATTGTATTGTTTTGTATGTATGTTGTATTATAATATTCTTCAGGTATGAAACTATCATAAGTCAATTCAAAATAGTTATCTAAATCTTGAAAATCATCAATTACTCTTTTCGCTAAATCAGGAGCTTTTTCTTCTAACCATTGATGATAAGGCCCTAAACATAAGCAACCGTGACCAATTACTAAATTTAATTCTTCAAATCCATAATAAGGCATTGGAAAATTTTTAGCTAATTGATGACGTTTTTTCGGATTAAAATCTTTCCAACCATCAAAACATTCATAAGATCGCCCCTTAGGTTTATATGGTGGAGTCCAAAAATTAAAGTGTGTTTTTCCTACATTTATTGTGTGATATCCGCTTTTTTTAAGAGCTTTTGTAACGGTTGGAACATTTTCTGGTAGATTTATTCCATTACTCCTTACTCCATGAACATTAGGATAATATCCTGTTATTAATGTCGCTCGATTTGGCATACACATAGGATTTGTACAAAATGCATTAGTAAATTTTACACTCTCTTTGGCAAGACTATCAATATTTGGTGTTTTAATTATAGGATTTCCATAACAATGCAACATATCAGCACGATGTTGATCTGTCGTAAAAAGAAGGACATTCATTCTTTCACTCATGATATTTACCCTAAAGTGTCATAAAGAAGAAATACGTTAAAATTTTGTTAAATAAGAAAAATAATAATAAAAAATAAGGTTTTCAATTTTAAATTTAATCTACTTAAGGCGTGCTTCTGATAAATGAAGATGATCTGTTTCTACTTCTACAAAGGCTTCAAATATCTCTTTTACTCGTGGATTTTCAGCTTCAGCAGCAGCTTGCCCATAAAATTTTATTGCTCTATCTTCTCTGCTATGTGATTCCTCAAGATTTGGTTTATATTCTGCAGAACACTTATCATAATCAGGGAATTCTACTTTATCTAACTTTAAGATTTTCTTCCAAACGGCTGCATGTTCTGCCTCAACTTTAGCAAGAATTTTGAATATCTTTTGACCATCTAATTCTGGTGTTTTTTTACTAGCGCATTTATAAAAAATGTTATTAGACACTTCCACTTCTAGAGCTTTCTCGGCATTTGCTTTATCTTTTTTATTTAATTCGACGTCCCAAGCACCAGTATCATCATATTCTGTAGATTCTATAAAATACTTTTCATAAGCACCACAAAATGGGCATCGGCTAGGTGCCTCTTCTCCAATATAAGCTTCTCCGCATATCTTACACACATATACTTTAACAAACATTATACTTCACCTTTTTTTATTATATTTTGTATGGTTTTTTACTTTAGAGTATAAGATTTCACATCTAGGTTAAATAATTAAAAATCTCCAAAGTTTTTATAGTTTTAAATTAAATTCTAAAAATAAAATCAGTGAATACAATTATTAAAAAAAAATAGAATATAAAAAGAATTATAGCATCTTTTAAAATGTAATAATAGACTTAGTTTGATTATCGTTGTATAGAGTTCTTGGTATTGACCCAGGATCGAAAAGTTGGGATTTCTTCGGTTTAGAAGATGATAATATAATTTTAGATACATCTTTACCCACTAAAGAGCTTATAAAAGATCCAGAAAAAGCTATTACAATAATTAAAACTGTAAAAGATATTGATCTGATGGTTGCTCCAAGTGGGTTTGGACTACCCTTAAAAAATGTTCAAGAATTAACAGAACAAGATATATTTTTTACATTATTAAAATTTGATCAAAAAGAAAAAAATAAATTGGTTGGACTTGGAGAAGTTTTAAGATTAATTAAAGCTCAAAATATCCCAGGAATTATTGTTCCAGGAGTTAAGCACCTACTAACTGTTCCTAAATATCGAAAGATCAATAAAATTGATATGGGAACTGCTGATAAACTTTGTACAGCAGTAACAGGAATCAGAGATCAAATGGAGCGATATAATATTCCCCCTCAAGAGACAAATTTTATTTTAGTTGAGATAGGTTATGGTTTCACAGCAGTTTTAGCAATTGAAAATGGTCAAATTATAGATGGTATTGGTGGATCCAATATAATGGGCTTTCGCGCATGTGGTAGCCTTGATGGTGAATTAGCTTATTTAATTAAAAATATTCATAAGAGAAACATCTATAAAGGTGGTGTAGCATATATTTCTGGATATTCTGATTTGAGTCTAAAAGAGATAACACTTTTGGCAGAGAAAGATGAACAGACAGAAATTGCGCTAAAAGCTTATTTATCAAGTGTACAAAAGGCTGTTTTTGGAATATCATCTTCATACTCAAATAAAAATAAAATAACCGAGATATTATTAGCTGGTAGAGGAGCAAATATAGCTTATTTTAGAGAAAAGATGATAGATGGGCTAAAAGATGTTGCTGCTGTAAGAGTTATGAGTTCCTTTAGTCAAATTGCAAAACGAGCAGCCCAAGGAGCGGCTTTCATAGCAAATGGAATTTTAGGGGGAAGATTCGAACCTATTATTAAAAATTTAAAAATTAAAGATGCTACAGGTTCAATATTAGATGATATATTTATCCCATTTGAAAAAGAAAAGCTGATAAGTGATTTAGATTAAAATTCTTATAATTACTGGTCAACAGAGTTATAAAACAATTCGTAAAATTATTTTTCCTATTAAAAAGTATTCGATAGATATAATAAAGGCACCAATATCAATATCTGCATTTCTCACAAAACTAATAACATCTAACATTTTAGAACAGATAGAAACATCTAATTATGATTTAGTCTTATTACCCGGTTTTGTTCAGTGGGATTCTAGTGATTTAGAAGAGAAATATAAAATAAAAGTTAGGAAGGGTCCTGAATTCGCTTCTGATTTACCTTATACTTTAGATAACTTACAAAATATCGAGTTATCTAACATAATCCCGGCAAATAGATTATTAGAAATTTCGGGAGAAAATGATTTTATGAAAATTGTAAATGAGCAATTAAACTTAGTGAAAAATAATTTTGGGACTCATACGTTTTACATTAATAAAAAAAAATCTAACATCATAATAGGACGAAATTTACCTCCTCCGATAATTGCTGAAATCGTAAATTGTACAGAAAAAAGCAATAAGAATATCCTGAAAAAAGTAAAACATTATATTAATTCTGGAGCAGAAATTATTGATATTGGATGCGTTGCTAATAAACCAAATCCCGAAAGAATTAAGGAAATCATAAGATTAATCAGGAAAGATCATAGTGTGTTAATAAGCATAGATTCTATAAATACAGAAGAAATAAAATCAGCTGTAGAAGAAAATATTGACCTTATTTTAAGTTTCGATCTTGGAAATTATGAAGAATTGCTAAACATCCCTAAAAATATACCAATTGTCATACTTCCTACTAATATTAAAAAAGCTTATTTTCCAAAAGATCCAGAAACAAGAATAGAGAATTTATTCAAACTAACAAAAATATTATTTGATAACGGTTTTACAAAATTAATCGCCGATCCTTTACTAGAAACCCCTATCAATCCTGGAATTTGCAACTCCTTAGAAGCCTATTTTTTATACAAAAAGAAAGTTACCGAAAAAAAATATCAGGATTATGAATTACCATTATTCTTTGGAATATCAAATGTAGTAGAACTTATGGACATAGATTCTGTTGGAATTAATGGCCTTCTATCGAGTATTGCAATTGAACTAGATATAGGAATTCTATTTACAGTTGAACATAGTGCAAAACTCATGGGAGGTGTTAGAGAATTAAAAGAGAGTGTAAAATTAAATTATGTGGCAAAACATAGAAATACTCCTCCTATCAATCAAGGTATTAAAATGTTTAAAGCTAAGGGAAAAATTAACCAAGAGATCCCTACAATCAATGAAAATAACTTGACTATTGTGAATAGCACCGACAATGATTATATTCCTGATGGATTCGGTTACTTTAGAATATATGTTAATCATTATTTGAATAAAATTTACGTTCTTTTTTACTCAAATGATGATTTATTACTCCATACCTTTATGGGTGATAATGCAGAGGCTCTAAGTAAAAGAATAATTCAGTTAAATTTAACAAATAACCCTTATCACCTGAATTATCTTGGTAGAGAATTAAAAAAGGCAGAAATATATTTAATTTATGGTAAACCCTTTATTCAAGATGAATAGTGTAAATACCCAACTATTCAAGAAGCTCATATAATATTCTGCCTTCTGAATTTAATGGTTTTGGAATCTGTAAAATCTGGGACAATGTAGGCGCCACATCGATCAAATTTATAGGATTCTTTAATTTTAGATTTTTTTTAATTCCAGGACCACTTATTATGAATGGCGCACTTATAGAAAATTTATCTAATTTTGCTGAAGGAAGATAGTAGGCATGAGCTCCAAAGAATTTTTGAGAATCATTAACTTCTGATTTAGTAAGATAATTTTGAGATAAATTTAGGGCGTTAATAGAATTTAAATTCCCATCAAAAATCCCATATGGAGGTTTCAAAAAATATATTAAATCTCCTATTCTATCACCATTTAAACCAAGATCCGAAGCATCTTCTTTTTTAAGAATAGTTTGAATGACATACTGATTTGTTTTTGGATCTTTTACATTTTTTAATGTCTCAATAACACGATTTCTAACTTCTTCATATTCATTAATATTAACAATTCCATATGGATCTCTATTTTTGAGATTAATCCATACAAAAGGAGGTTCCATATAAGGAAACGCAAGTGTTTTCTTCCAATTTATTGTAAAGATTTTTCTTTTAGTATCAAAATTATAGCTTGTTAAACCTGCCTTTGCAAATACTAATGCAATATCAACAATTTTCCAAATTGGTATGGCGCCATGATCGGAAATAAAAAGTATTACAGTTTTTTCATCCACGCATGAATTTATTAGTTCTTTAACCATCTCATCAACAATTTTATACATTTTCTTTATATTTTCCCAAGATTCTTTTTCTTGTTTTTCAGTATAAATGGGTGATTTTTTATCTAGGTAAGCGAGAGTATTATGATTAATACTGTCTAAATGATGATAATGGAAAAAACATAAATCCCACTTTAATTCTTTATAGGCATATTTAATAGATTCTATTAATGTCAGACTTTCCTGTTTTGCAGAGGATATAAATTTACTTAAACTTCCAAAAATCATAAATTCGATTTTCTTTTTTTTAGGTAAATCATATTTAAACACATTTTGAATAACTTTTTTACCAAAACTCTCTGGAATAGTCCAACCTTTAGAATTAAATATCGTAGAAAGTTGAATTTTAAATGATCTTCCTTTTGGGTCTATTTCTATAATTTTTAGTCGAAATAAACATGGTAAAATGCCATAGTTAGTAACTAAATCTCTTTTTATCCAGTCACTCCATTCACTTTTTTTTAAAAATTTGTATCTACCTTTTTCAACTATTGAGAATTTCACCATATCATAACCTATCCCTTGAGAATCTACAAAATAAACCTTAATTAGTTGTTGCCTTTTAATCTCCTTGTTTTTTATATATAATACAGCTTCTAAGAGAGGTGAGTAACTGTCACTAATATCATTACGTTCTACTTTTATTAAACCGTTTGAGGAATTCTTTGAATCTATCGAAAATGAATAAAATGATGACGGTAACAACATTCTTGGTAATGATTCTGGAATAAACCATGTAAAAAGACTCATCGCTCCTTTCATAAATTCACTTGGCCATCCAGCTGGATAATTCATTACAAAAGGTGTATATCCTGCCTTATCAGCAACATCCCAGAAATATTCAGCTTTGCAATATCTTGAAAGTTGAGTTCTGGATCGATTTTCTAGTGCAACATCAAAGGATTCTCCAGGTAAATGCATATAGAAACTTGTTGCGCCATGAATAGCGGTACTTGCTCCAGTGGCTATAGTTGTCCAATTTGTGGGCGTATCGCATGGAACACTCGGGTATGCTTCACCCATTACCCCAGATTCTGCAATTTGAGCAATATTTGGGACTACACCTTCTTTAATGAATTTATTTAGAAGATAAGGAATTGCTTGATCAATACCGATAACTAAAAGCCTTTTAGTCCTAATACCCATATTTAGTTTTAAATTTTAAAGATTTAATAAATTTCGTTTGAATACTAATTGTATGTTAAACTAGTCCATTCAAAATTCTAAGAGTATATTTCACTTAATATAATATGTCTTATTTCATGAGTAGAAATTTAAATAATTATTAAACTTATATAGCATACTCCTATAAACTAAAGTTTTTCTAATAGGTTGATATAATGATACCAAAAAAAATGGAATCATTTCTTAATGAGCACCTCCCAAAAGCTACTTTTAAAGCTCGACTTAAAAAGGATAATGGAAAATGTTACTTAGAATTTAGCAATTTAGATGTACACCTCTTATCCCACTTAGGTATTATATGTGATAAAGTAGGTCCTCACTTAGTTGCCTGTATATGGGATGAGAATTCATCAATAGAAATTGGTGGATATGTAATAGTCGACTCTCTCGCTGGAGGACGTCCTTCAATGGGAGGTATAAGGATGCTACCCGATATCACTCCCTCTGATATCCATAATCTAGCACGAGGTATGACTTTAAAAAATGCAGCTGCTAATCTTCCTTATGGTGGTGGAAAAGCAGGAATCGTTGCAGAGAGGGGGCTCTCTGGTATAGAACATACTGAGATTGTACGCGGTTTTGCTCAATTAATTCGCAGGTATAAAGATATTTATCTACCGGGACCGGATGTAGGGACTAATGATGCTGATATGAAGACTATTGCTATAGAAAATGGATTAGATAATGCTCTATCTAAACCAGCTGATATGGGAGGCAATCGTATTGATGAGCTTGGTGCTGCTGCTGGAGGTGTTGTAATTGCATTACAAACTCTGTTAGAAATTATGCCAAGGTTAAGGATACTGCATCAATTCGCTAATTTGGAAATTCCTAATAGAGAAGATCTAAAAGTATTAATTCAAGGTTTTGGGGCAGTTGGTGCACATGCAGCTCGTATATTAAAAGAACGATTACCTGTAGCAAAAGTTGTAGGTATTAGTGATTTAGAGGGTTATTTATATAACGCATCTGGATTACCTATTGAAGAATTATTTAACCTATGGAAAGAAAATAAATTAGTTACTAATCTTTATTTTAAAAGTCAAATAATTTCTAAAGGATATAAGCATCCAACTAAATTTTCTACAAATGCAGATAATTTACTCCTAGAAAATGCTTTTTGCTTCATACCAGCAGCTCCAATTTTTAATTATTTGTGTGTTAGAAGCTCTGAAAACCCTTCAATGACTGTAGACCGAATGGGAAAATGGTCAGTGATTATTGAAGGTGCTAATACTTATTCCCCTGATCCAAATAGGAAAGCAGCCAGAATTCGGATGGAACAAATTGTGTATCGAGAAAAGGGAGTGATGATTGCAAATGATTATTTAGTTAATTCAGGAGGGGTGATCTTTGCAGCACAAGAACATATTTTAAGAACTCCTGATCACTTACAATTCCCAGAAGAAATAATAGGTAATCGAGAAGCGGTAGAACAATGGTTAAAAGATCATAAAAAAGATTTTGTAGAATTATCAAAACAGCGTTTAAAAGCGGGTGAAGAATATAGGGAGAATGTAATCCGTAAAAATATGATCGAACTAGTTGATCTGTTATCATCACATCCAGATTTATTGCCTTGTAATGCTGCTGAAGAAATAAGTCTTCAACGTCTTACTGCTAAAGAAAGAGAATGTACAGCAAAAGATATTATGATCCCAATACCTACAATAGATGTTAACAGTACTATTCAAGAAGCTGCCTCTTTAATTATTCATGAAGTGAGTGATATCATTGCTGTTCTTTCAGAGGATAAACTTGTGGGCGTTGTAACAGATTGGGACATTACTAAAGCCATAGCAGAGGGTAATATGGATGCGAATCTTGACAAAATAATGACGAAGGATGTTATTACTGCTCATCCGAATTTTACAATTTTAGATATCGTACGCGAATTAGAGCAGTATAAAATCTCAGAAATGCCCGTTGTTGAAGAAGGTATAGTTTTAGGAAAAGTTAACTCAGATTTAATTGCTCAGCGCTATGTACTAGATTTATTACAATCCCAAGAACCTCATCAATAAAAATATAATAAATCTTAATAAAGTTTTAAAATATTGTAAATAGTGTCTCGCTGGGCTGGTTTTTTTCCTGCTTCATTTATTATATTTATTATTTCTTTGGGAGACAAATATTCTCCATATTCTGCACCAGCACTTTTTGATATATTCTCTTCCATTAAAGTTCCTGAGAAGTCATTAACACCGTAATTTAAAGAAACTTGGGCAAGTTTTGGCCCTAATTTCACCCAACTACACTGAATATTATCAATATAATTATTTAAAAATAATCTAGCAACACTAAACAGTTTTAAATCATCCATTCCATAAGTAGGAAATAAAGGGAAATTCTCAAGTTTAGATAAAATAGGTTTCTCTTTTACGAACGGTAATGGGACAAATTCAGTAAAACCCTTAGTTTGATTTTGAATTTCTCTTAAAATTTCCAAATGTTTAATTCTATCGGATAATTTCTCGATATGTCCGTACATCATAGTTGAAGTTGTTGGAATACCTAATTTGTGAGCTGTAATTATTATCTCCTTCCATTGGTAAGTTTTAACCTTATTGGGACAAATAATTTTTCGAATATCATCGACTAATATCTCAGCAGCTGTTCCTGGAATTGAATCTAAACCTGCTTTTTTTAATTCAGTTAATGTATCTTCTATTGAGTTTCCATATAGTTTAGAAATAAAGAATATTTCTTGGGGAGAAAAGGCATGAATATGAATATCTGGGGCAATACTTTTAACAGTTTTTAAAATACTTAGATAATATTCAAACTCTAATTCAGGATTTATACCTCCTTGAATACAAACTTCGGTACATCCAAGATTTTTTGCTTCAATTACTTTTTCTCCAACTTGATCGATAGAGAGTAAGAAAGCGTTAGGATGGTTTGCAGGTAAACTAAAAGAGCAGAATTTACACTGTTGATAACAAATATTTGTGAAATTAATATTTCTATTTATAACAAAAGATACAATATTATCTTTTTTTTCGAAGCAGAGTTGATCAGCTACAAACTGTAGAGCAAAAAAATCTCTTCCCTTTACCTTTAATAACCTTAACGCTTCTTCTGAGCTTAAATCCTCTGAACTTAGGGCTTTTTGTAAAATAACCTTAATATTTGGTTCAACATGTCCAAAAAAATAAGAACTATTCATCTAAATTTATATTACCAATTATTTTTTTAATATTTTCTGAACAAAATCCTTCTTTATCTATAAATTTATTGTAAATGGGGAGTCTCTCCTGGAGATTATATCCTTCTTGTTTACATAATTTTTCCAATTTTTCAATTTGAGGCCATTTTTTTTCAGGATTTATATAATCAATGGTAAATGGAGAAATACCTCCAAAATCATCAACTCCCATATCGATAAAATCCTTTTCAAAACCAATTATAAGATTGGGTGGAACTTGAATAGCCATTTCATTTTTCAATATAATTCGAGCTATTCCAATTATTCTAAGCATTTCTTGAACTGTAATAGGATTTTTAGGTTTATATGGAATTCCTTCTTTTTTAACAAAATTCTGAATTATTATTTCTTGTATATGTCCGTATTCATTATGGAGATTCTTGATTAAATATAAATCTTTTATAATATCTTCAATATTTTCTCCAATGCCTAATAACAAGCCTGTAGTGAACGGAATTTTTAATTTTCCCGCATTCCTAATATGTTGTAAACGTTTTTTTGGCATTTTCCCAGGAGAATGTTCATGAACCTCTCCTTTTTTAAAAAGGTTCATGCTAGTACTTTCAAGCATCAAACCCATGCTAGCATTATAATCCTTTAATTCTTTTATCTCATCATAAGTTAGAAATCCTAAATTGATATGGGGCAAAAGATTCGAATCAAGTACGTGAGTACAAATTTTTTTTACAAACTCTATAAAATTTGAAAAATTTCTTCTTTCTAAATCTCTTTTGACTTCTAAAAAACTTCCGGGACATTCTCCAGACATAATAAGAGCTTCTTTACAATTGAGTCGAATAGCTTTTTGAAGAAACCATTCTATTTGGTCATTACTCATCAATATTAAATTTTTTTCATTATTTTGCTTAGGAATTTTATAATTATAATAACAATATCCGCATTGATTAATACAATAATTCGAAAGGGAAAGTGTAAAGTTTTTAGAGTAAGTAATTACATTACGTCTTTCCTCTGGCAACTGAATTCGTATATCTTTAACAGCTTTTCTTAATTTCTTAATATTTGTGTCTATTAAATGGCTGATCTTGTATTCATTCATCACTTTTTCCTTTTGTAACTTAAAGTAATGTAATAAGTTCTAATTTTTACATCAAATAGGTCAAATCTAGGTGCACTTCTGATATTTTCAAATCCAAATCCTTCTACTAAACTAATTGCATCCTTTCCACCTACAATCCAAGGTGCTATAGTTAACCTTATTTCGTCAATTAAATTCTGTTCTATAAAACTCCAGTTCACTGTACCACCGCCTTCAAGTAGTACAGACTTTATTCCGAAATCTTTTAAGATTGATAAAAGCTTTATTAGATCTACACGTTTTCCATTTCCAACTTTTAGAATCTTAACACCTTTATCTTCATACACTTTTAATTTACTTAACGGGATATTTTCAGTTGTACAAATAATAGTGGGATAAATCTCTTGTTGAAAAGTAATAACATTGGATTCTAAGGGAATCGTCAAATTACTGTCTAAAACAATTCTATAATATCCATTATGTTTATAATACTTAATGTGCAATTTTGGATTATCTTTTAAAATTGTTCCCTTTCCTACCATTATCGCATCGACTTGAGTTCGGAGTTTATGAACCTCTTTCCAATCAACTTTATCAGATAATTCTGAATCTCCCTTCTTTGTAGCGATTTTTCCATCTATAGTCATTGCAGCGCTTAAAATGACATAAGGTTTATTATTTTCTTTCAAACACTACCCTTCCTTTAATGTAGGTCTTTTTTATATTTTCTGATTTTGTTCTTTGAGTAATTATATCATATATATTATTAGAATTTAATTTATAAGAAAATAAATTTGGACTACCAAGATCAATTAAAAAAAGATCAGCAAATTTTCCCTTTGAAATTGAACCAAATTCCTTTTCAAGATCAAAATTTTTTGCAGCATTCAAAGTTACCATTTTTAATAAATCTTTAGAGGTAAATTGAAATTCCTTATTATGACTGCATAAAATTCTTGAAACACGGTAAAAGTATCGTATCTCTTCAAATAAATCAGTATTATTTACCATTAAATTATCTGTCCCTAAAGATATGGGAATTTTAAACTTTAAAATTTCACTAATGGGGGGAAACCCAGTTCCAAAATATCCATTACAACGAGGACATAAGACAAAACCCAAATTATTTTCAATTATTCTTTCTAAATCTTTTTTAATCAATTTAGTTCCATGGATGATAACATCAACAATTTTATCATCAAATACGTTATTCATTAATTCTTCACTACGAATACTTTCAGCACAATGACTAGCAATGATTTTTTTAAATTTTTGTTTAGCAGACAGAATTAATTTCCTATTAGATGAATTTATTTGCTTATAACTAGATAAGCCAACTCCATCTGCTAAATCGAAAACAGAATCTATTTCACTTTCATCCATAAATCTTCCTAAGATTAAATAATTAATTGGGTTGCCAGAAATTGCTTTCTTAAGAAGTTTTATCCCATCTAGTCCTTCTTCTCTAAAATCAATGAAAAGTGTAATACCATTTGAAAGCATCTCTAAAACAGCATTTTGAATTCCTTTAATTTTGATGGCTTCTGGGGTCAGTCTTAATAACTTATGTTTAACTCCAAAAGGTGGGGCAACCACCTCCCCTAAATCTTTATTAAAACCTAATTCTTTAGCAAAACTATCTCCAATATGGACATGAGAGTTTATAAATCCTGGAATCATTATGGAAGGATTACTATCTGGTAAAATTTCTAAACTATTATTGTCTTTTTCATAAACAATTTCTGCTATTTTACCAACAGTATCAATTTTGAGAGTTACATTCTGTTTTAATTCCAAATCCTCTCCAAGTAAAGCATACTTACAAAATAAAGATTTATTTGGCATTAAATCTTAGAAAATCTAAATTTAATTTAAATTAATATTTTATATTATTCCAATCCTTTTAAAGAATAGAACAAAAAAAATATAATTTTTAATACTGGTGTCTTAAAATTCACGAATTTAAAACAGATTTACAAGATTCTGGTTCTGGAATAGATATTCCAATTGATAAAGTCGGTATTGTAGAATTGGAAAAAAAAGTTGAAATAGTTCAAGAGAATAAAAGATATTCATTTTACCCTAAAATTTCAGCATTAATCAATCTTCCTGCTGAACAGCGCGGGATTCATATGTCTCGTACATCAGAAACTATAGAAGAAGTTATTAATGAAGTAATTTTTAAACCCACTCCAACTATAGAACTCGTAGGAGATAGAATTGTGAAAAAACTTATGGAACGGCACCCATATACTTCTAATGCTGAAGTAAAACTAGAAGGCAAGATTATTGTTCAAGTAAGAGAAAACGATGAGCGAATTATCCAAAAATCATATAACATTAGTTCGTATGTAAAAGCTCATCGATTAAATTCTAGCAAAATTGACTTTAATTATTTTATTGGGGGGAGTGCAGTTGGTATGACAGTTTGTCCTTGTGCTAAAGAACTTTCTCTGGAATATGCAGAAGAAGTAATTAAATCAAGAAAAGATATTAATGTATCAGAAGAAGATCTTAACAAATTATTAAATATTCTACCATTTTCTTCTCATAATCAAAGATCTATTGGTACGATTATTGTCCAAATAAAGGATTTAGATAACCATAAGATAGACGTTTTAGATATAATAGGCATAATAGAGGAATCTATGAGTGGTAAGATCCAATCTGTTTTAAAAAGACCGGAAGAAGCAGAATTGGTAAGGAGTGCGCATTTAAAACCTCTCTTCTCTGAAGATGTTATTAGACAAATGGCAAAAAATTTTATCCTAAGAGATTTCCCAAATCTAGAAGATAATTTTAAAATAAAATTTAAGATTGAAAGCTTTGAATCAATTCATCCTCACAATGTATATGCTGAATTGAAAACAACTATCGGTGAATTAAAAAAAAAGTTGGAGATCAGAACTTAGCCTTTTTTGTAAAAATGATTATTGTCTTTTCTTTAGAAAGTCTTTACAAATTACCATATAGTTTTTTACACTGATAATTTTAGGATTTCTTCTAAAATTTAAGGGTATAGGTGCATTACATCGAGAGCAGAGACCAGAAGTTCTCAGCCAATCTTTAAACTCATCTGCATGAGCGGGGTATCTACAATTTGGGCATAAAATTATTCCTCTGCCATTATCTTTAGGATATTCTGGTAATTTAAAACAAAATATGCATTTAAAATCCTCTATTGATAAATTTGCTGCCCTTGGTCTATACAGTTTGAAATTTCTTATTGGTTTTCCAGTTGCACTCCGAGTTTTTGAATGCGTACTTGTTGTAACTCTAGAACTTCGAGATTGAACACGTCCATTAGGGGTTGATCTTGATGATTGAGATAAAGTTCTTGAAGTACGAGTCACTGTTCTCGTTGATGGTCTTGGGGAAGTTCTCGTTGTAGTACGAAAAGTTTGTCTTTGGTTTCTAGGAGATGATCCTAATTGATTTAAACGTTGGGTACGTTGTGTTATATAATCTCTTGTTAATTGAGGTAATTGTGTTCTTGATCCAAAAAAACCAAGTACAATCAATATTATTATTGTACAAATAAGAAATATAAAAAGATTGAGATCTATTTGAAAGTGGAGGGGAGTTAATAACGATCCATAGAAATCGACATATGAATAAAAACTAATCCAATAAATAACAACAAAGAGAATAATTGAAATACTGAAAAAATATCCAAAAGTACGTGCTTTTATTGACTTTGTCCCAAAATAGATTACATTATATTTTTTAAAACAACGATATAACGATATTGAACCATATAATACATAGGGGAATCCGAATAAAATACTCCACCAACTTAAATATAGACTAGATCCTTCTAGAAGATTTTCACCTAATAAACCTGTAAAATTACCCCAAATTGAATAAAAGATTCCCATAAAAACGGGTCCTATTGTAAAAAAAGCAGTATTATGAGGAGAATTAAATTCACGATATTGCTTTATATTTTTTACAACTTTAAAAGAAAAAATTAACCAGATTCCAATTAATAACCAACTAACAAATACATTAAATGAATTTAAAATAGCTCCATGGATAATACCAATTACTAAAAATATTATGATTGTTATTACCACAGATTTAATTTTAGCCTTCATTATTAATCACCCAGGTTATTAAAATTTACTATTCATCATATTCAAGATATATAGCTTTCCCTTCAATAATTGGATTCATAAACTTTAGAATTTCCGGGAGCATTTTTATATCTAAAGATCCTTTAATTCCATACACCAATGGATACCAGGTTTTAGATTTAAAATCTGCCTTATATATCTCAAATCCAGTAGATTTACCATCAATTTGATAAGGATCAATGACAAGAGCAACAGCTTTATCCCAAAGTTTTTGATATCTTGCTTGAGTTCCCATATCCTCATTAGACATGAAACAACCATATGATGGATGTGAATGATACCATCCACAAATGAACAATTTCTGCCTTTTTATATCTTTAAAAGCTCTCACATAATTTTTATAATCTTTAATTTCTGCATAAACTGCCGTACCATGCCCCATTGGATATGAATCTTCAATATGGATTATATCATTCCCATCTAATTTTCCTGCAAGGAGTCCTATGACTTCTACCCATTTTTCTCTCGGAATTTTCGAATTGGCATATTTAAGTGCATGACTTGCTATTTTTAGAATTGCCTTTACTGAAATATAGATCTCCTTCTGTGTTTCCTCTTCTATTTGAGTTTCAATTTTAGTACTTTCTAACATGTTGGTTGTAGGTATTTTTGTGAGTTTAATTATTGGTTTCGCAGAAGATTTTTGTGTAAGCATTGATGAAATTTCTTCAGTTAATTCATCTTCTTCCAACTGAAGTTCTTCACATATTTCATCTATTAGTTCTTGTTTTATTTTTTCTTTTATTTTCCGCTTAATTACATCCTTGATCGAATTGCTAGCTATTTCTTTATCTTCCATAAGAAAAATCACCACTTTTTATTTGCATATTTTTTAACAAGATTCTTTACCTTTTTCTCGAAAAATTTTTGGTTTTTCATCATTTCTATTGCTGCTTTTTTATTAAAAACATCTGTGGGATTAACATATTTACCACGTGTGTTTAACATAGCAATTATAGCTTGAACAACTGTGACAGCAGTTTTTGAGGGACTCCATCCACCTTTTTTCCCCACCAAGGTCGGATCTACTAAAGCTAAGCAAATATTTCTTTGTCCTTTATATTCAGAAGGTTTTGGCCAAAAATTTGGATGCCAAATTGGAGTATGCATTCTCACAAAAGGAGGTTGTTTTGGATATTGAGCAGGAAATCTCATTTCTAATCTAAAAAGGCCACCTGCATATGCAGTACCTTTAGGTCCTTTAATAGAGATTGCTAAATGATCAATACTCTTTCTTTTAGGATTAAATGGTTTTAATTGTGCAATACTACCTTCTTTAAGCATTTTTTTTAATCCCCCAAAATCTCGGGAAATCCGACTACTTCTTATACTCATTTTCTCAACCCTTTTTATTTTGCTTAATTTAATATTAAAAATTTATCTTTAAATATTTGTTTTTTCTGATAATTTTAATTTAAAACCTTTTTTGGTTCGAAATTTTTTTTAATTTTAAAGTTACAAAAATTTCTTCACCTTCAAATCCTGTAGCTGTCATAAGTTCGTAATTTCTTAATCCATTTTCAATAGGATTCTTTTCTAAATCAACAATCTTAACATCGTTAAAATCTAATAAGGTCAGAATTGGTTCTGATTCTGGATCCAACTTAAATCCATTTTTAGTCAAAATTTTAATAATATTTATACAAGGCGATTGTGCTCTCAATTTTATCGATACTCGGCGAACTTTTTTACCGCATTGAGAACATTCTGGGTTTCTTGATTTTTCAATATGATAAAATTTCATTGTTATTGCATTAAATATTATATAAGTTTTAAGAGGCTCTCCTAATCCCTTATGACCTTTCTTAGAGTGAAGAATTTTTATTACTTCATGTGATTGTAACGCAGAAATGACAGCGTTTATAGTTATTATCCCCGGATCATGTCTATCAATGATTTTTACAATATCATCCTTAGTATATTCAGGTAAGAAATTGTGTTTGTTGACTAATTCATTTGCAACCTTTTGAATAAATTTAATGTCATTAATATCTTTTGGATTCGGATCTCTATCAAATTTCTCTTTAAATGCCATATCTCCTTTAAAAACGCAGTGAATCCTTTTTCTTGGAACTCCAACCACTGTACAAGCAGCCATCTCATCACTCTCTCCTACAGGTAATGGATTACATTCATAACAGGCATTTTTATAAGGAAATATTGTGTATACATGCCCATGATAACCAGATACTCCTCCATCTACTAATGGCTTTTTGAATCTAATACATTGGGCATTCAAATTTAAACGTGCATTCATCGAATCAAGACCTCCAACAATAACATCAGCAGCAAGATAAAGTGCTGGATTCAACCGTTCTAATGAAGTATGATATCCATTAACTATTATATTCGGATTAATCTCTTTTAATTTCCTTGCGGCAACAACTGCCTTAGGTTCACCTATCTTCGCGCCAGTAAAAAGAACTTGTCGATTTAAATTTGAATGTTCAATGATATCTAAATCAATTAAATCTAATTGACCAACACCTAGCATTGCCAAATTTTTTGCTGTTTCACAACCTAAACCTCCAACGCCAACTATTAATACTCTTGAGTTCTTCACTAATTTTTGAGACCATCCTTCGAGACGAAACTGGCGGTCATACAGTTCTCTCTCTTCCGTTGATAAATCTTTTGCGAAAAAATCTGAATCCTTATCCAATCTTATCACCATTAATATTTATTAAAAATAATAAAAAAAATTGAAGGGCTTGAAGCCCTTATATTATAATTTATGAAGAAGGTTTAATAAGTTTATCCAGCTGTGCTTGCTGGGATTAATAAAATATCATCGCCATCATTTACATCATAGTCTCTTAATGGGCTATTTTCATCTAATGTAACTCCACCAGAAGATAAGTGAAAATCATTAGGATCAAGCCCATATAAATTTCCTAATGTTTGTTTTATATCTCTTACAAGGTTACTGTCATTCACCGTTAATTTTTCTTTCTTTTCACCAGGACCAATAGTAGACATGAAGTACAAAGTTAACTTCTTTCCCCCTGTAGGGGTTTTAGAGGCGGGAGTTTTAGATTTTACAGGTTCCTCTCCACCCAAATTTTCATCAAATTCATCAAAACTCATTCATATCACTTCCAATTTTTTTTTATGTTAGGTTTTAAATTTTGTTAAACTTAATAAAATGGCATTAAAAAGTTATTATAAAACCCTATGGAATGATTTTGAAGTTTTTCAAGATCTAATTTAAATTTAAATTGAGAAAATTAAGATTTTGAAGAAATTATATTATATATTGTATGAATGCCTATCAATATATATAAAACATGAAATATTGTTTTAGAGAGAATATGCAAATATAAGGACAAACAATTTCAACAATATTTTAATACGGGCTTATGAGTTCTCTGGATAAAGCAGAATCTGTTGTTCTTGATTTAGTAGAAGAATATTTGACAAAAAAAACCTTCTTCTCAATAAGAGAGATTATTTCATATATAAATAATAGAGTGAGGTATAATCCTAATATAAATGAGAACAGAATAGAGTTAATTCTAAAGGATTTAATTA
The DNA here is from genome assembly GCA_048941185.1 of Promethearchaeota archaeon. Classification (GTDB taxonomy): domain Archaea; phylum Asgardarchaeota; class Lokiarchaeia; order Sigyniarchaeales; family SOKP01; genus Loki-b32. Next base: position 19,555 of record JBHLNW010000001.1, read on the forward strand.
AAAGACGTGTAATTTTACCAGGGACTCGATTAATGAAGAATAATATAATTGAACATCCTATAAGAAATGAGATCTTTAATCATATCAAAAAGAATCCATCTAATATAAATGAAATCATGAGAGTCCTAAATATTGGCAGTAATCAAGCATTATGGCATTTGTCGTGTTTAGAAAAATTCAAATTTATTAGATCAAAACAAATAAATAATCATAAATTATTCTTCAAATTTGACTCTAATCCAAACCTTGATGCATTTTACTATTATTTGAATAAGGAAATTGTTCAAAAAATAATTAACTTCATGAAGACCGGAAATAAAGCATTTAAAATTACAGAAATAGCGACTGAATTAAATAAGAATCATAGTACTATTAAAAAATATTTAGATATTCTAATTGAACTGGAAATAATAATAATTGAGAAAGAAAAAAATAGAAATATCTTTAAATTAGATTTAGAGAAATATTCTAGGACGAGAAAATTAATAGAAGGAACATGAAATGAAAAACTCCAAATTTATTCCAATCCCCTTTAAATTTTAAATTATATATGTTAAATTCAGAAAACAATTTAATCACAAAACCATGAAAAAAAATTATAGAATTTTAACTGTTATTGCTCTTTACGCTGTTTTTATTGTGTTATATGTATTTTTTTTCTTATTTCATATACTAAATACGCCCATGTTTCTTTTTCTCACTATTAGTAGTGTTGCAGTTTTATCAACTAGCACCATTTATACAGTTATACAATCCAAAAGTAGTCAAGATAAGAGACTAAAAGAAAAAAAATCTTTTACTAAACCAAAAACGATTCAAATCGATTCTATCGATATGATTGAAGATTATTTTGATGCTATGCCTTCAATAGAAAGTTATGTTGGATCGGATAACTCTTATAAGGATACACCTATAATGGATAAATTTATTTTTTCTATCTTTAGTAAGGAAGAATTAGATAAGATAAAACTTTTAGATCTGCCAAAAATGGATAAGATATTATTCATCAGGGAAATGTTATATTACAATCAAACTGAGAGAAAGGATTTAATCGAAAATATGTTAAAGAACAGAGAAAAAACTTATGGAGAAATAGATCACGTACCACCTATGAATACTACTGACATGGAGGACCAGGTTCGTATTTATGTAAGATCCTTACTTGAACCTGGTGAGAAAACGAAAATAATTATTGTCGACACAAATGATTTAATCAGTATAATTAAAGATAAGATTGCTGTCTTGTTTGATTATAATCTGGAAGATTTTCTTCTATCTAGTGGAGGAATATTGTTAAAAGAATACTCATTAATTAAAGAATATAATATTGATGATGATGATGAAATTGCTTTAATCCCTTCAAGGAAGGAAAAAAAATTATAAAATAGCAGAATTAACCAGCAATACTTGCTGGAATTAAAAGGATGTCATCTCCATCAGAGAGATTATAATGATTTAATGTATTTGTTTCTTCCATAGTAACACCACCAGAGGATAAATAAAAATCAGCAGGATCTAAACCAAATAGATTCGCTACGGTTTCTTTTATATCTCCTACAAGATTTCCATCGTTTACAGTTAATTTTTGTTTTTTCTCTCCAGGGCCAATTGTGGACATAAAAAAAACCGAAATTTTCTTCCCTGCAGTAACTACCTTAGTGGAAGGTGTTTTTGAATCAACTTCATCTTCAGGAAATTTTATCGAAGGTTCTTTTTTTACTTCTTCATCCTTTTCTTCATAATCTTCATCAAGTTCCTCGTCTAAATCTTCTAGATCTTCATCAAATTCTTGCTCATCAAACTCATCATCAAATTCCTCATCGAATTCCTCATCAAAACCCATGATTTTAACCTCAATATAATAAATATATTTTTGAAAAATATTATTTTAATAAGTCTTTCATAGTATTATAAGAAAATAATAGAAACTAAGCTATATAAATAGAATTAACAAAGAATAAAATTTAATTATTTTCAATTTTATCATACAAACACTTTAGAGTCAATAATCATATGAACTTATTAATAGAATTAGTATGAGTTTAAAAAATTATGGATGAGAAACCTATTCCCAAGTATCAAATTCGAGAAAAAACTCCAGATAAAGGATCAGATGTTATTCAAGACAAAAAATTATTAAAAAAAATAAAAAAAGAAAGAATTAAATTAGATAAAGAAAAAAGTGAATGGGAGAAGGTTATTAATCAAATTCAAACATATAAAGATAGTATTGAGGATCTTGAAAAGAAAAGAAAAGAAAAGGAACTTAAAATTAAATCTCTTCTTGAACAACGAAATTCCTTAAAAGATGAGTTAGAGAGAATGAAAAATCAAATTGAACAACAAAAAAATGAATTAATTGCTAGAAAGCAACAATTTCGGGAAAATATTAGAAGTAAGAATGAAGAATTAGATCAAAAGAATGCTGAATTACTAAGATTTCAAGAAAAATTAGACAATTTAAGAGAAGATATAGCTAATCAAAAAAAAAATTTACTTTGGGAAAAAGAAAGAACAGAAAAGCGAATAAAAGAAATTAAAACAAAAATTCCAGGTATGGAAAGAAGAGAAAGTGCTTTAGAAAGGACTATTAATGATTTAGAAAATAAATTAATGGATTTAAGAAATGAAATTAAAAATTCAACTAATGAAAGGGATAATCTAAATAAGGAAATTAATAACTTAAAGAGAGAGATTAATGACGAGAAAAATAGGTTTTCTGATGAAAAACAAAAACTTAAAGAAGAACGAGAAAAAACTCGCTACAAAAAGCAAGATTTAGATTTAAAAACTCGTGAACTTGATAAGAAAAGAGCAGATCTAAAAAAGTATAGAGATAAACTAGAGAGTGATGCAAAAGATTTGGAGAAAAAGAGACGCCAACACGAAGCAAGATTAAAAGAATTAGAGAAAAAAATCCCTGCATTGGAAAATAAATATCACTCTTTAAATCATAAAATTCCGAATTTAGAAGAAAAGTACAATAGATTAAATAATGAATATAGACAATTAGAAAAAGAAAAATTAAACTTAGAAAGGGAAAAAGGTCTTATTAAACGTGAAAGAGAAAAATTAGAAAAAGATAAACAAAGATTTCAAAAAGAAAAAAGAGAATTTGAAAGAGAAATTAGAAGGATTAAATCTAAAACTCCATCAATCAAATCAAAAACTCCCTCAACTATCAGATCCAAAACGCCCTCAAAATATTAACTAATCGTATTGTGAAATTAATGAGGATTACTGGAGCAATTGAAGGAGATTATTTAGAAACAAAAGAAAATAATTTGATTTTTGATGTAAAAGGGCTTCTCCATCCAAATGATTATATTATATGCTTTTTACGGTTTTTTCCTCATCCCAACGGAGAAAGAGAAAGAAATGGAATTAATTTCAAAAAAATTTACGGATTAGGCGAACGATATAACCTTTTGAGAAAAAAATATCCTAATTACATCATTTTTTCTAAAGAACTAGATCTAGAGGTTCAAGGAGTTAAAAATGATGAAATTCAAAAAGTATATACTCCCAGAAATTGCTTTAAAGATATATCAAAAAAGAACAAATTATCCAATAGTGAAAGAAATTCTAAAGATTTATGTGATTTATTTATTACTGAAGGAAAAATTTCTGAAAAATCTATTGGAATTACTGGATCAATAATGGTTAACTTAAATACTGAAGATTCTGATATTGATATAATAATATATGGTACAGAAACTAGTTTGAAATTTCAAGAGAAATTGAAGGAGATCTTCTTAAAGTCAAGTAATTTCCGGAAGTATACTATGGATGAATATAAATCTCACTATAGTTGGAGAGTTGGTGGGTCTGACGTTTCTTTTAAAGATTTTTTGAAAAGTGAACAAAGGAAGCAACATCAAGGCAAATTTTTGGGTCGTGATTTTTTTATTAGATATATTAAAAGTCCAAAAGATTGGAAAGGAAATTTTTATGATTATCAGTATCAAAATTTAGGGAGAATTGGCCTCAAAGCAGAAATTTTAGAATCAAAAGATTCAATTTTTACACCTTGTTCATATAAAATAAAACCTAAAAAAATTCTCAAAATCGACTTTAAACAATATAAATTTAAAATAAGTCAGTTAAGTGAAATAAATTCATTCCGAGGAAGGTTTTGTGAGCAAGCCCAAAAGGGTGAAACAGTATTAGTTGAAGGAAAAATGGAGAAAGTTAATTTCAAGAATGAATTAGAATATTTCAGGATTTTATTAAATGATCCTATTAATGATAAAATGATTATTATTTAATGATAAATAAAATGCTCTTAATTTAAATTAACTTAAGATATTTATTAGATTAAAACTTTATAAAAAAATGGATATTTATAACGCAGATTTACATATACATTCTCCCCATTCAATAGGAGTATCAAAATCATTGAATCTTGATACAATGATCAATACATGCAAAAAGAAAGGTCTAAACATTTTAGGGACTGGAGACGTATTACAACCGCAGTGGTTAAAATATTTGGAAGAAAAATTAGTTAAAGACAAAGATGGAGCATATTGTTATAAAGATATATATTTTATCCTCCAAACAGAAATAGAGGATCAAGAAAGTGTGCATGAAGTTGTCTTTTTTGAAGATTTCGACATGGTTAGAACTATTCAAAACAAACTTAAGCCTTATTCAAAAAATATTTTAAATGAATGGGGTGGACGCCCAAGAGTTAACTTAAACCCTGCAGAATTAACTGATATCGTTTCAGATGAATGTGCTTTAATTGGACCGGCTCATGCGTTTACACCTTTCAAAGCTATATTTCGGCAAAACAAGTTCGAGACGCTTGAGAACTGTTATGGTGATGCTGCCAAGAAAATTAATTTCATTGAGCTAGGGCTTTCTGCTAATACTGCCCTTGCAGATAGATTGGAATGTTTAAAAGATGTTACTTTTCTAAGCAATAGTGATGCCCATTCACAAGATCCTCGTTCTTTAGGCAGGGAGTTCAATAGATTCGATCTTGATAACCCCTCTTTTGATGAAATCTATCAAGCCTTACAAAGGAAAAATGGAAGAAAAACGATTATGAATGTAGGTTTAAATCCAAAGCTCGGAAAATATTATAATATGTTTTGCAATAAATGTAGGAGAAGGATTTTATTTAAAAAGTCAAAAAAGCAAGTAAACACAATATTTAACCAATATTCTATTACTGATAATTTTGTTATATATTATTCCGATGATCCTACTTCTTCAAGGTTAGATTATTTAGAGAATGTTTCTAAAAATAAAATAAACTGTCCAGCATGTAAAGATGAATTGCATAAAAATTTCAAGGTTAAATTAGGAGTAAGTGAAAGAATTGAAAAAATTTCTACATTTATGGAACCTAAACATCCAGATCATAGACCTCCATACTTCAATGTTGTACCCTTAATTGATATTATTCGAGCTGTAAATAATATTAAAAGCACGACTAGTAAAACAGTTTTAAATCATTATATTAAAATAACTAAGGAACTTGGGACTGAATTTGATATATTAATAGATATGTCTATTACTAAGATTGAGAATTTTGACAAGAATATAGCTTTCGTCATAAATGGTATTAGAAATGATGAGATTGAGTACACTCCTGGAGGAGGAGGTACCTATGGACAAATAAATATTGACGTTTAATTAACAATAAATCAAAAATTACATTTATACATTAAACTCTAAATCTAATTTTAAAAGGTCTCCACACTTATTGCACGTTAACCAATCGAAAATTTTAATACAAGTGACTAATAGTTCCATTTGGTTTCGAGGAAATTGATTTCTAAACTTCCTTTTATAATTACAATTTGAACAGCTGATTATCGCTCTTACATGGATTAAGTTGGAATGCTCTGAAAGATTTTCTGATTTATTGTTGCTTTTTTTAGTATTATCAATTTCCAAGTTTTATACCCCCAAGCATGATAAATATGAAAATTTAACTTTATAAATTTATTCTCTATTACGTTTTTTCTTCTTTTTCAAACGAAAAAAAAAATTTAATTAGAAGTAATTTGCCTATGGATATAGAACTCATATTTAAACATTTGAGCGTTGATGGTTCTGTCGTAACATCTTCATATTACTTTCATATATTATACTGATATCGTTCTCGTATTATAATACATATATCTCATTTTTGTGATTATGTCAAATGAGTGACGATATATTTGATTTAGTTGATTTAGCAAAAAAAAGATCTTCAGTAAGGGAAAGATTTAATGAAATAGCAAAAAACAATCAAAATCCTAATGCTAATCCTGGTTGTGATGATGACAAATTTTTAGCCGATTTATTAAAAGTTTTAAAAATCAAAACATATGTAGTTGGAGTTGGTGGAGCGGGAAATAATACAGTCTCTCGTTTAGAAGATATGGGTATTAATCATGCTGAGACTATCAATATTAACACTGATGCACATGACCTATATTACTCAAGCTCAAAAAATAAATTATTAATTGGAAAAGAGAGATGTAATGGGTTAGGTTCTGGGAATGACCCAAATGTTGGTGCTGAAGCTGCTAAAGAAGACCGGGATCGGATAAATCGAGCCCTAAATGCAGATATAATCTTTTTAACATGTGGTTTAGGTGGTGGTACAGGAACTGGGGCAGCTCCAATTATCGCAGAAGAAGCCAAAAAAAATAATGCTATTGTTGTTACCTTTTGTTCACTCCCTTTCACTTCTGAAGGTAAACAAAGATCCGCAAGAGCAACTTTAGGACTTAAAAATCTTGCTAGATATTCTGATTTCCTGATTCCAATTCCAAATGATAACTTACTAGAAATTGTAGGAAAAATACCTATGATAACGGGCTTTAAGATTATGGATGAGATCCTAATAAGAAATATCGGTGAAGTTGTAAACTTAATTAATAATTGTGGTTTAGTTAATATTGATTTTGCAGATGTGAAGAAGACACTTCTTGAAAATCCAACCGGGAAATATCCTTCAGGATTAGTTGGCATAGCGGAGTGTTTAGGAGATGAGTCAGATCTTATTGAAAAAGCTAGATTAGCTTTAAACAATCCTCTCTTAAAACCTGATCCAAATCAAGTAAATAGATGCTTAGTATCAGTCACCGGCGATCATAATCTAACATTATCCAAAGTTGATAAGGTTGTCTCTACTATTTCAAATGAGATTCCTGAAGAAGCTCAATTAAAATTCGGTGTTCAAAATAAACCTGATATGGGATCTAAAATAAAAATAATGGTACTAGCTAACGGACCCGTATCTCCTTACGTACGAGCTGCTGTAGATTCAGATATTGATTTTACCCCTACTAATATTGTTGGTTTTTAAGTTAAGATCGAATAATTTATTCCCTTTCCAAAAATTATTACTACATTGCTTCATTTTTAATTATAATTAAATTTATGATTTTATGTGTTCTCCAATATGAATAAAGAAAAAATGCCATTAGAAGAACTTAAAAATGAAATCCGGGACTTTTTAGATAAAAGGAAGGTATTAGTTCTTTGTACATGTAGTAATAACATTCCTCGTGCTACTCCAATGGATTTTTATACAGAACAAGATAGTTTTAGTATTTATGTAGGACCCGCTCCAGGAAGGAAAGTAAAAAATTTGGAGGAAAATCCAAATGTTAGTATAGGTATATATACACCGATGTCCGAAGGTAAAATTCAAGGAATGCAAATAACAGCTTCTGGGAAAGAAAACTTAACCTTTTTAAGAGAAGGGGATGAAGGATTCGAAAAAGCGCAAAAAATAGTTAGAGGAAAGAGAAAATTAATATTAAAAATTATACCAAATAAAATAGAGTTGCTTGATTACGATTTTCCTAAGAAGGGATATGCCCGACTCCAATGTCTAGAAATCTCTTAACTTAAAATTAAAGTATAAAGCATTGTATATCCCAATGTGAATAAAAGGTGCATCGATGCGAAGAATGCACCATTTTTTAGTAAGCGTCTGTAATCTAAATTTGGGACTTTATATTTTTTTGCTAACGACAATGTAAGAAGATCACATGCAGAACCTTGAGGCAAAAAGTTACCAGCCATATTAACACCGCTTATAAAAGCAATGATAATTGGATTAGGAAAGAAACCTTGATCTATAAGTGCCGAAAAAATTGGGAGAAGGATGATGGTAACAGGAGTGCCAGCTAGAAATGCGGATAGAAGAGAAGAAATACCTAATGTCATTAACACTGCGATGTAAATGTTATTATTTGATATATTTACCAAACTGGTGGAAATTAAATCTGAAAAGCCAAATTCTGATAAAGAATTAGAAAGAATAAATAATATCGCAAATACTATGATGATTCTCCATGAAATTTCACTTTTAAGATTTGAGAAATTTGTTTCCTTTGAGTGAATAAGAAGAAGAATAGCAGCAGCTATTATTGTAATCAAGGAAGGTTCAAATCCTATGAACATGAATGCAAACATAATAAGAATTATGATAATCGTCATTGAAAAATACTTTTTATTCTGTATAACAATCTCAGGTTCGAGGATTTCTAATAATATCTTCTTGTTTCTTTCAGTTGGTTTTACTTCTTTTTTCAATATGAGCCGATCTATTAAAAAAATGGTAAAAATTAATGCGATCATAAATAAAATGCCCATATTTGCAAGATATTCACCAAAACTCCACCCAAACTCCTTAGCAATAATTAAATTTTTCAAACTTGAGATAGGTGTGAGTATGGCGCCAATGTTTATAGTAATCGTCATCCCCATCATATATGTGCCGGCAGGTATCTCTAAAACTCGGCATGTTCTATAAATCAATGGTATTAATATTAGTGAAAGAGTTAAATCTTCAATAAAAGCTACTATTATGGCAGTAAACAAACAAATCATATAAAAAAATAGTCTATTGTTCCCTTTCGTAATATGAATTAATTTTATTGCTATATATTCTAAAACTCGATCACTTGTGGCAAAATAAACTACGATTTGCATAGCAAATATAAAAATCAAAGTGTGAAAATTGATAAATCCAAGAATATCAGCCTCTCCAATATTACCAAATGTGAGCATTGAAACTACCGCAATAGCCCCAATGATTAATGCGATGGGGAAAAAATCGATCCTATCTTGAGAAAAAAATGCCATCAAGATAGCAAATAATACCAAAATTAACAGAATTGCGGGTAAATTCATTCAATAAAAAAAATGGTTTTTATTTTAAAAAGTATCACTTAGATTCTAAAGTATAAAATAAATAAAAAAAATTACATATTAAAATTAAAGCATCAATTTAATTGCTTCTTCTGCATCCATTAATAATTCAGGGAAATATCTATAACCTTCCACTGTAGCATATAAAGTATATCTTTTAGCGATTGCTTTCATGGTTTCCATTATTTTATCATCTGGGAACTCATAAACTGCATACGTCTTATAATTACCCTCTGAAGAAACTAAGGTCCAGTGATGTATCTTTTTTAAGAAATCAGGGTAAGCTGGTTTATTTTTTGACATATACACTTTCAGTAATTCTTGCCCCTTATTTGGAGGATAAAAAGCCGTTACTAACATATGAGCCATTCAATTTCTACCTATATTTTTTGTTTTAATTTAGAATTTTTTGTAGGCTAGAATTATTTCTATAGTTTAAAAGCTTTATCTGTAAACTGATGCTGAAAAAAACATTGATTTTGATTAAAAGCTTAAATAAGAAAATATATAATAAGATTGTTAAGAAATAAAATATTAAATGATATAATTATAGGAGAATGATAATTTTTTTAATCATAATTTAAAATATTATACATTATTAGATTTTGATAAAATTGCTTTCAGATAAAGAACAGTCAGAACTTAAAGATGCTCACACAGATAAAGAGTTAAAACAAGTATTTAAAAAAATAGCCTCAAGAAATCCTGATACCTATTTTCCTACAAGTGAACTTAGAGAATTAGGATATATGAGGAAAAAATGTGAAAATTGTGGTACCTATTTCTGGACAATCCTTAAAGAAAGGAATGTTTGTGGAGATCCTGCGTGTACAGGAGGCTTTCAAGTTGTTGTTGATAATCCTTCTAAAATAAAACTGTCTTTTATTGGTGTTTGGGAAAAAATCGTTGAAATTTTAGAACCTCGAGGATATGCTCCCATTAAAAGGTATCCATGTGTAGCTCGATGGAATCCGACATCAGAATTTACAATTGCATCTATATCAGCATTTCAACCTTATGTTATCACTGGAGAAGTAGAACCCCCTGCTAAAAAATTAGTAATACCTCAATTTTGTTTAAGATTTAATGATATTGAAAATGTTGGTATAACTGGAAGTCATTGCACTGGGTTTGTAATGATCGGACAACATGCGTTTGTATCTCCAGAAGAATGGGATCAAGGCCAACTCTTTATGGATATCCATGATTTTATTCATAAAGGAGTAGGACTTCCTTTAGAAGAAATAACAATTCATGAAGATTCATGGGCGGGTGGTGGTTCTTTTGGCTGTAGTTTGGAATTTTTCAGTAGGGGTGTAGAATTATTTAATCAAGTATATACTATGTTTGAACAAACTCCTGAAGGTCCAAAAGACCTAAAGCTAAAAGTTCTTGATATGGGACTTGGTCAAGAACGTGTAGCTTGGTTTTCACAAGGTAAACCAAATATATATGAGGCTATTTTTCCTTTAGTTTTATCAAAATTAAGAGAAATTACTCATATTGAATTAGATTTAGATCTCTATAATCTCTTTTCACAGTATTCTGCTTATTTAAATGTGGATGAAGTAGATAATATGGATGAAGCTTGGAATCGTGTTTCAAAAGAATTAAAGATCGAAACAAAGGAATTAAAAAACAAAATTCTACCTATGACAGCACTTTATTCAATTGCTGAACATGCGCGTAGCTTACTTTTTGCTATTAATGATGGAAAACTTCCTTCAAATGTTGGTGGAGGATATAATTTAAGGGTAATTTTTAGACGAGCTATCAGTTTTATAGATAAATTCAATTGGGATATTAATATAGGTGATGTATGCACTTGGCATGCACAAGAATTAAAAAATATATTTCCAGAAGTTTCTAAACATTTAGATGAGATTCAAGAAATATTAGATGTTGAAAAGGAGAAATTTTATGCTACAAAGAAAAAAGCAGGAAAAATTTTAGAAAAAATATTAAAAAAGGGGCAAATTTCTACTAAAACCCTCATAGAGTTATATGATTCTAATGGTATAAGTCCTGATATGGTAAAAGCAACAGCCAAAAAATATGGAATAAAGATTCACATTCCCGAAGATTTTTATAAATTGGTAGTTGAAAGACATGAGCAATCTGAACAAATTCATGCCACAATAAAAGAAGTGGAATTAGATTTAGATGGAATCCCTGAAACAAAATCTCTTTACTATTATGATTATACTAAAACTTCTAACGTAGCAAACGTTTTAAAAATAATTGATAAAATGGTCATCTTGGATAAAACAGTTGCATATCCTACGTCAGGTGGACAACTTCATGACATAGGGACTATAAATGGACAAAAATTCTCTGATGTTTTTAAACAAGGGAATTATACAATTCACATTTTAGATCAAAAACCAAAATTCAAAGAAGGTGATACTGTTAAAGTAGAATTAGATAAAGATTGGCGCATCCAACTTTCCCAACATCACACTGCTACTCATATTGTAAATGCTGCGGCACGAAAAGTATTAGGAAGCCATGTGAATCAAGCAGGAGCTAAAAAGACTTTAAAAAACTCACATTTAGATATAACTCATTATGAACAAATTCAAAGAGAAGATATTCTTAAAATTGAAAAAATTGCAAACCAGATAGTTGAAAAAGGAATAAGTCTTAAACTAAGTTTTATCCCACGTGCTGAAGCAGAAAAAAAATATGGTATGACTATTTATCAAGGAGGAGCCGTGCCTGGGAAAAATCTAAGAATTGTTGAAGTACCTGGAGTAGATGTAGAAGCCTGTGGGGGTACACATTTAAATAATACTTCAGAAACAGGTTACATCCACATTACTAAGTCACAAAAAATTCAAGATGGAATTGTAAGACTTACATTTACCGCAGGTATTGCTACAGATAAACTAAAAGAAAAACATAAAAGAATCCTTAACGAATTAAAGGATATTTTAAAAGTTGAACGCATCTATCTAGTAGCACGTGTAAAAGAATTATTTGAAAAATGGAAGAATATAAATAAAGCACTAAAATCGGGTAAAGTGAATAAAACGGATTTAAAATTAAATTCTTCTGAAACATTTGAAGGGGACGTTCTATCAGAAATTTCTCAATTCTTAGGCACTAAAAAAGATGATGTTCCTAATAAAATTCGAAAACTTTATGATGAATGGAAAGAAGCAAAAGAAAAATTATCTAAAATCATGCAATTATTTAGTGATAACGCAATTGAAGAAGAAATAGAAAATGCTTGGATTTATCATAATACCAAACTAATTTTTAAATCTACTGAAGGTTTAACTCAAAATGATGTAAAAAATTTAAGTCAGATACTATTAAAGACAGAACCTAATATGATTACGTTTATAACAAATCAAAATGAAACAGGTATAATGCTGATGGGTATGTCAGGAAGCAAATTATCAATAGATGCAGATATTAATATTGGTAATATTGTATCAAAAGTAGTTAACCATTATGGGGGAAAAGGAGGCGGTAACTCCGACTTTGGACAAGGATCTATAACTAAAAAAGGAGTAAATTCAGCAGATGTGTTGCAATTTATAAAAGATAATTATTTCCAAGAAAGATAGAAAAATAATTAATATAATTTAAATGAATTTACTATTATTTCTGAAAGTTTTAATTTTTTTTCCTTTTCTTCTGTTTAGCAATAATTTCAGCTTCAGTTAGTCCCGTTAAGGTAACTTTTCCGTAATATTTTAGTAATATGAATACAATTAGCCAAGTAAAAAGTCCTGTGAAAATTCCACCAGCCATATCTGTAATCTGGCCCATGACTAAAACTGGAAATACATTTTGAAAAGCATGAAAAAGGATTAATATCAACAAGCTTTCAGTGTTAGCATAAATCCAACTAAATATTACACTTCCTCCAATAATCGTCACAGTAAATCCAATCAAAGTGATTATTGTTAAAAATATTCCACCCACATAATTCAAATAAATCACATATGGATAATGCCATATTGCCCAAAAAAACCCAATGATAAGACTAACTCTATATGCTTCATCTTTTTTTCTAAGTTCTTGGAATGCATAACCTCTCCATCCAGGTTCTTCAAGTCCGCTCGTAAAAATATTATTTACAAAAGTTAGGAATATGATGATGCCTGACATTCCTGGATTAAAAGCTCCCGATGGATCTGCTCCATAAATAATGTTTGCAGCAAGAGGCACTAGTGATAAAATAAATGGAACTAAAATGATAGTTAAAATCCATTTTGGATTTACACGCCATACTTTAATTTTTTTAAAAAGGGCTTTTACTTCACTTTTTCCTTGAGTTCTTAGTAAAACTATAACTGCTGCTATTAAAGGGCCATATACTCCAATTTGATTTATAATAAAAAATGTAATATGAAATCCGTCTTTAAATCCAAAATTAGCAATATCCAAGATAGTATACACTCCTGGTAAAAAATAATCCCCAATTAAAGCAATAAGTATCGTTGGAATCCAAAATACCCAAGTTATACCAATTGATAAAGCAAAAAATTGTCCAATAGGACCTCTAACTAAAGCTAGTTTATTTTTAAATGATTTCTCTTCCGATTTCATTTTTTTTTAAAGCCTTTAAGAAATTTAACTTAATTTTTAAATCATTTTTTAATACTAAAGATTAGTCATAATAAACTATAAACTTAAAAGAGATTTCTTTAATACATTTAAGTTAAAAATAAATAAATTTTTATAAATTAATTCTTGAAAATTAAAAATTATTATGTATATTGATAGGGTAAATAGCTTGTACGACATTTAAAAGAACTAATTGAATAATGGAAAGAAATTTAATTCTTCTTAAGTCAAAAAAGATATCTATCAACCTTATTTTATACCCACTTTTTGAACAAATTACTTTTCTATATAGTCTATATAGACTTTATATAATATGATGAGAGAGCTTAAAAATCAAAAATTTTTTTATTTAAATAAGATGAATAAAGAAACTATATATAAAATATGTTTAATTAATTTTTTTTATCTTACAAATTTCAAAAGAATTGATGTAAAAATTAAAGAAAGAGGTTGCTAAAAGACCTCTCGGTGAATAAATAAATTATCTTCTTGAATGTATTAAATATGATATTGATAAGATAACTAAATTAACTCAAATTAAATAGAAATATTAAAATTACAAATTTAGAGGAAAAAAATTATAATGAAACCTATATTTAAAGAGTTTTGTTGTCCACAATGTGGAGAAATACGCTACATTAATGTTAGGGGTATTTGTTTTGATTGCAATAATGAAAAAACTCTTTTAGCATTAGCTAAAAAGCGTAAAATACAGCAAAAACTCAATTTTTCGGTTCAAACTCTCAGTTTAGAGGGTTATAACTAAATTTTTTTTTTGAATTACTGTTAGTTTATAATTTTAAAGATTGCACTTTTAATTCTGATCTTTTTATCAAAAACATTTTAAATTTTACATTTATTATTAAATTTAATTTATCAATAATTGAAATTATCATTTAAACTATGAATTCAACGTGAGAGGGTGCAAAAAATTGGTTGAAATAGTACAAATCTCAGATCTACATTTTGGTAGTGAATTTGTAGCTCAATATATGGAAAATATAATTAAATATGTAAAAGAAGAAAGGCCTGATGCAGTGATATGCACTGGAGATTGCGTTCATAAGGGAAGAATTGCTCAGTTTAAAGGTATAGGCCCGTATTTTGATCAAATCAAAGAAATTACTGAATTTTTTGCAGTACCGGGAAATCATGACTCTAAACACTCAGGATTAATCTTTTTTGAAAAATTTATTGGTCCAAGACGTTCAAGATTGCTTCTTGATAATAAAGATACAATAATCGTTGGGCTTAATTCTTCTAAAGACGATATGAGCGAAGGAATGATCGGTGATGAACAAATGGATTGGGCAGGTAGATGCTTCAATAAAAATTTAGAAAATCGAGTACTTGCATTACACCATCACCTAATCCCGATTCCAATGTCTGGTCAAAAATTCACTACAGTTCGTGATGCTGGAGAAATTATAGAATTCACTCAAGTATTTGGAATAGATTTGGTATTAATGGGGCATCGCCATGTACCTCATGCTTATGTTATCAATTGGAAAAATTCATTCAACACAACCTTTCTTTATTGTGGTACTTCTGCTTCAAATAAGGTTCGTGCAGATGATTCACCTAGTTTTAATCATATATACTTGGAAGAAGGAGATTTAGAAGTTTATATGGTTGATTCGGTTAATTTAGAGAAGAATTTATTATTAGAAAGGAAAGAACATCATACTGAATTCATAAGACCAAGGAAGGCTCGAATTGAGCATTTGCTTGCATCAAAAGTATGGGATGATTAAGTGTAAAGATCCTAATTAAAAAACTATTTTAGATAAGACAACTATAATTATGCCAAAACCAGTTACACCTTTATTAACGGTAGACGCTGTTATTCTAGCTAATAATGAAAATGATATCGTTTTAATCCGTCGCAAAAACCCTCCTTTCCAAAATATGTTAGCTCTTC
Source organism: Promethearchaeota archaeon (assembly GCA_048941185.1). Lineage (GTDB taxonomy): Archaea > Asgardarchaeota > Lokiarchaeia > Sigyniarchaeales > SOKP01 > Loki-b32. Next base: position 35,225 of record JBHLNW010000001.1, read on the forward strand.
CCGGAGGTTTTGTAGATTTAGAAGAGAAAGTAGAAGACGCTTGTATTAGGGAAGCATATGAAGAAACTAATATTAAGGTGAAAATCATAAAACTTATTGGTGTTTTCTCCCATCCAAAGAGAGATCCTAGAGGTCACACCGTTTCGATTGCTTATCTATGTGAACCAAAAACAGATAATGAAAAACCAAAAGCAAAAGATGACGCTGCAGCTTTAGAAATGGTTCCTTTATCAAAGATTGGATCTCTAAAATTAGCTTTTGACCACCTGGAAATTATTAAAAGCTCCGGGATTTTAAATAGCTCTGATTAATTATTTACATTTTTTCCTTTATTTCATAGAGATTCTGAAAGGAATCTTTAATGAAAAGGTAGTAACCATCTCCATCTTTCCTTGGGACCTTTACTATATCAAAACCCAATGATGATGCTTTATCTACAAATCCATCACGATTTTCTATTACTAAGCAAGAATGCGTAAACACATCTTTAGACTTACTTTTATCAGAAGTTAAAAAAACTTCAAAATTTGTGTCATCTTTTCCGTAAACTACAAATTCCTGCTCTCTCTTTATACCAAAAAACTTTTCCATTAAATCTGGGGGTACAGACTTTGATCGGACTTTTTTCAAACCTAATAAGTTAATAAAAAATTTATCTGCTTCTTCTTCTGAATTGTATCCTACTGCTACATGTTCAATTTTCATTTATTTCCACTTTCTTTCAAAAACTTTAACCACAAAAATCTAGAATAATTTTATTTAATCTCTCATAAATATAAATATCATTTTATAAATTCAATAAAAAAAGTGGGCGATAATAATATGAATATTAATAAAACGTTACGGATTATAGCTGGATGTTTATGCATTTGCGTGGCATTATTGCGTGTTTTCTTCTTTATCTTCGATTTAGGTGGAGCAATGGTCTATTCTTTTTTGTTGCTTGATCCAAGTGAGCTAGTAAGTATTTTTGAAATGCTAATAATAGTAATTTTTGCCGTACTTTTTACTATCTTTGCAACTATAATTGCAGTAATAATATACACAGTTTTAGGAATACTTCAAATTGCATTGAGAAAATACAAGACACCAACTATATTATGTACCATATTTAGCTCCATTAGCATAATATTAAGTATTAGAGCTGTAATTCTTTTAGCTAGTATAGGGGCATTTGATATCTTTATCATAATTTTAATGGTTCTTTATATTGTAATTCTTTGTCTGTGTATTGTATCTTATATAAAATTCAGAAAACAAAAGTAAAGTATAATAAAAAACTAACATTTTTTTTTTTTAAAATTTAATAAAATCTTACTATCTTGTCTTATCTAATTTTAGTTTAAAATTTAAAAATTGAAAGATTATAATATTATTAGTAGTTAAAAAAAAATATAGTATATTAGGTATTTAGTGGATGACAAAGGTATCTGAAACAGAATTTCTAAATAAACTATTAGATGTTGTATATAAACTCTCAAATATAGTAAAAACCCAATCTCCTCGTTTTAAGAATAAATGGGATGAATATTTTGGACCATTAAATAGAAAACCTCATCTCATCCGTCAAATGCCACTTGATAAAACCGAGTTTTTAAATAATATTAGTTATAGAATTAAAGTATTAAAAAATGTCGAACAAGCTACTCTAGATGGTTTTTATTTAGTAAAAGTATTATTACAAACTTTTTATGATTCATATTTTAATTCTGAATTATTTAAAATAGGTTTTCCTTCTGAAGAGGACCAATTAATCCTAAAATATCTAGTTGCAAAGGAAATCCTAGGAAATTTAATACAATATAATAAATTAGATCATGAATCTGTTCCTTTCAAATACAATATAGTAGCTAGAAATTATACATTGATTAAACTAAAAGGTCAAACAGATATCGAAATTTTGGATAGTATGATGAAATTAAACATAAAAAATCTAAAACTCATTGATATACATAATATAATGAAAGAAATTGAAAATGATGGAATAATTAAAAGTAGGAAACAAGTTGGCAAATACTTTTATGAATTAAATAAAGAATTAACACTTAGTCAAGATGGACAAAAATTCTATAGTCAAAACCTTCAACAATTGGTTGATTTTCCAACTCTGTTCTTTCGCAGCTTCTTTAATATTAGGGAGTTGAATGTTACACTAGAAGAAAACACCAAGTATTACGACTTTCTTCAGAAAATTCTTTTAAAGACCGCTACGCAAGGTTTCGCTCCCACTAATTACGTTTTCAAGAATCTAGTTATATATTATGAAAAGATAAATGAGGAATCTAACTAATTTTCCCCTATATTTCTTTCTATTCTCCTTAAAATTTAAATTCTTTTAGTACTTCTTCTACAGAATAATTTTCGTGAAGAATTTTACTTATAGCTTGAACTAATTTTGTAGGATCTTCTGATTGAAATATATTTCTACCAAAGGCAACTCCAGAACCACCCGCTTCAATCGAATCATTTACCATTTGAAGTAATTCGGGAATTGTTTCCATTTTAGGACCACCAGCAATAATAACTGGAACATGCTTTACTCCTTTAACGATTTCCTTAAATGTATCGATATCGCCAGTATAATTTGTTTTAACTATATCAGCACCCAATTCAGCTCCAGCCCTGACTGCAATATTAACTACACTTGAATCATTTTCATCAGTAATTTTTCTTCCTCGTGGATACATCATTGCTATTAGTGGTACACCCCATTCTCTTGAATCTTCTACAACTTTATGAGCATCCTGAAGCATTTCGGGTTCATCATCAGCACCTATATTTATATGAATTGAAACTCCATCTGCTCCCATTTTTAAAGCACGCCCAACAGAACAAACTAAAACTTTTCTATTAGGATCAGGGGACAAACTCGTAGCTCCAGATAAATGGATTATCAAGCCAATATCCTTCCCATATTGTCTATGACCCGCACCAACCATTCCAGAATGCATTAAAACAGCATTTGCTCCTCCTAAAGCTACTTTATCCACTATTAATGCCAAGTTCTCCAATCCTAATATTGTACCCATTGTCAATCCGTGATCCATTGGAACAATTAACGTTCTTTTGCTTTTTCTATCAAAAATCCTTTCAATTCTTATACTTTTGCCAAGACTCAAATTGAAAATTCACTTTATTAAAATGCTTTTGTTATTTAATTAATTTACTTAGTCATCCTTCCTTTAAAATTTTCATAAATTCATAAAAGTATCTATAGGAATCTTTGAAATGATCATCTTCTTTAGAATATTCTAGTGCTTCGTTAAAAACCTTATTTAATTTATGTACATTTTTATTTTGAACCATCTTCTTATATTCAATTATCAATTGTTCTAAGTTATTTAATACTTTAAGAAATTCTTCATTTTCTAATTGAATATGACCGAACATATCCCTTTCTCTTTGAATTATACTTTCAGCAAAGACTTTCTGTAATAAAAATGTGGTTCCAGTATATCTCGTAAGCTCTGTTAATGGCTCTTTTGAATTTTTAATAAGATTTAAGAAGAGAATGTTAAACATATGAGGTACTCCTAAGGTCAATGCAATTCGCTTATCATGGACTTCAGGTGTAGTTTCAGTAATTATTAGTCCATTTGATTCTAATAATGCTATCAGTTCATTTACTAAATCATTATAATTATCCGTACCACCAACTTTTAAAACTATCATAACATAATTCTTCATATCTTTTATACCTGGACCAAACATAGGATGTAAAGATAAGCAATTAATTGGGTAAAGTTTGATAGCATTTTCCATTGTCTTTACAACCATGCTTTTTAACGAGGTAATATCAATTAGTAAAGCATTCTTTTTTAAAAAAGGTGATACTTTTTGAATCATAGGAGCAGTGGATATAATTGGAATTGAAACTATAACTATATCAGCATCTTTCACACTCTCTTCTAAAGACGCATCATAATCAACATCCAATTCAATGGCTATTCTCTTCAAATTATCTATATTTCTTGCATGTAATGTAATTTTGAAACCGTTTTTTTTAAAAAATTCTCCAAAAACTTTACCCATACCTCCAGAACCACCGATTATCGTAAGTTTATTCCCTAGCATTTAACTTTCCTCTTTCTCAATTTTAAAATATTTTACTAATTATTATTATAGATCTTTTGTTTTCTTTATTGGGATATTAAAATCTTCAAGAAGCGGAATCAAATGACTTTTGTCATCAGAATTGGTCCCTTTCCAATCAATTAAAAAATAATCGACCTTTTCAGAAGTATTATCAATCATTTTAGTTATTAATTCTTTATTTAATCCTTGAATATAATACTTTGGACAAATAAATGATAGAGCTAAATTTTTACTTTTAATCAATCTATGAAAATTTGGAGCATAATGCGTTCCACCAAAACCTAGTCCTATTTTTTGACTACCCTCTTTTTTTAGCTGAATAAATTTGTAAATAGTGTTAATAATTGTTTCTGCTAATAATTCACCAGCTATGTTAATTTGCCATTCTTTCTTACTACTCCCTAATTCCATGAATATCAAAGGTTTTTCTAAACTCGTTGGGCCATGATGAGTCACTTCAATATCAAGCGAAAATTCTGGTAAATTTTTTGAAGTCTTTTGTTCATTCAATGAGATAAAACCGGCTTTATGAAGTAAGGCACTTGTTTTTGACAACTCTAAAGGAGATCCTCCAAAATCGGCGCTTTCACTCCAATTTCCAGTAGTATGCACTAAAAATGATGGTCGAGCTGTTTTTGAGGTATGACGGCTAGCAAAAATAAGGTAATCTGGATTAAATTCTGATTTATTTAACCTCAAATCATCTAAAAAAATAAGAGGTTCTTTAGTTAATCCCAGAAATATTTCAATTTCACTTAAATCACTTTTTAATTTAAAAACCACATTATCATGCCAGTTAAGCCCAATCTCTTTGAAATCAAATAATGAAGAATCTAAGAATTTTTGACGAATATTCAATGAAGCTTTATCCTCTAAAGTTGTAATAATCAAGAATTTAATTCTATTTCACCGTAGCGTACATAAATTATAGAACTGATTAATCAAAATCAATAAAGAATTTAATATTTTTACACTCAATATCTAAAAACTTAAAATATTCAAAAATAATAAAAATAGTAATGACGGATGTTCTAATAATACTCTTGGTTGCTATAGCTTTTGGGATCTTCTTCTTTATTGCCGATTTTTATGAACATAAAATTATTCGTTTACACGCGTCCCTTATAGCCGGAATATCAGTAGCCTATTTCTTTCTCATTGTTCTTCCTGAAATTGCAGAAAGATTACCAGCAGCTCCTTTTGGATTAAACCTCTTTGAATATCTTTTTGTTCTTATTGGATTTTCTTTCATTCACATTACTGAAAAAATAATTCTACAAAAAGTAGAGAGTATAACCCAAAAAAAAATGCGAAAGTTGCTTCAGAAAGAAAAAGTACTTGAAAATGTTGAACGTAACATGGAAAAAATTCTAACTGAAGAATTAAAACATGAAAGTCTAGATGAACCTGCATTAAAAGATATTGCTCAAACTTTATCAACCTTAAACGAACAAGAAGAAGACATGAAAATCAATATTAATAATTATAAAATTAAGATTCAAAATCGAATTAATAAAGAATTGAGAAGGTTTCGACTTATAACAGATTATACTTATCATTTCCTAATAGGCATCATTTTAATAGGGCTTTTAATGATTGAATTTGTAGGAGGGATCCTCTTCTTCATATTTGCATTTTTCAGAACCATCATAACAAAACGATCTGAAGCACATCTTATATTCACCGATTTAGAAATCTATGAAGAAGTAAAGTATGATGAAAAAATCAGTATTAAATGGGTAATAGCGACATCAGCATTAACTGGAATTATATTAGGCATAATATTAAAATTAATTTTCCCAATTAATTTAGAACTCTTATACATTTTCTATTCCTTCATCTCTGGGGTGATTTTATATGTAATTGTTAGAGAAGTTATCCCTGAGAGAGAGAAGGGAGATCCTTTGAAATTTATAATTGGATTAGTTGGATTCGCAGTCATTATAATTGTTATCAATATTTTTACTACTGTTTTGTAATATAAAATACATTCTTGAACCTTATACATAAAACAAATATTAACCTTATAAAATAGAAAATATAAGCAATTAATTATTTATTCCTATAATTGTATTCTTTATAAAGATTTAAATTCATTAAAATCAAGTTTAAATTAATGAGAGGTTGATTAAACAATGGATATGAAGAAAAAATCATTCAATGAATTATTAGAAATTGATGATGATGATAAAAAAATCATCGAAATGATTGAGAAAGATCCAGATATCACACATTCTGCGATCGCAACAGAAATTGAAAAGTCACAACCAGCGGTAGGGGCTCGTATCATTAAATTGGAAAGAAAAAACCTTTTGACAAAACAAGTTGGTTTTAATATTAAAAAAGTTGATATTAAAGTAGCAATAGTTTATATTTCTACGAAAGATGTAGATGAGATAGTTCATAAAGTTGAGAATTGTCCCTTTATTAATCACGCATTCAAAATCTCCGGAGAATTTAATCTTCTTTGCTTTATCGCTGCTTCAGATCTACAAACAATAGAAAAACTCGTTGATCTATGCTTTCGTAGAGATAAAAATGTTATAAACGTAAAAACAAATATTTTGATCGAAAGTATTCATGATTTCGTAGTCCCAATCGATTTCCAAATCGAAAATTTCGATGGAAGATATTGTGGACCTGGTTGTAATATGGTAGAAGATCTTCCAAAGTTCAAATTCAATCAAGAAGAAGAAGATCCTGATGAATAGAAATTTGATAACTTTATTAATAATAAATCTATTTTTGCTCAATATTTTTACTTTTCGCTATTCTCCAGCGACATTTTTCGCCACATCCGTCTTCTAATGTGGGATTATGTTCTTCAGAATCAAAATCAATCGGTAAAATAAAATCTTTAGCAATATCGATAACAATCTCCATAGAAACTGATGATATCTCGGGATTGTTTCTGAAATGGTAATTAACGATATTATCTAATTTGTCAAGCTTAGAACTAGCAAGTAATATACATATGTTATGTTCTCCACTTAATCGAAATCCATTTAACATAAATGGACAATGTTTTGCCATATCCATTATTTCATCAGGATTCTTACATTTTAACTCAACTGTCGCAAGATTTAAATCTACTTTCTTAAAATTAATCCCTGGTTGAAATTGCAGAATTCCGCTTTTTTCAAGTTTTTTTATTCGCATGCCAACAGTTGGTTGTGATCTATTAATTTTTGTGGCAATCTCTGTGTGTGTAAGGTTAGGATCCTCTTGAACAAGAGATATTATCTGCTTATCAACATCATCAAGCTTTAATTTTTCTGAAATCATAATATTTTTGTTAATAATTTTTTCACTACTAATTAAGTAAAATAAATGTTACTTATAATTCATTTGCATTTGTTTATAAAAAATTAGTCTTCTGTATTATAAGTTCTAAACACAATTAATTGAAAAAAAAATTATTTGTTTTTTTAAAAACTCCCTAATGGAATTCTCTCATTAAAGTAGATTACTTTTCCGTCGAATATGATTTCTACAGCAAAAATTTTAATTTTATTTTTTCTAGCTTCACTTAAATTATTTGAAAACTTGGGATCCATCTCCCAGTTAGGAACAAAACATTTTGCTTTACGAAATATTAAGAATAAGATAATTCCACGATGTTCAATAATCTCTCTTACATGTCTTGCTCCACGTTCAGTAGGAGCATCAGGAAAAAGTGCTATATCATCCTTAACTAATGTTACACCTTTTACTTCTAGTGGCACATCATCAAGGGAAAAATCTATCCTACTATTTCCGATTTTAACTTCTCTTCTGATTTCTTTTACATTAGAAAACTCGGGTAAAAGTTTGAAAGTTTCCATAGCAATCTTAGAATGTAAGGCAGTATCTATAAGAACCCACTCATTATTAGCTTTAACTGCTTTGATATAATATTTTAATTTACCTTTTGAATACGTAAATAAGACTTCAGCACCTTCTATAAGCAATTCTTTTAAACGGCCTGGGTCATGAATATGAGCACTTTCAATACATCCTTTGTATTTGATTTCCCCAATAAATCTATTAGGTCTAGAGATAAATGTCCCTTTCATGAGATTTGGGATATCAAAAAGCACTTTTTTACTATTATTCATGTAAATATTTTATCTATAATTATAAACTATATATGTCTAATTTTCTTCCAAAATTAAGATGTTTTGTTATATTCTATAACCTTAATAGATAAAAATAGGATGTTATTTGATTAATTATAATGTGTGTAACAGAAGAAGAAGGCACTATTGAAAGCTATAAATTTCATCATATAGATATATCAAAATGTGTTCAATGTCAAGAGTTTTCTTGTGAGGAGGCTTGTTTTAGAGGAATTTATAGAGTTATCAATAAAGATACTATACCTAAATGTATTGTAGTGCAAGATCGTGAAGATAGATGCGTAAAATGTCACATCTGTACTACAACTTGTAAAGTTAAAGCCATAAAAATTGACTAAATTACAAAAAGATATTTTAAAAGTTATTTCTATTTCATTATAGAAGATTTTAAAAGACTAAATATACTTTCAACATCACCCTACCTTAAAAAGATATAAATTAAATTTTAAAGTGATTGATATTCAAGAACGTGGAGGATTAAAATTAATGGGTTATATATCTAACGTGGTATTACTACTGTTTTATATAGCCACTATTATTGCTTTATTTTTAGATCCATGGAATCCAATACCTGATAATCTTAGAGCTATTTACGGTATTGTAGGGTTTCTTCTAATAATTTTAGGTTTTGTTTTACTCATCCTTTCTTTTATCAGAGATATTATTCGTTCAATAAAATTTAAAAAAATTTAATCACAATTAAAGGGATTTACAATCACATTTTCAACAACAAGTCCCCTTAAAGTTAATTTGACCCAATTCAAGTGATAAATGCATTGGTAGAACAAAATCACTTGAAATATCTTCAATTATATCCATATGAACTTTAATTACTTCTGGATTGCCTCGGAAATGATTATTAACTACATTATCAAGCTCCTTCAAAGAGAAACCCGCTAATAAAATACTGATATTTGTATTCCCGCTTAATCTAAAAGCTGTTAGCATGAATGGGCATTTTTTTACAATATCAAAAACTTGTTTTGGATTTTTTGTTTGGAGTTCAATTCTAGCAAAACAGAGATCTGCTACTCTAATATTTATACCCGCTTGATATTTCAAAACACCCAAATTTTCTAGTTTTCTAATACGCATTCCTACTGTGGGTTGGCTACGGTTCACATGATTAGCTATTTCCGTATGTGTAAGATTTGGCTCTTTTTGAATCAAATCTATTATCTTGCAGTCAATATCATCAATGCCAATTTTTTCACTGATCATCTTTTTTCACTTTATTTTGGATTTCGAGAAATTTTAAAAAAAAATTGAATTTTCAATTATTATTCATTCATTAATGTAAAAATATTTCACTTTCATATTTAAAGTTTTCTATCTTATATCCATTCAAAACATAAGCATTCTATTAAAAACATCTTCAAAACGCAATAAAAAGATTAATTTATTATGAAGTATCATTCATATTAGTCCGAAATTTCATAAAATGTCTTGTTTTATCATTAGACAAAATTGTATTTAATAGCCTTATAATAAATCTCTTTATAAGTTATAGCATAAACCTTTTTTAAATAGAAAAAAGACATATAACTTGTTTGAAATCAAAATAGAGAAATATTTACAAATCAAGGTTTATGAGCCCAAAATTAGGTATAGAATTTAGGGACAAGATTATCAGAGCATTTACTGAGTTTGAAGATGATCAAGTGTATGTTCAAGTGCTTGATCTAGTCTTATCTTCAATCGAAAGTGAATATGGTATTTTTGGCTATATTAATGAAAATGGTGATGTCGTTTGCCCTTCAATGACAAAGAAAGTATGGGAAAAATGCCAGATTCCTGATAAAGATATTATTTTTTATCGTGAAGATTGGATTAATAGTAAAGTGATTTGGGCTAGAGCATTAATTGAAGAAAAAACTAAATATTCTAATCAACCTTTAAGCCCACCTGAAGGGCATATTCCAATGAATCGAGTAATTGTTGTACCAATAATGCATCGAAAAAAATTAATTGGAATCTTAGAAGTAGCAAACAAAAAATCAAATTATACAAAAGATGATATAAACGCTTTAGAAACTTTTGCTAGATACATATCACCATTATTATTCTCAAGATTAGAAAGTATTAAGCAAAGAAAAGAAATAAGTGACCTCAAAAATAAAAAATCGAAGAGAGAAAAAGTAATCCAGTTAGATAATATTGACAAAGAAATATTATATCAATTATATTTGGATGGAAGACAAAGTAATACTCAAATTGGAAGTAATCTTAAAAACCAAATGAGTCATACGGGAGTTCAGAATCGAATAAAAAAATTAATAGATTTGAATCTATTAAAAATTCAAGCTAATATTAATTTAAATTCACTAAACTTAAAAGTAGCATATATTAATATAAAACTTCAAAAATATGAAGATATTGATAAATTTATTAGTAAATATAAATCATGCCCTAGGATGTTTTTATTATCAAGAATTACAGGGCGATATCACCTTAAAATAGGGATTATTGGAAGGAATATTGATGATTTAAATGATTTTTTGAATTACTGCCTTTTAGCTGATACACAATTAATCAATTTATCAGAAGTTATATTTGCATCAGATATTTCGAAACCAGATTTTATACCTTTAGACTTTTTTGAGATAAATAATCAGAACACTCCATGTGGTAAAAACTGTGTAGATTGTGATTCATATATCAATGATAAATGTTTTGGATGTGATTTTTTATAATTCAAAACTAAAAGAGATTTTTAGTTTAATATATATGTGGTAAATTCTGGTTTCTCCAATAGTTCATAGAAATAACTTTTAAATCAGGTATTTAGTTAAAGTGAATAATAAACTAATAACTAAATTTTACTTATAAGGTGAAATATATGTCAGAAGTAAAAGAAGAAGAAAAGTATTTAACATCTCCAGATGTATGTTCTTGGGCTGATGATGAGGAGAACATATATAAAATAGAGATACAATTACCTGGAGTAGAGAAGGATACTATTAAACTAAAAATGCATGACGACAGTTTTTTTATAAAAGGAGAAACCGAAGATACTATTTATATTGGTTCCTATGGTGTTTGTTGTCCAATCAAACCAGAAGAGGCTAAAGCAATATATAAGAATGGACTTTTAAGGATCGAAGTGCCATTTAAAGAGCCTGAGTTTCATAGTATTGAGATTGAAATTGAATAATTAATATTTTTATTTTTCATATTTTTTTTTATGAGAAACATTATAATCCCATAAATCATATATATCTAATATAATCAGTTCTTTATTATTCATTTGGGTTTCGCGAGATTAATCCTTAACTGAAATTGAAGTTCTTCAAGAAGGAATACCTAAAGAAATTACCCAAAACTGGATCTTTTTAGAAATGAGTTTAAAATGAGAATAACAATGAAAAGATGTAAAAATTAATTAATAATCTATATTCATTTCTTTAACATAATCAAAAGCAGAATAAGCCGCAATAACACCTTCAGAAACTCCTGTAATAGCTTGCTTAAAAGGGGAATCAGCTACATCTCCTGCTGCAAAAATCCCAGGAATATTTGTTTCTGATTTACGATTTATTTTGATTTCATCATTTTCATTAGTTTCTACTCCAATTCTTTTTGCTAAATCAGAATTAGGAGTTGATCCAATTTCAATAAACACTCCATCGATCTCAAATTCGGTTCCATTATCAAAAACCACAGATTTAACTTTTCCCTCCCCTCTAATTTTTATGATATTAGTTTTATAAATTATCTCAATTTTATCATTCTCATAAACTCTTTTCTTATTAATTGGTTCTGCTCTAATTTCTTCTCCCCTATAAATCATGTAAACCTTTTTAACGCTTTGAGCTAAAAATAACGCTTCCTTTGCGGCAGAATCACTTCCTCCAATTACGCATACCTTTTTGTCTTTATAAAATGGTCCATCACACGTAGCACAATATGAAACGCCTCTGCCAGTGAATTCTTTTTCACCAGGAATTCCTAATTTTTTCCTTTCTGAACCTGTTGCAATTAAAATAGAACAGGCTTTAAAATTTTGAAAAAAAGAATGTAATTTAAAGTGGTCCTCAACTTTCTCAATACTCCTTATCTCATCTGAAATGTATGGGATATTAAGTGAATCCATATGATCCTTAAACATGTCCATTAAACCTTGACCGCTTATTGATGTAATAGCAGGATAATTCTCAACAATATGAGTTGTGGCAATTAAGCCTCCAAATGTTTTACCAATTACTAATACATCCATCGCAAAACGCGCTGCATAAATTGCACAACCAATTGCAGCAGGTCCTCCTCCTAAAACGATAAGATCATAAATTTTATCTAGTTCTATTTCTTCCATATCAATATTAAACATTTTTTTATCCTCTCTATGATAATTTTATAATATTTATTAACAATTATTACATATCTGTTTACTCGAATTATGAGATCGTAAAAATTTATATTCTAAATAACTAATTATTAACTCTACTTTTTAAATTTCAATCTTGTCATCAATAAGTTGTTTTATTAATTCATCAGCCCCATAAATTCCATAAAATGGTTCATTATCATTAATTATAGTAAAAGGTACACTTGATGTATCATATTTTTCTCCAATATCAGGATTTTCCATTATATCTATTATCACAGCTTTTATTTTTCCTTCTGATGCCAGTGCAAATTGAGAAACTATACTTATAATTTGAGGACAATATGCACAAGAATTAGTGGTCATCACTTTAATTGTCGAAGGTTTTATTCTATTAAGATTTTCTCTGATAACTTCTCTATAATAATTCGGAGCTCCAGCAAATATTAATAATGATTGGACAAACGGCTGGATCTCACTACCCTGTGGAGCAGATAAATAACGAATAAGTTCAATTCCTTTCTTGTTAATAAAAAGTATTGTTGGAACTCTTTGAATTTTATACTTTTTATCTATAGCTGGGTTTTCTCCAATATGAAACTCTTCAATTGTTAACATTCCATTAGAATTTTCTTGATAATCTCTTAAAATAGACATTGTATAATCATAATTTTGAGAGTTATTATTTCTATCAATAAATACCTCTATTTTTACAGGATTAGAAAGTTTCTTCATCTCTTCACGGATCATTTTTTTAAATACATAAGAAGCTGGCAATTTTATCTGCTCTTAAAAATAATATTATTTCTATTTAAATTTACTAAATTAATACTGAACGCGAATATTTCCTCCAATCAAAGCTCGTAAAATCTCATTTGGTCCAACCATACCAACCAAAGTCTTTTGATCGTTTATGATAGTATATGGTACACCAGCCGCGTCATAATACTGTCCTATATCAGGATTAGCTATAATATCAATAATAATTGCTCTTATTTTTCCATTCGAGGCGATAGCAAAGTTATTTGCAATAGTGCAAACTTGGGGACAGTAAGGACAAGTTTCAGTTATCATTACTTTTATTGTAGAAGGTTGAATTCTATCTAAATTCTGTTTTATTGTAGCTTCATAATAATTAGGTGCCCCAGCATAAGCAAATATAGCCTGGATAAATGGTTGAATTTCACCTCCTTGTGGGGCGGCTAAATATCGTATTATTTCCCTACCTTGATTGTCAATAAATAGGATTGTTGGTACTCTTGATATATCATACTTTTTAGCGAATTCAGGGTTATCATCAATACATAATTCTTCAATTGTTAACATTCCATTTGAGTTTTCCTCATAAACTCTTAATAAAGCCATAAACTGATTACAATCCATACATTCTCTTATCTGAGATCCATTTAGTCGTTTTTCTTTGCATGTAAATACTTTTAATTTGACCGGTTTTCTTAATTTTGTCATCTCTCGTTTAATTATTTCTCTATATTTATCATCCTGAGACATTTCTTTGAATCACCTTCAACTTTTATGCATACATTCCTCCAAAGTCTCTACCCTTTGAACCCACCAATTTATCAAGTAAATCTTGAGGTGTAAACATTCCATGAATAACTTCTTTTTCGTTTATAACTGTCATGGGAACACCTTGAACGTTATATTTCATACCAAGATCAGGATTTAAATTGACATCTATTATCTCTGCTGAAATTTTCCCCTTCGAAACTAAAGCAAATAATGTTAAAACAGGAACCGTAGCAGGACAATATGGGCATGTTGGTGTTATAAAAATTTTCATATTTCCCCCTTCTATCTTTTTAAGATGAGTTAAAATTTGATCTGTATAATATGGCCTTACTCCCGAGAAATATTGTATGCTATTAAGAAATGGAACAAATTCAGAGCCGGTTGGGTATGCTAAATATCGAATTATCTCTTTATTATTTTCATCAACAAATAAGATTGCTGGAATTTTGTCTATTTTGAATTTTATTGCCTCTTTTTCATTCTCCTCAGTAGAGATTTCTTCTATCATTAATTTTCCTTTAGAAAAATTCTCTATCATCTTTAATAACTCGTAAGTCCCCTCACATGCCATACATCTTCTTTTTTTTGTTCCATCTTCTTGGGTTTTGAAATCTGTAAATAGCTTCAAAATTACATTATTCTTTAATTTACTCATTTCTCTTTTGATATTATTTATTTCATTTTCTGAAAATATCATCAAATCACCCATTAAATCACTCTATTATGAATATTTGCTTTTATACTTAAAAGAATTTTTCGTTTAAATTATAAAAAAAACTGGTTTTGAATTATTATTGAATAAAATTGCATATATTTAAATTAATAATTCAAAAGATATAATTCAATGATTAGCTTTTAGTTTTTTCAATTAATTTTTTAAAAATAAAATATAATATCAACCCAATTAAAAAACCAATTGCAATATTGATGAAAAAGGATATTATAGCTGAAAATAATATTATTGGGAATGATCTAATATTAAAGTCTGTGAATGCTATTTTCCCTAATAAAAATGCAGTATATATGAGCATAGCACCCAATATAGCCATAGGAAACTCTGTGAAGATTATAAGTAAGGTCTCAGAGAAAAATAAACCTAAAATTAGTTCCATCACCCCCTCCAATATCATCGATCCACCTGTTCTAGCACCAAACGCATATTGTGCCATTAATCCTCCAGATCCATGACACAAAGGCATTCCAACAAAAAAAGGATTTATCAAGTTCATAGCCCCCATATTAAACGCTAAAGTATTTGCATCAATCGCTTCTCTTTCTGGAAAGAGCTGTTTAATTAATACAACAGTAGCAATCATAACATTTGTTAAAGTCAGAAACAGTTGGGCAAATCCAGCATATAACATACCTAGTAAAAAATTATCCCAAGTTGGAAATTGAAAGGTTAATAAAGGAACTCCAAATCGTAAATCTGCGATGCTAATGGTACCTGTAAAGAGCATAAATAAAATCCCAATAAATGTAAGAATAATTGCTGATGGAATTGGCTTGTTTTTTATCAAGAGTAAAATAATTGAAATTGAAATAAATCCAAGTATTATATTTTTACTAAATAAAAATATTCCTGTCCATCCTAAAATGAATGCTAAACCAAGTTGGATTCCTCTTACTGCAATTAAAGGTACTTTACTTACGATTTTATTAAGCCTTTTAGTGAATCCAAGGAGAAACCATACAAGTCCAGTACCAAATCCGGTAGAGATCACCATGTTGGGACTCCAACCTTTTGCAATAGCTTCAGTAGCTATCGTTTTTTGCGGTTGTACGGGAAGTGGAAGGTTGAATTTTAATCCTAATATAATATTTGTAATCCCTAAAGTAAGGAAAATTCCAGCAGGACTTAGACCTACAATTGAGATATAACCTATTACAAATGGAATTAAAGTTCCCCAATCTCCAAAAGCACCACCAAATTCTCTTAAAGTAAATTTCTTATATTGTTTTTCACTTTTCTTTTCAATGCCATTAACATTTGCTTCCAAATTAATCAAATATAAGAAAACTTCTAAATTTATTAAATTTCTTTAAACAAATCAAAATTTTATGGATCAAATTAGTAAATTTAAACATCAATTTATTGCATAACGCAACAAAATATAATCAAAATCAATTAATCAATATTCAAATAATTAATGATAAGACTGAAAATAGTAGAAAGAAATATATTATAATGGAATTTAATGATAATAGTATTGGTATTACCGATTATAAGAAAGAATTAATTTTTTAAAACGGTAATAAGAAAGAATCTCATGTAAGAGGAATGGTTGTTGGTCTCTCTCTTGTAATAAATATTATTGAAAGCTATAATAGCAAAATTTGGGTTGAAAACCGCATAAGAAATGATTATAGTCAAGGAAGTAATTTTTTAATAGAAATTCCAGAAGCATTCTAAAATTATCATCTTTTTGAAACTCTTTTACACTTTATTATATATTTTATAGTAATAATTCAAATAAGTCCACGGCCTTTGGATGAATTTTGCATTGTTTACTAAATCTACGTAGAATCCACCAACAAGATGGGCAATATGTCGTCACATAATCTAGATCTTTTCGATCAAAATCAGACATTCTTTTGCGCGCAATTTTCTCTATCACATCAGTCCGTCCCATCCATCCAGATCCACCTCCACAACACCAATGAGGAATATCTACAACATCATAGCCAATTTTTTTAAGGATATTATTAATAAGCTCATCCACACCTTCTTTATTTCTGTTCATTATTTGACATAAATGCTGTACTCCTACTTTACCTGATTTAGGTCCATTAAAAGGTTTCAAGTAATCAGAAATATATTTCACTTCAGCATTTAAGCCTTGCATTTCATTTTTAAAAAGATAATAACAAGCAGGACACAAGCAAATAATCTCTTTAAATTTCCTTGCATTAAAAATATCTCTATTCTCCTTTAAACATGTTTCATATTCCTTATTTAATCCACTGATTTTTAGATGCCATCCACAACAGATCTCCTGATCCAAAATGGTGAAATCTAGCTTTTGTTGTATTAGATATTGAAGAGCATGTTGTGTATACTGAGGAATTCTTATCGTAGAAAGACAGCCCATAAAAAAGAGAGTATCAGATTCACTTGAAATTCCCTTCAATTTTTTTATTCGCATTTTATTAGTAGGATAAGGTGATCTAAATTTCTCAAAATACTCACGCATTTCGCTTATTCCTTCAAATGTATTTCCATCATCAATATATTTTTGCTTTAATGAGATACGTTCAAGTTCAGTCTCGCATTCTCCACAATGGACACAATTGTATAGTTTTTTATAATCTTCTGACGAAAACTTTATTTCATTTTTTTTTTTAAGAAGTTCTTTAACGCGCTCATCACTTAGAAAGTTTTCCGGGTCAATTTCATCAGTAGGATAATTTTTTCTTCCCTTAATTCGCTCTTTCATTGTAATCACCTCAAAATATCAAATTATAGCTTTTAATTAAACCTTTACATTTAAAAATATAAGATTTTTTAAGGAAAATTGAATTCAAAAGAGATATATTTTATTAAGTTAATGTTTACATAGTAAATTCATATTAGTTTGCATTTAATTAATTATTAAAGTTTAAAAATAGATGGAAGATGATTGAAGATCTATTAATTTTTAATGAAACAGGTGCCCTTTTATATAATTGGCATCCAGAAGGACATAAAAGCGTAGGAAACGATGATTTACTTAGTGGTTTTTTAACAGCAATGAATAGTTTCGCCACAGTAGAAAGAGGTGAAGATATAAAATCCTTAAAAATGAAGGAAACACAAATAATTTTTGAGAAATATGAAGAATTATATCAAAAACTAACCTTCGTATTAACTACTAAAAATGATGAATTAATCGAGTTATTACATGCCATCATTCATGATATTATGGATAAGTTTACTGAACTTTTTTTCGAAAGTTTAAATAAAGAGTTTAATGGTTTGATATCACTTTACCAAGTATTTGATAATTATGTAAATCTAATTATAGAATCACATGGTTTAGATGTTTTAAATGATGCTTTGAGAAATATTGACAGTAATTCATCTTTAAAAGCTATAATATATCTCGAACCGAAAGGAGGTAATATATATTATATCCATGCTAAACAATATGTTAATAAAGAAAAGATTAGTTTCCTAATTCCTCTAATTATGAATTCTGCGAAATTGCTATATCAAAATAATCTAAATGAAAAACTATATTGGATTCTTCTTAACACTGTCCGTAATGAAAATCTAATAGTAGAACCACGGAATAAAATTCTAATAGTAAAACAATATCAATTGCTAAAAAACCTAGAAGAACAATATCTTAAATTAGACTTTTTCAAAGAAAAAGATAAATATGTAAAGAAACCGAGAAAATTAATCGAAATATTTGATAAAATTAACTGGAATCCCAAAATCAAACAAATCTATTTAGTAGATATGGTAGGTAAAACTTTTTATTCTAAAATTATTGATACGTCTTATAATTGTTCAGAATATATTCCAGAGACTATTAGTTTTTTGACATCATCCAAGAAAGCAAGTGAAGAAATCTATAATAGAACATTATTTAATGCTTGTATAGGTGGAGAAAAATTGGCGACAATTTGTATGAATTTTAATAATTTTGCATTAACCTTAATTGGCAGAGTTCAGGATTTCTCTGATTATACAATAATACAAAACACTTGCTTGAACATTTTTCAACAATTAAAATAATTATTTAATTTAAGGCAATTTAGATTATAAATGTAAAATTCATATTTGTTATTGTGATAATGTAATTTTATAATAAATCACTATTAATTAAAAATTTGATAAAATTTGGAGATCTATTAAATGTCAGCTATGGAATTATGGATTGAACTAATGATATTACAATCTATTATTGGATACTGTTTTGTTTTAGCGAATGAATTTATAGGGTTATATAATATAAGAGATCTAAACCTTATGAAAGGAGATTTTACTATAGTTAAATACCATAAAAGATTTGGATGGATTGAGATCTTTATTTTCTATGCTCTTTTTATCCAATGTATGTATATGCTGTATGCACATATTGTGGCATTGGATCCATTATTATTAATCCCCTCTGGTGTTTGGGCACATAGTTGGATTGGAGGTTTTATAGCAACAATTTTAGTAAGTTTCAAATTTATTATAGCACGATTTAAAAAAGATAATATTTATTTATATGGTCAATATATTGGTCCTATAGGGTTTTTAGGGTGGAGTTTATCACATTGGACAAGTCTTTATAACTTTTATTTTGTTGTCTTGCCATATTGGAGTTCTTTGGGACACTCTACTATAATTGCTCCCGGTTCATTTATTTGGGCAGCTGTTATTCCATTTATAGGGGGCATTGGACTATTTCTTTTAGTACTCTATAGAAGAGGATCAACTTTAAAGGAAAAGACTCGTTTTGCATTTAATCAAATAGCATTTCTACTTCATGGAGTGACTTTTGGATATGAAAAGTCAGCTAAAGAGCTACTTGGGACACCAACTCTTTTCAAATATGTAGTACCTAGAACTTATGAATTCATTGAGAAGATGATGACTATGTCAGGATTAAATATGAGAAAACTTGAAAAATTAAGTCTCTCCGATGCTTTAGAAGAATTTATGAAAATGTCTGAGAAAATAGGTATGGCTGAGAAGGTGAAAATTAAATGGGAATCAGAAAAGACGTTTACAATCGAATCTGTAAATTGTTCCACTGCTCAAGTGAGGAGTGTTATGACTAAGGAAGAATTAACAAATGCGGTTTGTCCTTGGGCTATTTTTGCTGCTTCTATTGCAAATAAAATAACTGGAAAAGAGTTAAGAATGGAACCTTCTGAATTTAATGAAATTGGTGCTATAACAAAACTTACTCTATTAGATTAGTCTTTATTAATTCCTTAAAATAAGAAAAATAAAAAAAATTACGTAATTTTATTTCTTTTTTATTTTAACATCAGTTCGTTGAACTCCAACTTCCTTATTGCTCGGTATAGGGCTTCCACAGTGATCTCTTAATCTCTCACTATCTTTAAATGCTTTATCAAGTTCATCTTCTAATTCATCATCGGTGATTTCATTATCTGTCATAATTTACAAAGAGAAAATGTATTATTTAAGGATTTTATTTATAAACAAAAAATTGAGTAAAAATTTTATAATACAAACTTATAGAAAAAAGAAAAAGTATAATAAAATTTATTTTTTAAAATAATTTAGAACTGCTTTTTCCTTTTCAGCAGGTCTTCTTTCAGGAACAACAATAAAACTCTTTCTAACAGTTTCATAATAATTCGGACGTAGATACAAATTACAATAACAGGCACCATATTCTTTAATATCTAAAGTGGCATAATCGCAAGGACAAATTAAGTCTCGATCCAAGTCTCGATTCCCTGAAGCAAGACGACAAGGACAAGATTGATATTTATAATTATTCTTATTGTCTACCAAACCATCGATTAAATTATTTAGTGTCTCATGATCTCTATTTAGTATCCAATTATTTGTTTTACAAACTTTATTACAATATTCCAGCATTCCTTCTTTAGTTTTCATATCCATCTTAATTCCCTCCAGATTTCATTAATTCTTCATATTTACCTGGATTATATCCAACTACGACTTCACCATCACAGATCATATAAGGGTATGAAACTCTAGACTCATAATTACTCCTTAAATATTCGAGTATTTCTGATTTTTCTTCAAATTTAATTTGATCAATATCTACGTATCTGTATTGAACATTGTTTTCATTTAACCAGGCCTTGCATTTTTTACACCACATACAAGTGGATAATGTTAAAATTATTATATCTCTTTTTTTATTAGAACCTTCAACGGTCTTCGCAAGTTTATTTATTATTGCAGACATAGTTATAATTTCTCCTAATTTTTAAAATAATTTTTGCTTTAAATTTACATAGATTTAATATTTAGTTTCCATTCTGGATCGATACACTCAAAAGCCTCTTCAGTTAGTTTTCTAATATCATTGTGGCAAGAATTTAATAATATTCCTAAATGCTCTAGCGCTCTTTTATCACCAATCTTCATAAGGCTTTCAATAATTATGAATAATCTTGTTTTATCTTGAACTTCTTCAGGTTTTTCTATCTCTTGTTTTAAATAACCAATTATTTCTAATGTAGCTTTAGAATCTCTAATTTCGCCCATTGCTTCAATAATTCGATTAATTACTACTGCATCTTTTTCAGACTTTAAAGCCCTTACTAAGATATTAGTTGCTCTTGCTTCCCTTAATTTCCCAAGATTTTCTGCCGCAGTTGCCCGATCTTTCCAATTAGAACTACCAAATAATTCTTTTACGTACTTATTAAATGCTTCATTTCGAGTTTTCTGATCCATCTTAAGATAGGAATAATACATAGCAATATGAATATGATCATAATAAATTATTAAGAAATACCCATTATTACTAAAAAAGAAAAGTGAAAATTAATGTTTTGTTTTTATTTTCTCTTTCTGATCTATTCTATACTTTTCACGAGCAAAAAAAATTAGTAGTGGAATTAATAACTCATACACGCCTTTTCCTAAATCTGTTAATTCATAACTAACTCGAATGGGTTTTGTATTACTTACTGTTCGAGTTACAACAAGATTTTCTTCAAACTCTCTCAGACGTGTCGATAACGTGCGTGAGTTTATACTTGGTAAAGCTCGACGAATATCATTGAAAAATGGTTTTCCTTTAATTCTGATGATATATATTAGATCCATCGTCCATTTTTTTTGCAAAAAATTTAGTGCATCGTTGAGAAAAAGTAACTCTTTTTGTATATGAGCATCATCATGCACAAAAGTTTCGAAATCTTTTTTAAGTCCCTTAATCACCGCTTCACGCATTAAAGGTATTTGTTCATCCATCTCTTTCCATATAATGGAAAGCTCTTTAATCAAATCTAGCTCCATAAAGTTTTAACTCTTTTCTATGATAGACAATCTACGAATTTCTTCACATTTTTCAAGGCTTTTCTAAATTCAGGTGTCAGTTTTCCCAGTACTGGAATCGCTGCAAAAATAAGAAACGCATGAAACATTCCTTCCCAAAGATCAACAGTTACGGAAACACCCTGTTTTTTCATTTTTTCTGCAATAATTAGAGAATCATCGAGTAACATTTCTCTTGTCCCCACTTGTAGAAATATTGGAGGAAATCCATTGAAATCAGCAAAGATTGGTGAGACTTCCGGACTTTCTGGAGAATGCGTTTGTAGATAAGCTAAAGCACTAGTTTCCATGTTTTTCACATTGAAGAAAACATCTTCCTCTACTTTCGTTTTGAAAGTTTCACTAGTCAAGGTCATGTCAGTCCAAGGCGACAAACATATAGCTGCTTTTGGTTGAGGTAAATTTTGTATTCCAATTCGATGAATTAAGGCTAGAGCCAATCCTCCTCCTGCAGAATCACCCATAATAATTATTTGTTCTGCCAGAATGGATTTTTCTTCCAACAACCATTTATATGTAAAAAAGGCGTCGTCTAAACCAGCGGGATATGGATCTTCTGGAGCAAGCCGGTAATTTATACTATATGCATTAAGATGTAACTTTTTACACAATATCGATACGAACCTTCTGTGAGATATATAGGATCCACTAAAATATCCTCCCCCGTGCAAATATAGCAATACTCCTGATTTTGAGTTTTCTGAATTGAAAGAGTATTTTTCTGCAGGAATATTTCCTATTTGAATTTCTTCAAGAGTAATACCTTTGGCAGGCTTCATCTTTAAAAACATTTTTTCAAATTCTTTTCTAAATTCCTTTACATTCTTCATATCAAAGATAAAATCCTTTTGGACTTCCATCTTTTTCATTATCATTTTCGCAAATATACTTACCATTTTCAATTTTCACCTTCAAATAAATAATTATTATTTAGACTATTTCTTTCACCAGATGTATTAATTACATTAGGTTTTTTTTTTAAACTTAATTTATAATAATCCGACTGAGTATTTAAAGACAAAAGTATTTTGATTTCCACTAAGTGAAGTAAAATTCACTTACTTTTCCTTACTTTTATTTACTTAAGTTTGAGCATCATACCGGTTTTGTAGTTTTAATTTTAACGATGAAGATCCGGAGGGTATTATCTGTAAGACGCAAAGAAGCGTAATTTGATTAAATACCGAGACTGATCCATAATTTTATGTTAGAAAAAATTTTTTTTTGATCATAATAGCATTATAAGTATATAATTCTATAAATTAGAATCTAAATCTTTTTTATAACTAATATCTATTTTAAAGATAACTATAAAAGAAATAACAAAATAAGATGATTATAAATGGCTGAATCAAAGACCCCATTAGTGATTACAAAAACTGATTGTCATCGTTGCCACGAACTAAAGGAATGGCTAAAAGAAAATGACGTTAGATACATTGAACGAGATATAAATGATGAGGAATTTGTACATGAATTACTGCACGATGATAATTTCTTAAAAACATTCTGTGATGCTGATGGCTGTATTGTGAACACTCCCGTTGTAATACATAAAGGGAAATACTGGTTTAAAGAATTGTGGGGAGTTTCTGGTCTTAGAGAAAAAGAAGCAAAGAAATTATTTGGAGTTAATTAAATATCTAAATTTAACGTTTATTTTTTAAAATCTACTAATCTTTTTATAACTTTACGTATTGTTCTCAATCCCTCTTCATCTTGTTCAATGCCATCTTTGCCTAAATCTTTACTCCATAAACTTGCACCTAGATTTGCTCCAAATGCCCCTCCTGAAACAGAAAGAATATGATTTTGCTGATAAAAATCCAATATACTTCTTATAGCAATCTCTTGTCCACCACTTCGATCTCCCCCAACTGCTAATGCTATACCAATTTTATCTTTTAATATATTAGGATCTTTGGCAACTAAAGCACGACAGCGATCCATCACCGTTTTCAATTGACCTGACAAATTCCCTTGAAAGACAGGAGTTCCAAAGAGAAGAAATTTAGCTTCATCCAGTTTATTATATAACTCTTCCATATCATCCTTATTAACACATCCTTTTTTCTCTCGAATACAATAGTCGCAATGAAGGCAAAATTTGATTTCTTTATTTCTAACGGTCCAAAACTCTGTTTCAAATCCAAACTTTTTAGTAGCATAATCTAACGCATATTGAACAGCATATTCTGTTCCCTGTTTTCTTGGGCTCCCACATATTCCAAGTAGTAAATTCTTCTTTTCAACCATAATAATGCATTTGACTTGCTTTTATTAATAATTAATCATTATCTATAAAAATAAAGTTTTAAAATCTTAGATTTTAATATTTCAAGATGACCGCTATTAAACCAAGTTTAGCAAGGGTAAAGATCAAATTTCCTGATCAATTATGGATCTCCGAAATTTTCAAAATTTACCCTGATATCAAGATGGAAATTTCACACTTTCTTCCATATGATCTTGAGAAATCTATAGGTAATAGTGTTATTGAAATCTTACATTACAATATTGAGTCTATTATAGAAGAAATTAGGATACATCCTTCTGTTTTTGAATTTAATGTAATTGAAAAGGAAGAAAACAGAGTTAAATTCAATATAAAAACAAAAGATCCTTATTTATTATACGCTATAATAAAATGTGGTGTTCTTGTAGACTTTCCTGTAAGAGTTGAAGAGGGATTTGCGTATTGGAGGTTAATATCAAGTAGAGAACGTATAGATCAACTATTAACTCTTTTTGAACAAAAAAACATTAATTTTGAATTATTAAGGATTGGTGTATCCCCTTATGTTATCGAAGATGATAAATATAAATTGACCTTAGATGAATTAACTATTCTTGATAAAGCAATATCTTCCGGCTTTTTTGAAATTCCGAGAAAGATTTCTTTAGAAGACTTGGCTAATGAATTGGGAAAATCTAAGTCAGCATTATCGGTAATGCTTAGAAAAATTATTAAAAAGAAAGTTTTGTTTGAAAAATAATTAGAAATAATTAAAAAAAATTTATATCCATTCTTCGTTTAATATATTTCCTTGAATCCCTACAACTACATATTTTATAGGGACTTTACGGCTTGCTCGTTTAGCACCTTCTTGAGCCATTGCTAGTAATCCTCCGCAGCATGGGACCTCCATAATAGCTACTGTGAGCGTATTAATTTTAGCATCGTCAATCAATGATTTAATTTTCTCAATATATACTTCCTTTCCTTGATCAAGTTTAGGACATGCAATAGCAATGGATTTACTTTTTAAGAAGTCTCTATGAAAGTCTCCGTATGAAAATCCTACGCAATCAGCTGAGAGAAGAACATCTGCTCCTTGGTAATAGGGAGCTCGAGGATTGATTAGATGCATTTGAACAGGCCACTGTCGTAATTCTGATGTTATTTTTCCAGATACTTCTGATTTTACTTCTGGTTCATCAAAAAGAATCGTTTGAGTAGAAGGGCAGCCACATTGATGAGCATGTTCAGTCCCAATTTGCTTTATTTGGTCTGTTTCAACATTTTCACTCTTCTTTATAGATTCTAAATGTTTTTCAACAGCTTCCTCATCAAATTCTAAGGCTTCTCTTTCGATGATTTCAAGTGCTCCCTCAGGACAACCAGAAATGCATGCACCGAGGCCATCGCAGAATATTTCATTTATAACCCTAGCTTTTCCATCTATTACTTTTAAAGCTCCCTCTGCACAATCCACAACGCAATTTCCGCATCCTGTACAAAGATCTTCGTCGATCTTGATAATTTTTCTTTTTACTATTTTATATTGTTTTGCTTCAGTCATGATTTAATCAAATGGAAGTGATAATATATTTTTGATTTCGAACATGTTCAGACAGAAATGGATATAAAATTAAAAATTACTTGAAATTAAACAATTTTCTCGTTTTATCAACTGTACCAGAATCAAATTTCTTAAATAAGGCATAACCTCCAATTGGTACAATACATCCACAATTGTCACATAAAAGTGGCGAATTTCCCATAAAACAAAAGTTTTGTCGTCCATCAGGATAGAAACTTTTTACTTGCCCGGTTTTAAATATGCAATCGGGTACAAATTCTTTTAACAGGTATACTTCTAACTTTTTTTTGAATAAAAAATAAAATTTCCATATTGATGGATTACTTTTAAAATATCTTTAATTTCTTCTATAGAACAAAAGAAATTGAAAAAAAATTATTCACATTTAAAAATTTAGATTCGAATCGTAATATTTTTATATAAAGCATTCTATTAATATTTTAATTGCTAAAAATATGTTTTACAATAAATTAAAAAAGGAAAGCTATTTTTCTGATGGTAAAGGATGAATATTATTGGTATTTCAGGAACTCCTAGGAAGAAAGGAAATAGTGAAATCCTCCTAAGATATGCTCTCAAACCTTTTGAGGATAATGCATGGAATGTTAAGACTTTTCTTTTGAGTGAATTAGAAATCAAAGCTTGTAATGCTTGCGATTCATGTAGGAGAACTGGCACCTGTATTATTAATGATGACATGCAAGAGATTTATAATGCGTTTCGATGGTGTAATGCGATTATAATCTCAAGTCCTGTTTATTACCTAAATATCAGTGCTCAATTACTCTCTTTACTTGATAGAGTCTATGCAGTAAATGTCGAAAAACCCTTAGAAGGGAAAGTAGGTGGTGTTATTGCTGTTGGTAATGGAATATGTGGAGGTCAAACATTGGCAGCTAATGCTATTTACACATGGATGCTCTCATGTGGAATTATATGCGTGCCCGGTGAATTAAATGCAGTAAAAGCTGTTGCGGACAAGCCAGGTGATATTTTAAATCAAGAAAACCAGTTAAAACAAGCAGAAATTCTTGGATTCAATGTTTTAAAAACAGCAAGACTATTACAAAAAGAAGTCATCTAAATTTTATATAAGATTTTTAAGTTTTTTTGTTTAATTTAACACTTCTAGTCATTAAGAAATGCCAGATAATTTGTCCATGGAGTATTAAGTGTTTATGTGATCTGGAGAAAATTAAAAAAATAATAGAGATAAAAAAATAGAAGAATTATTTTTTAGATACCTAATTTTTTTCGATTTGATTCAATATGTATCATCATTGCATCTACAGCTTCTTTAGTGTCTGTTTCTACATGTAAAATACCACCGGTTAAATGCTTGCAATCTACGGTTAAAAGTTTTATTAAATCAGCACCACCAGTAACAGTAGGGACTGGATTAACGTAAGTATAAAGACCAAAAGCTAAAGCGAATATTGCATCTATTGTAGCTTTCTGTTCCATATATTCTGGAGCTACGGCAACTACAGGAAGATCTGGAATTGGTACGCCCCCAAGTGCGTTAGAGATAGCTCCCACTAAATCAGCCACCCTACCAGTATCTGTGCATGTTCCATAGCTTAGCACAGGGGGAATTCCTAATTTTTCACAAACTGCTCTAAGACCAGGACCCGCCATTTCTTTTGCTTCTGGCAGACATAATCCTCCAACTTGTAGAGCTCCATTGCCACAACCCATTGATAACACTAAAACATCTCTCTTAATTAATTCTTTAGCTACTTCAATAGTATGTACATCTTGGCCGAAATCTCTAAGAGTTGTACAAGAGATTAATCCTGCCACTCCCCGTATCGTACCATCTTTAATTACATCAAGTAATGGTTCCAGTGTTCCTCCTAAAGCTGCAACTATACTTTCACTTGAAAAGCCTACTACTGCTTCATTCATGTCTAATCCAGTGATGGGTTCTATGCTTGCTTTGCGTTCCTTGAAATTTTCGATTGCCATTTGAAGTAGCGAAGCGGCTTGTGCTTCAGCTTTCTCGGGTTTATAGTCCACTCTTTCAGTTATACCCTCAAAAGCCACAACTTCAGAGACAGGGACTAATTTGAATTTATATTTTTCAGCATATATAGGATCTATTGGCATACAGCAATTCATATCACATATAAATGCATCTATACAACCACTTGCTAAGATTGCTTCTTGCATAATCCAATTACCAGTAAATCCATAAAAGACATCATCCATTTCCCATCTTTGAATCATTTCTTGTCCTGTTTCAATATTTGCTATTATTCTTAATCCTTTTGCACCAACTGCTCTTGCTCTTTCTTGCCATTCGGGTTTTCTTGCAAGCTGTACCATTGCAAATCCTAAAAACGGTTCATGACCATTTGGAAGTATATTTACATATTCTGGATCCAATACTCCCAAATTAACTCGCATTTTATGGGGTTTAGGAATATTGAATAAAATATCTTGAATGAATTCATTTACAATTTGGCTTTGATATGCCATTGCTATCCCTAGTCTCATAGCCTTAAGGGCTAAACTTGCATAATAGCCATCAACATTTGTAAGGCAAGAACTTGTTGAAAACATTAGTTCACCATGTAAACCTCCTGGAAAAATTCCTAATTTTTTCCATATTTCTTGTCTTTCAGCTGGGGCCAATTTCTGAACAATTTTACTTAATTCATCATAAGATCTATTAAAATCTTCCATTGCAAAATTATACAATCTTAATGCTATGTCTTTTTCTGAACCAGATATTTCTAAACCAAGGCGCTTAGCAAAGCTTTTTAATTTCTCTGGTTCAGAGATCTTAAAGGGGGTTTTTCCTTCTATTGTGGCTTTTAAGGTTTTTAATGTTGTTTCAGTATGATAGTGATACGTAGATGCGCCCATAACGTTCCTAAGAAGCATCATGCGCATTGCCATACCATCTGCAGTAATACCACATACACCACGCTTATCTATTGAAGAATCAGCTCTACATGGGCCATTGGAACATAAATCACAACGTGCACCTTTCAAGCAGAATGGACATCGTTTATCAGGGACACCTCCGAAACCTTGGGCTTCAAACCGATCCCATATATTATTCATACCATCTTTTTTAATTCGTTCATAAGCTTTTTGAACAGATTTATGATAAGATAATCTTTCGTTTTCCATAAATACCACTTTTATCCAAATTTTTTAAAATTGTCGTATTTAAAAAATAAGTCATTTTCATTAAAGTTTGTAATGAACATGTTCAATGTGATTTTGTTTCTAGATTACAACCTATAATAATAACGTTAAAATAAGATGAATAGACTAATTATTCTATGAAAGTTGTAATAATCGGCAACAATATTTCTGGGACTTTTTCTGCTCAAAATATAAGATCTTTAAATGATGAAGTTGAAATTGAGATATATACTCAAGAAAATTACCCCTATTATACAAGAGTAAAACTCCCAGAATTGATATCTGGAAAAGTAACCATTAATGATTTAATTGTCTTTAAAGAGGAATGGTATAAAAAAAAAAATATTAACCTCCATTTAGATAAAAAAGTTAATAAAGTAGACCCAAACTCAAAATTGATTTACTTTGAAGGTGTAGAATCACCAATCTCATATAATAAACTTATTTTAGCTCTTGGAAGTACTCCTAATATTCCCCCTATAAAAAACGCAGTACAAATGAAGGAAGAAAAGAAGGGTCTTTTTACTCTTCGGACTATTGATGATGCTTTAGAAATTAAAGATTATATTCAAAAAAAAGATGTAGATAAGGCAATTATCATTGGTGGAGGATTGTTAGGATTAGAATTAGCCAATCAAATTAATGATAGTAATTTAAACACAACAGTAGTAGAATTCTTTCCTCGACTGTTACCTCGACAGTTAGATGAAGAATGCGCTTATATGTTAAAAGAAGAAATTGAAAACCGAGGAATAAAAGTTGTTTTAGATGCTATTACCGAGGAAATTTTAGGAAATGGAAGAGTAACTGGAATAAAACTAAAAAGTGGAAAGAAACTTAATGCTGATATTGTTTTAATTCAAGCGGGCATCCAACCAACAATAGATTTGGCTAAAGAAGCAAAGATACAAACAAATAGAGGAATAATAGTAAATGAATTTCTAGAAACAAGCCAAAAAAGTGTCTATGCTGTTGGTGATTGTATTGAATACAATAATCAAATCTGGGGTATTATTCCAGCTTGTATGGAACAATCAAAAATTGTCGCAGCTTCTGCGCTTAATCTACAAAAAGTAAATTATAAAGGAACAACTCCAAAAAATACACTTAAAATTGTAGGGTTGGAATTAACATCAATGGGAGTAATAGAACCTTCTAAAGAAGAAGGTGGAGGTTGGGACATCTTGAAAAAAGCTGATAAAAAAGACTGTTGTTATCAAAAATTAGTATTAAAGGGAAGCAAATTAAAAGGAGCCATTTTATTTGGTGATAATAAGGCAATGTCTTATGTTTATAATAAGATGGAAGAAGATGTTGATAAGGAGGAGTTGAAAAAGCTTCTAGAATTATATTCTTACATTTGTACTAATTGTGGGATGGAATACGATGAGGCTAAAATGGGAATTCTCTTTAAATATTTACCCCCAGATTGGAAATGCCCAAATTGTAAAGGTTCTAAAAATGAATTCAAGAAAAAATATAATCCCTAATTCTATTTCATGTGAGGTGAATAATAATTTCAATCTATCGATGTAAAATATGTAATTATATTTACGATAATAATGAAAAAGAGAAACCTTTTGAAGAATTAAGCAAGGAAGAATTTAAATGCCCTAAATGTAGGTCTTCAAAGAAATTTTTCGTCAAAAAACAAACCCTCAGTTAAATTTTTTTGATATTATAATAAGCTTTAAAGTCTTTGAAATCAATCATCTTTATAAAATATTAAATTAATATTTTTAATATATTTTCAATTTAAATCCATAAAATTAAATCGAACTGATAAACAGAAAGAGATGAGACAAATCATGGGAAAATGGGAATGTCAAGCATGCGGATATGTTTATGATGAAGATGCTGAAGGAACTAAATTTGAAGATTTACCAGATGACTGGACTTGCCCTGTTTGTGGTGTTGGAAAGGATATGTTCGAAAAAATCGATTAATCAATAAAAATAAACTTCTTTTTAATTTTTTTTTATTGCTTATTTTCTGATAAATTTTATAATAAATAGAATATAAGTTTTTAATTTGATTTGAATTACTATTAAAAAATAAGTTATAAACCAAATAAATGAAGGTGAAATTGAAATTACACATTTTGAGTTAATGAAAGATATCTATTATGTTGGTTATATAGATTGGGAAGTACGAAATTTCCATGGATATTCAACTAATCGAGGGAGTAGTTACAATTCATATATTGTTAAAGGAGAGAAAACTGTACTGATTGATACTGTTAAACGCCCTTATTTTGACTATTTTTTAAATAATATAAAAGAAGTGTGCGATCTTTCTGAAATCGATTACTTTATTACAAATCATGTTGAGATGGATCATTCTGGCTCATTTCCATTAATTCTTAAACATTTACCTAATGCAGAGTTAATTGCTTCAAAAAGGGGGGTTGATATTTTAGAAGCTCATTACCATGATGAAGTAGATAGTGAAATATTTAAAAAAGTTAGAGCCGTGGAGGAGGGAGATACATTAAATATTGGAAATGGGAAAAAATTTACATTTGTTCCTATCCCAATGATTCACTGGCCTGATTCTATGGTATCTTTTATGACAGATGAAAATGGGAAGAATGTATTGTTTTCTAATGATGCTTTTGGGCAACATTACGCAACATCAAAACGCTGGGATGATGAAAATGATCTTGCTGAAGTCTTCCAAGAAGCAGAAAAATATTATGCCAATATCTTACTCCATCTTTCAGGGTTAATAGCAAAAGCAATACCTAAAGTTGGGGCATTACCAATTGAAATTATATGTCCCTCTCATGGAATTTGTTGGAGAAACCATATTCCTGAAATCTTAGAGAGATATACTAAATGGAGTAAAGGAGAAATTGATGAGAATAGTGTGATTATCATATATGACACAATGTGGGACAGTACTGCAAAAATCGCTAAAGCCTTAACTCAAGAAATTAAGCATCGAGGCATTCCCGTAAAAAGATATCGATTAAACAATGCTAATTATTCAGATGTGATTACAGAAGCAATGAAAGCAAAAGCGATATTAGTTGGAAGCCCTACTCTCAATAATGGATTATTCCCAACAGTAGCAGAATATTTATCATACCAAAAGGGATTAAAACCAATGAATAAGGTTGGATTGGCTTTTGGTTCTTATGGTTGGGGTGGAGGAGCTGTAAAAGAAATTGTTGAATTCTTGAAGGCTGCTAAAATTGATGTAATGGAGGAAACTATAGAGATTAGATTTGTACCGAAGCCAGAGGATTTAGACTTCAAAGAAATTGTAAATAAATTAATTAAAAAAATGGGTTAAAAAGAGTGTATTAAAATGGATTTCATGTTAACTGAAGAACAAAAAACTTTACGAAAAAAAGCAAGAGAATTTGCTATAAGTGAAGTTTTACCCGTTGCGAGAAAATATGATGAATCTGAAGAGTTTCCTCTACCAGTCATTAAAAAAGCATGGGAAGAAGGATTATTAAATTTAGGAATCCCTAAAGAGTATGGTGGTCCTGGTTATGGTTTATTAAGCTCTTGTATTGTTGTTGAGGAAATCTCCTCTGCATGTCCTGGTATTGCCACTTCTATTTTTGACAATAATCTTGGTGCTGAACCTATAGTTATAGGAGGAAATGAAGAGCAAAAGCAAAGAATATTAACTGAACTAGTAAATGAATTTAAATTGATTGCATTTGCCACATCTGAGCCAACAATGGGTTCTGATGTTGCAGGAATGAAATGCATGGCACAAAAAGATGGAGATGAATTTATTCTAAATGGAAATAAGTTTTGGATTACTAATGGAGGATTTGCTGATTATATTACAGTATTTGCAACAATAGATCCTGAGAAAAAGCACAAAGGAATAGCGGCATTTATTGTTGATACTAAAAGCGAAGGAGTAAAACTTGGTAAACATATTCCGAAATTAGGTCAAAGATCATCTAATACTGTATCCGTTGGTTTAAAAGATGTAAGGATCCTAAAAGAAAACGTTCTAGCTAAACCTGGAAGAGGATTTGTTTTAGCTATGCAAACTTTTGCCCATACACGTCCTGCTATTGGTGCATTTGCAGTTGGATGTGCACGTTCTGCAATGGAGTATTCTATCGATTATGCTCAAAAAAGAGAAGCTTTTGGAAGACAAATTGGAAATTATCAAGTAATTCAAGAAAAGATAGCTAATATGTATAAAGATATTGAAGCTGCACGGTTATTAACATATAAAGCTGCTTGGGAAGCTGATCAAGGCATGGATAATAATTTGAGTTCATCAATAGCTAAAGCATTCGCATCAGATGCTGCCATGAATGTAACTACAGAAGCTGTGCAGATTTTTGGGGGATATGGCTATTTAAGGACATATCCTGTCGAAAAACTATTTAGAGATGCAAAATTATACCAAATATATGAAGGAACAAGTGAAATTCAAAGAATTGTTATATCTCGTTTTGTAATGAAAAGATATGAACATGCTATGCCATTTCTAGGCAAAAAGAGAAATTAAATTATCTTTTTATGTTTTTTTTTGTTCTTTATTTTTACTTATTAATCGGTTTTGCGTTTTTAATTTACTTTTATTAAGAAAATCATAATAGGTTTTATAATATTTACGTTGGCATAAGTTATCACAAAATATTTTAAAATTTGAATCTAACCATAGACTTTTTAACTCATGAATTTTCAAATAATTGTGGAATTTACTGAATTTATAGATATCTATAGGAGTTTCACAATATAAACAATTTCTTTCTTTTAACTCCATCTCAATTTTCTTTAATTCATGAATCTTAAGATATCTAAAGCATTCACAGCAATGGAATTCCAAAATAGGTGCTTGCCATAATCTTAAAATATATTCGGGAGCCAAATTAACATTATCGCTTAAAAAATCATAAATATTCAATTCTTTTCTGCAATTCCAACATGTCCTTTTCTTAAAATCGCTTTCTATTTTTATAAGATCTCTTAATTTTTGAATTTTGTCCCATAGATCAGCATTATTTAATTTTTTAAAGAACAAGGACATAGTTTATTTCTATACTTATATCTAATTATACTAGATTATTATTTTTCTATATTTTTATAATAAATCCTTATACCATTTAAGAATCACGAAGTTTTCAAAATTTTTCTTGTTGCTACTAAAAAATTATTGCAAATTAGAGTCGGTTTTATTCCAAGAGATTCTAATTCGTTTAAGTGTTTATCACCATGCCCAGTTGTAAGAAAAATTGTTCTGCTACCTCCATTTATCCCAAATTGTATATCTGAAGGGTGATCACCAATCATCCATGATCTTTTAATGTCAATATTAAAATCCCTAATGATATCCTCAATAAATTTAATTTTTGGCTTCCTACAATCACAATTTTCCTCTCTTAAATGAGGACAGAAGTAAGTTTTTAAAATTTGGATTTCTTGCTTTTTGAAGATATTTATTAAATGATTGTTAAATTTTTCGAAATCTTCTATTGTATAATACCCTCTCCCTATTCCTGATTGATTTGTTACTATAAATAAGAGAAAATCATTTTGGAGTAATTTTAATCCTTCAATCACACCGTCTAGTAATTCAAAA
Organism: Promethearchaeota archaeon; assembly: GCA_048941185.1. Taxonomy (GTDB): domain Archaea; phylum Asgardarchaeota; class Lokiarchaeia; order Sigyniarchaeales; family SOKP01; genus Loki-b32. The sequence goes on from JBHLNW010000001.1 coordinate 69,830, forward strand.
TCTTCTATTTTATAAGCATAATTTTTATCTTCAATTAAAGTTCCGTCTCTATCCAATATGATTGCTTTGTTTTTTTTCATTAAATATCTCCTTCAAAAAAATAGGAAAATTATTACTGCGAGATATAATATTCCAAGAATAATATGTAAAGCAGCAAAAAGTCCCCCAACCTTTAACAATTTCTTATAATTCATACCATCAACACAATACTTTGTAGAAAGGTCTAATGTCATCATATCCGCGGCGCTCCCTTGAGGTAAAAAGTTTCCACCTAAATTTATACCCAAAATAAATGCAATTAATAGAGGAACTGATGAGAAACCAGTGCTAATTAAAACTTGAATTATTGGAATGAAAAGCACAGTAACAGGAACATTATCAAGAAATGCTGAAAGAATAGATGATAAAATCAATATTAAAACACACAATAAAAATATGTTGGCTGGTGCTATAGCCACCACAAAATCTTCGATAATAGCAATTATCCCCACTTTTTCAAAACAAAATACCAACACAAATAAACTTATAAAGAAGAAGGGCAATTTGAAATCAACTTTTTTGAAGTAATAAGAAATATCAGGTTTTCTCTTTCTAGACTCACTTCTCCTCGGATTAATAAACACAAATAAAAGCATCCCAAGAAGTCCAACAAAGAGAATATTGGGAATAATAATTAACATGAGGAAAAAGAGGAATAAAGCTCCCAAATTTCGATAAAAAACTTTAGGATTGATTGACTCTTCTAAAATTATTAATTCATGCTCCTCAATGTGCTTAATTTCTAAAGATTCATCAAATTCAGTACAATGAGGTATCCAAATTTCCTTTATGTTTTTTTTAAGAATAAAATGATCTAAAAGAGATAAAGTTAGAAAAGTAGCAATAATAAAATAAATTGAAAGACTTATGAAAAACCAAGCTGTTGAAAGCGTAAATCTACTCGCTATTAAAATATTTTGTGCCGAACCAAAAGGAGTTAGGGTTGCAGCAAGATTTATACAAATAGTCATTCCCAACAGTATTGGAGTAGGATTTATTTTCATTTTTTCACTTGTTATTATAATCATTGGTATAAAAATAACCGCAACTGAAATATCTTCAATAAAAGCAGCGCTTAAAGTAGAAATCAAACAGATCACCCAGAAAAACCTTCGGGTATTTGTGTGGAATTTTTTCGTGATTCTTGATGCAATTTCTTGAAATATCAATTGTTCCTCTAATATCACAACTATTGTAAAAACAGATATTAAAAAAAAAATAACAGGCCAATCTATTGCTAAAATGAACTCATCAATAGAAATAGGTGTTGGGGAGAAAAGGAATGTTGCTGTAGCCGCAGCTAACATTGCCAACACGCTATATGTTAGAAAATCTGTTTTTTCACGAAAAAGTGCAATTATAACAATACTAAAACAGAAAATTACAAACAACTGTAAAATGAAGATCATCCTTACTCTGCACTACTTATTTTTTGTTCATTTTGATAATAAAAAATGTCATTTAATAGCTTAAAATTTCATTATTTTGAAATAAAAATTAGAATATGACTTTTATTAAATACTAATCACCAATGGATTAATTTTTATATCATTAATTTCTTATAACCACATAATAATCCAATTATATGATTAAGAAGTTTTAAGGAATTTTACTTAAAATGCGGCGATTAGATCTAATAGGGATGATATTAACTATAATAGGAGGATCTATTATATTACCAGCAATCATTACATTTGCTTTTTTTTTTGGAATAAATCTACCTGTTCCATTTTTGAGGGCATTATACCGAGCTATTATTATTGGAGCTATAACAATTGGTGCCCTTATATTTATAATAGGGATAATAATTCGAATAGTTGATCGAGTTCAAGAAAAAAAAGAATCCATTTATTTAATTGAACATGAGAAGACCGAAAATGAAATTGTAGACGATTTTATTGATTATTTAAAGAAAAATGAAGGGAAGGCCTTTAGTATTAATGCTTTGTTGAATCGAATCTATCAGGAAAATCAAATTGAAATTAATAGGAATAAAATAGAAGAATTGCTACAAATATTAGTTAAAAAGAATGAACTTAAATATGTACTCAAAGATGGAGAAAATTTTTACTTATACGAATATAATTACTAACATAAATATTGATAAACCTATAATATCCTCCCTTAAGTATTGAAATTATAAGTTTTTAAAAAAATAAAAAAAAGATATTTAGGTAATTTCAGATTTAGGTACTTTTCCATAAAAAGTGTAAATTACAATATTCTCGAGCCCAGAGATCCTCTGGTTTAGCAACGGTAAAAATTGCTTTTGGTTCCATACCAGGCTTTAAAAATCTTCTTTCATAGCAACCATCTTTACATATTATTTCAATCCACATTATATAATGCTCTTCGGTCATAGGATGAGGGGTTCCCATCGAGATTCCTACATCTACAGTTACTTTATTACCATCGATGGTAATTTTGGGAACATGTTTCTCTTTCTTCCAATCCTCGGTCTGTTCCTTCATCAATTCCATTGGCTCTTCGCAACAGATTGTTTCTTGAGATGCGGGATGCAAAATTTCTATTACTTTTCCGCATATAGAGCATCTATAAATCTCTTTCTGCTTCATTTTTCTTCACATTTTTAACTATTTTGTTTGTTAAATCATTTAATTTAATTTTTAAAAATTTTGATTTTAAATTAAAAATCTCCTTCAAAATTCTTCGCATTTCTTTCTATAGTATGCACGTGGATGGTCACATGATGGACATTTGAAGTCTTTAGGTAATGTTTCCATTTCTACTTCATAACCACATTCCATACAAACCCATACAACCTTCTTTCCACGTTTAAAGAAAGCATCGTCACCAACTAATTTAAGAAGTTTACCATATCTCTCAGAATGATGTTTTTCAGCTTTTATAATTGCATTAACTCTTTTAGCAATATCAGTATACCCTTCTTTTTCAGCAGTCTTAGAAATATCAGGATAAAGGGTTTGCCATTCCATGTTTTCTCCCGCTATTGCTGATTTCAAGTTTTCAATTGTACTCCCCAAAGTTGTCGGAAATTCTGCATCAGGTAACACTTTCATTTCATCAAACTTTTCTTCCTTTTTAAATTGTTGAAGCATTTTATAGAACCAACTACCATGTTCTTTCTCTTGATCTGACGTTTCATCAAAAATCTTTGATACAAGTACATATCCTTCTTTTTTAGCTGCCTTTGAGAAGTAATTATATCTATTTCTCGCTTGAGATTCTCCAACATATGCTGTGTATAATTTTTTAGCAGTTTCTTTCATAGTTTTTTTAACCTCCATTTTATAAATTGGAAATTCGTGATATATGAATATCTTTGGATTTAAATTATTTCGCCTTAATTATAACTTTTTTACTTATAATTTAAAGAAAAAGCATTTTTGATATGAATAAAATAAATGTATAACTCAAATGGAAAAGCATTTAAAAAAATTAACAATTAATGTGAACATGCAGCGAATTTATTAAGAAATCTAATTTTATCTTTATAATATGATCAGTTATGAAGAATCGAATCCGAGTGATGTTGATATAAATCATGTAATTAAAGAATTTTCAAAATTCATTCCGAACATATCAAAAAATGAAATTAAATTCCTGTATCATGGAACTTATAATGTATTCGAAGTTAAAACGAAATACATATTTAGAATTCCGGATCGATTCTTCAGAAATGAGAAAGGTGTTAAATTAATCCAAAAGGAAACAAGAATATTGAAGTTTCTCAAAAACCATATCTCAATACCTATTCCTCAACCTTCCTTCATTTCTATAACTGAAGATTTTCCACTCATCGGATATGAAAAGATTCCCGGTGTGTCCCTTTCGCGCATTTTTTCTAAGGCTGATATCTCTTATAAACAGAAAATAGCTGAACAAGTGGCATCTTTTCTGAATGTTTTACATTCAAAATCAATCTGTAAAAAATTTGCTGAATTATTTCAAGTACGGGAAACGCTGAAAGGAGAATCTTATAAACAATACTGGGTAAAAAGGCTAGAAAGATTGAGGAACGTAGTTTTCTCAGTAATTAAATCTTTCGAACAAAAATGGTTAGAAAGAGTTTTTGATGATTTTCTCTTGAATGAAAAGAATTTCAATTTCTCACCAAATCTCGTCCATGGAGATTTCGATACATCTAACATTCTGGTGAATCCGGATACCAACGTACCAGAAATCACAGGCATCATTGATTTTGAGGAATGTTCCATATATGATCCTGCATATGACCTCCAATTCTTCGATGAAGGTCCGGAATTTCTAAACACACTCCTTTTAGAATATGAGTATTCTGATGATCCTTCTTTACTGTCTCGGATGAAATTTCTCTATTGTAGAACTTGTATTGAATACTTAGAATTCGGTATTGATCACAATCGTACGGGCATGATCGAAGCGGGAAAACGGATGTTAAAGAAAAACATGAGAAAATTTCCTGTTTAATTTGCCAATGAAAAAAGAGGGATTAATAATAAGTATCTGTCATTCTATCTTCTTCTAACTCAACTTTGTATCCCTTTCTGTGCCACATCATCATTCCACCTGTTAAGTTCCTAATATCCTTAAATCCAGCTTGTGCTAGAATTTGAGCAGCCATCATGGAACGGGAACCAGAGTGACAAATTGTGATTATTTCTTCATCCTTATACTCCTTAATAATCTCTGGATTATTTAATAACTCTCCTAAAGGAATTAATCTAGACTTTTTGATATGACCGTTGGGACTATGATATTCTTGGGTTGTTCGAACATCAATCATAAGAGATGGTTCGTCTTCGGTACCGATTCGTTCAAACAGCTCATCAGCACTAATATCTGAAACTGGAGGAGCATCGGGAGGTCTTAGTTCTTTTCTTGTTTTCTTTTTAACAGGAGTTATAACTTCAATAGGTTTTATCTTTTCTAGAGTAGCAACTAACATTCCCTTTTCTTTTCCCAGATATAACAACTTCACTGCTTCATTCAATTTAGAATAAGCCTTAACGCTAGATTTGAATCCAGGATCGGTTGCGTATACTTTTAATTTCTTATTTTCTGGTAAGGTTTCAAGTCCTTTAATTAAAGCATTTAAAGGACCAGGACATGAAAGTCCACATGCATCAACTTCTATATAATCTTCAGTTTCAATAGCTTTTTCATGTACAAATTCTTCGATGACATTTTCGGATCCACCGCACGCAGACATTATTTCTTCTGTGGTTGCATTTGCCATTTCATAAATTTTATAACCCCCAGTAAGTTCATAAACTTCTTCAAATCCGCTTTGCATCAATATTCTTAATGCTAAATAACTTCTGTATCCTACTTCGCAATAAACATATATAGGTTTATTATTAGATATTTCACCTAATCGCTTTCTAAGTTCTTCAATTGGTATGTTTATTGAACTTTCAATAGATCTTGCAGAAAATTCTTCTTTAGTTCTGACATCTAATAATATAGCACCATTATTAGTAATCTTATTGAAATCATGCCAATGCCAAATAGGCATATCTTCTCTAAGATAGTTAGATGCAACAAATCCCGCCATATTAACAGGGTCCTTAGCAGATCCGTATGGAGGTGCGTAAGTTAACTCTAGTTCTTCCAAATCAAAAACAGTACCATTAAATTTTATTACAGTTGAGATAATATCAATTCTTTTTTCTGTACCCAGACCTCCAACAGCTTGAGCTCCAAGGATTTTACCACTTGGGACTTCAAAAATTAATTTTAGAGTTATTGGCGTCGCTCCAGGATAATAACCAGCATGATTATTAGGATGAATGTAGATTTTATCATAATTAAAATCTAGATTTTTTAATTGTTTTTCAGTTAACCCTACAGAGGCAACAGTTAGATCGAAAACTTTAACAACAGATGCGCCTAATACCCCTCTATATTCAGAATTTCTTCCCGCAATATTATCTGCTGCTATTCTTCCTTGTTTATTTGCAGGCCCTGCTAATGCAATTGATACTGGTTTTTTAGTTTGAAAATGATTAACTTGAACAATATCACCTACGGCATAGATATTTGGATTAGATGTTTGCATTTTATTATTAACAATGATATATCCTCTTTCATTTAATTCTAAATCTGCCTCTTTAGCTAGCTTACTTTCTGGTCTAATACCGATTGATAAAATAATTAAGTCAGTTTCTATTATCCGACCACTTTTTGTTTTAACAAATGGTTCATCTTTATCATTTCTACCAAAAGAATCAACAGGGTCTTCTAAGACTAGACAAACTCCATTTAATATTAGTTCTTGATGAATAAATTGCGCTATTTCCTTATCAATTGGTGGCATGACTTGATCCGACATTTCAACGATTTTAACTTTCACTCCTTTCTGCGTTAAATTTTCTGCCATTTCTAATCCAATAAATCCTCCTCCTACAATAACAGTTTTTTTTATATGAGACTTTTCAATATAATCCCGTATTTTAATAGCATCAGGAATTGTCCATATTGTAAAATAAGGAACCTTATCAAGCCCCTTAAATTGAGGTATAATTGGTTTTGAGCCAGTTGCTAAGATCAAATAATTATACTCAAGAGTGTAATCACTAAATTGTTTTAAATCCTTTACTTTAACAGTTTTTTTGTTTTTATTGATTGAAATTACTTCGTTATTAACTCGAACATCAATATTAAATCTCTCGAGGAATTTTTCTGGTGTCACCAATTCTAAAGATTGACGTTCTTTTATTATATTCCCTACATAATAGGGTAATCCGCAATTCGCAAATGATACATATGGACCTCGATCTAATATAATTATTTCGAAGTCCTCTCTTAATCGTCTTAATCTAGCGGCAGCAGAAGCACCTCCTGCAACACCACCTACTATTACTACCCTTTTCATAAAATTCTCCTATTTCTTTATTCGCTTACAAGATACTTAACTATTTTTATAAAGCGATTAATTTAAATTTGGTTATTATAACTTAGAAAAATTAGTATATAATCTAATATTATGAAAAATGATATTGAAATGGAATTTAATAAATTATTAACAGAAATAAGTTCATGTATTAACTGTAAGGATTGTATAGAAGTATGTGACACTTATAAAGTTACTTTCGATGAATTAAAATCACCTAACGGAAGATTAAAAATAGCTGAAAAAGTTTTTTCAAGCAATCAGATTACAGAAGATGAACGCATTGGGCTTTATACATGTACTTTATGCGGATTATGTGATTTAACTTGTCACCAAGAAATTCAAATATCTGAAATTATTCAATTATCAAAAATTAAACTTGTGGAAGAAAATAAGGCACCATTAGATATTCATAATAAAATCATAAAAGGAATTATTGAAAAAGGCAACTCGGTAGGTGGAAATCCAGAAGAGAGATTAAATTGGTTATCTGAAAGTTATAAAACAAAAGAATTATTTGAAAAGGAAAACTCAGATACTCTGTTATTCTTAGGATGCATGTCTTCCTTTCGTGTACCAGAAAGCGCTCTTAATCCTTATAAAATTTTAAAACTTGCTGGCTATAATTTTAAAATTTTAGAAGCGGAACCATGTTGCGGAGAATATATATATTCCGCTGGAAATTTAAACGTTGCCAAGAAGATCTTTAGGCAAAATATTGATCTCTTTAAAAAGATAGGAGTAAAAAATTTGATAGTTACATGTGGAGGATGTTTATATGCATTTGATAAAGTTTATAGAAAATATTTTAAAGAGTTCAATTTAAATGTAAAACACATAATTGAAGTTATTTATGATTTGGAAAAAAGTAATAAAATCAGATTTAGGCCATTAAATAAACAAATCACATATCATGATTCTTGTAGAATTGGGAGAAAATATGTAAGTGGACCCTTATATTCTGAACCGCGACAGCTTTTAAATAAATGTGGTTTAGATATCATAGAATTATCTAAAAATCCAGAAGAGTGTCCTTGTTGTGGAGCAGGTTCCGGAATTAGGGGTGTTGATAGCAGTATTTGTATTAAAATTGGTAAAGAATTATTTAATAACGTTGTAACTAAAGAAATAGTTACGTCTTGTCCTCTATGTGTATTTAATTTTAGATATGTTGCATATAAAAATCAAATGGATAAAGAAAGTAAATACATAACTGATTACATTTTAGATTCAATGAAAAAATAAAAAGAAATTAACCTCTATAATCTAATATTATTACCGCATCTACAAATAGCTCGTAATTTTCATCTTCGTCGAAGTCATGTATGATAACCTTCTCTACTTCATCCAATTCTCCTTTGATCTCATTTAACTCTGATTGCTGTAAGATCTTTACATCAGATTGTTTTAACTTTTTTGCGATTTCTACAGTTCCGGGGATTTCTTTTGCAGAAGTTATCACTATTACTCTGCCAGTATATTCAGTTAATTTGAGTGCTAATTCTAGAGACTCATCCCCTGTATCAACAATCAAAGTTCTCTTCTCTCTTAGTTGTTCAAGGTCAGGAACTTCTAGATATACTCCCTTTCCCTTAAATTCATCAACACCTAAAATTACTCGTACTTCTAGCTGACATGAAGTGACTATCTCCACCTCTGGTTTTGTACCCTCACGGTAATTATTTATAGCGGCTTTTAAAGCGTCTGCAGCTAGATTTGAACAATGCATTTTGATAGGGGGTAATCCATCTAATTCTTCTGCCACATCACTTCTTGTAATATTATATGCATCATCAAGTGTCATTCCTTTAGCCATCTCAGTGACCATTGATGAAGTTGATACAGCAGATCCACAACCAAAAGTTTTGAATTTAATATCATCAATGATATCTTCCCCTTTATCATTTTTCCCTACTTTAATGAATATTTCCATTAAATCTCCACATACTGGGTTTCCAACCTTACCATACCCATCAGGATTTTCGATTGTCCCTACATTTCTTGGATTTCTAAAATGATCCATTACTTTATCAGTATATTTATGTACGCTCATTTAATTTTCCTCCTCTTGTAATTTTTTTAATAAATCTGAAGGTGTAAGTGGTGATAAAATTCTTAACCTTCGTACTATTCCGGGTAATACTTCTACAATTTTATCAATATCTTTTTCTTCTGTATATCTCCCTAAAGTTAATAATAAACTCCCATGTGCTTCCTCATGTAATAGACCACACGAGATAAGTGTGTGAGATGGTTCTAGAGTTTTTGAAGAACAGGCAGAACCTGTTGCCACCTCAATTTTTTCATCCTTTAAGGACAGAAGTAATGATTCACCTTCAATATAATCAAACCGGAAATTAGCATTATGAGGCGTCCTTTTATCAGGATGCCCATTTAAATATGATTTAGGTATCTTCATAACTTCCCTAATTAATTTATCCCTAAGAATCTTTAACTTAGCAGCTTCCTCATTTATTTCCGCCTTCATTATTTCTGCTGCTTTCCCAAATCCTATAATGCCAGGCATATTTTCTGATCCAGATCTCATACCCATCTCTTGACCCCCTCCAATAAGCACGGGATTTACTCTTACTCCTTTTTTAAGGTATAATGCACCGATTCCCTTTGGACCATAAATATCGTTTGAAGATAATGTTAATAAATCAAAAGGAACTTTTTGTACATCAATAGGTATTGTACTTTCACTCGCTACTGCATCAGAATGAAACCAGATGTTCTTCTTTTGAGCAAGTTCTGAAATTTGTTCTACGGGTTGAATTGATCCAATTTCATTACTAGCTGTAGAAATTGAGATTAAAATTGTTTCATCAGTGATTAATCGCTCTAATTTACCGAGGTTAATAATACCAAATCTATCTACAGGAACTCTACTTACTCTAAATCCTTGTTTTTCTAAATATTTCCCTATATTTATTATCGAAATATGCTCAATCTCTGAGATAATAATATGATTTCCTTTTCTTTTATTTCGAAGTGCTGCTCCAATTATTCCTAAATTATTTGATTCTGTAGCTCCAGAAGTAAAAATAATGTTGTCGGGATCTGGAGCATTAATAAAACTTGCAACCCTAATTCGAGCTTCTTCTAAGGACTTAGTAGCATTATATCCATAATTATGCAATGAAGATGGATTTCCAAATCGTTTGGTAAAATACGGTTTCATAGTTTCGAATACACGGGGGTCCACTGGTTTAGCTGCTTGATAATCTAAATATACACTCATTTTTTCCACTGGGTATTATTTCATTTTCTTAAAAATGAATATTAAATCTTCTCCATCCTTGCTAAATTCTACAACTTTTGTATCAGTTCTTTTAGCCCATCTTTTAAGATCCTCTTCTGCTGCGGGATCATCAGCGATAACCTTGAAACATTGCCCCACATTAAGAGTTTCACTCAAATTCCTTACTTCAAATAATGGTTCTGGGCAAAATAAACCTCTAGTATCCAAAATCTCTTTAATTTCAATTTCTTCACTTTGTTCATTATTCAATTTAAAAACCTCTTTGAATGGATTCTATTATTATTTATTCCTTGAGATATAAACGATTCAAAAAGAGTATAAATCTTATGATTATAATTTAATATACTTTAATATTAACTAGGAAAAATGTATAAAATACATAGAAAAAGGAGTTTATAATTTATAAATTCTTGACAATTAATGGTTAGAAAAGATAAAAGTCGAAGAAATAAATTTAAATATAGAAGAAAAAATTCATTTAATTCCAGCAAGCTTTTTGATATGTTTCACTCCATCAACTGCATCATCAGCAAAATCATCTGCTCCAAGCTTTTTTGCAAGTTCCATATTCAAAGGCGCTCCACCAACAATTAGTTTAACGTTATCACGAACTCCTGCTACTTGTAGGGCTTCATGAACTACTTTTATATGTTCAACTGTCATTGTTAATAATGAGCTTAATGCAATTATAGTAGCACCTGTTTCCTTTACTTTTTCAACAATTGTATTTTCATCAACATCCATCCCCAAATCATACAATTCAAACCCAGAACTTAAGAGAAGGGATCCTAATATATTTTTTCCAATATCATGATTATCTCCTTTAACAGTAGCAAGAATTATTTTCACTTTATCTTCTGATTTATCTGAAGCCGCCAAAACGGGCTTTAAAATACTAAAGGCTTCCTTCATAGTTTCTCCTGCTAGAACAAGTTCTGTTAAATAATATTCTTTTTCTTCATACCGGCGTCCAACTTCATCCATTCCTTCTGTTAAGGAGTTTAATATATCAAAAGGATCCTTTCCTTCATTTAGTGCTTCTTTCACTGCATCTGCTATATCATCTACTTCCAATTCAATTACTAATTCGGTTAATTTTTTCAAATCCACAAATATCTCCTTTATTTACGAAATTAATAAGCTAACTAATACTAAAGTAAATTAAAATTATCCTTTAAATCTTATTTTAACAAAAAATTTATTTTCTATCTTAGTTAGATTCAATAATTATAAAAAGAAGAGAGAGGGAGATGAGAAAAATTCAAAATCTCAACAAGTCTGTTTAAGATTTTGTAAAATTTAGTTTAGTTACCATTTTAATTAGGAAATTCCACGAAAAGGGGAATCCCTCTTTTCATTAGGGGATATTATTTGTATTTTCTCAATCTTCCCTCTATTGAATAATTATGATACTTTAGTATTTAAACTTAATTTAACACAAACCAAAAAATCTAAAAATTGACCAGTAAAGTATTCAAGAAATATAGATCAAAATAAATAATTCCAATTTAGGAAATTTTTATTTCGATAGAATATAATTTTCAGATTATCAATATAATTAGGAAAAAACGACACTAAAGATTTAAATAAATATTAATTATAAACATCGTGCCAGAAATAGATAATTCCCTAAAGGATATTAAGCAAGATAATTCAGTTGAAGGGGATAAAACTCTCTCTGAAGCTGATTTATTAAAAGATATAAGCACAAAATATGCGATTGTTTGCGCAGAGTTATTTAAAGATTATGAAATAGGAGACTTTATTGTTAGAGCAGTTGACAATGTATCGTTATCAATTCACAATGGAGAGTTTTTAGTCATCAAAGGTCCTAGTGGTGCAGGGAAAACAACATTATTAAATTTAATAGGTGGTCTGGATTCCCCTAATCGTGGAATCCTTTATTCGTATGGAGTTAAAATTTCAGATATGGAGGAAGAATCACTAACGATGTGGAGGCTTTTAAATACAGGTTTTATTTTTCAGAATTATAATCTTATTAGTACTCTCACAGCTGAAGAAAATATTATGTTTCCAATGAATCTTACTGGTATAGCTTTTAAAGAGCAGAGATCACGTGCAGAAGAATTATTAAGAAAAATGGATCTCTTAGATCGAAGAGAACATTTACCTTTTCAACTTTCTGCCGGAGAACAACAAAGAGTTGCAATAGCAAGAGCTTTAGCAAACAATCCTCCTATGATCTTAGCTGATGAGCCAACAGCTAATCTAGATAAAAGAACTAGTCAATTTATTAGAGATCTTTTTAAAGAATTAAAAGACGATATAAGAACAATCATAATCGCCACTCATGATGATTATTTAATAAATTTAGCTGATACAATTATCTCATTTGATGATGGAAAAATACTAAATATAGAAGTATTAAGAAAATTTGAGTAAAAAATAAGGAGCAACATGTCATCGTTTGATTTTGCACTGAAAGATTTATATCGGAAAAGACAGTCTAATTATCCGTTTTTACTTATTATTATTTTAACTGTCGCTTTTACTGAGTTTTTGATCTATTTTACATCATCAATAGGATTAAATATCTTTATTCAGCCTTCATTTCTAAATATATATTACTTCTCTAGCGGGATTAGTGCATCCTATAAAGATTTCGCTAATTTAATTCAGATTTTAATGATTTCATTAACTATTGGCATAGTGCTTGTTGTTACTACTACTTTGATTATTGCCAAAAAAAAAGATATAGCAATTATGAAATCCTTAGGAACTCTTCCCCGAAAATTATATAGTTTCTATTTGCTTGAAGTATATATTTTATTCTTTATTGGTTTCTTATTGGGGGTAATTTTAGGATTAATAACATTCGGGATATTTAGCTTAATAATGCTCTTTTTGAATTTCCCTCTATTCATTCAAATTGATTTATTTTACACTCCAATTATTCTTATTTCTTGTATAATAGGTATTTTTTTAGTGAGTGGATATGTAATAAGGAAAATTGGGAAGCAAAAAATAATCCAAACTTTCTCTAAAGATATTCCTTATAATTACAACGCTAAAAAACCTTTCAAATTTATCCCAAAATGGTTGACTTCAATTAGTTTTAATATTAAAATAGCTGTCGTTAATACAATCAGGAAAAAAGGTGAATTTAATAGATATTTGGTTGTGTTTTCTATTATCGGATTGTTGATATTCACATTGGGTTTGGGGACTATTGTATTAAATTTTTCGTCTCGCGAGTGGATAAATAAATCGCAAAGTGACAATATAGTAATAGTAGGACATCAAGACGTGGTTTATAACTATTCTTTAATGTACAAGATGTTTTCGGATCCTGATATTTTAATCGATGAGACAAATATTAATTTTACTGAGTCACAATACTTCTTTAACTTGAGTGATGTACAAATTTTAAGTACTTTAGCTGAAATTGAAAAAATTGATGAAAGGATTATAAGTTTTTATGATGTAGAAGAACTTACAGGAACATATATAGCAGAAGATGGTTCTTATATAACTGTTGGTCAGCATCGAGAAGGTAATATTCCTATTATTGGAGTGAATCCAATGAATATAATTCCAAATTTTGAAATTGAAGGAAGCTTTTTTACTGAAGAGGATGCTTTTGATAATATGACTATTGCTGATGGCTTGGCTCACAACTTTTTTGATATTCCATTTCTTCAAAGATTAGAACTTACAGGGCTTGGAAAAGTATTTCATATCAAAGGAATTATTATCGATAGTTTTTATTCAGGGTGGAGTGGATATATAAGTATCAACGAGTCGAGGAAACTATTAAACCTGGTTAACGATGAAGTCAATTTAATTATGTTAAAGATAAATCCTGGTAAATACCAAGAAGTTAGTGAAACTATTGCAAATGTTACAAACGTTCTTGGGCAAAATTTTACCTATCTAAGATTAGATCAAGTATTTCAAGCCAACTTAAATTTTGTCAGCTCTTTGTCTGTATACCCAATATTATTAATAATAATTATATCAATTATTGCTATATTATCAATATATAATTATCAAAAATCGGGAATAATGGAAAAAGCTCAAGATTTTCTTATTATGCGGGCTATTGGTTCAAAAACAAGTTCATTGAAAAAAATCCTTTTTATGGAGTCATTTTTTGTATTATTTCCCTCTTTACTATTGAGTTTAGGAATTGGAATGATAATAAATTCTTTATTCTTATCTAAACAAGTTTATTTACCCCCGTTAATTGTACCCTTTGTCTTCTTCTTATTTTTGTTTTTGATATTTATGATTTTTAATTTCTTAAGCCTTTTTCCAATAATTAAGAAAATAAATAAATTTTCTATAAAGGATTTTAGCTTATACTAAACATTTAAGATAGGATGGGTAGGGGACTGATAAGTTAAATTTTAATTTCTATAATAGTATTATTCTAGTATATAGGTGATTCTTTTTAATGTCTGAAGAAGCGTTAAAAGCCCGTATTAATGATTTAAAGGGAGAACTTAATAAAAAAGATATTGAGATCCATAATTTGCTTGATAGAATTGAGGAACTTGAAGATAATATTATGAGATTAGAGGCTTTAATTCCAGAAGAAGACACTAAAAAGAAAACAAAGAAACAACAAGTAGTAGATTCAAAATTGGCTATTGAACTCGATGAAAAAGAAAGGCAAATTAGAGAATTAAAGAATAGTATGGGATTTTTAAGAAAGGAGAAATTACAGCTTCAACAGGAATTAGAAAGAATAAAGGCTAATCAAAGCGAATCATCTGTTATAAGAGTTGAGGATTTAAGAAGTAAACCCCCACTTAATATGTTAGTAAAAGACCTTCAAGAAAAAGTCAATAATCAACGCTCAATAATTAAGAAATTAAGATCCCAAAACATTAGTAGCGAAGGATTTGATGAGCTACTAGCCAAAAAAGAGGAAGAGATTGGAATCCTAAAATCAGAAAATTTAGATTTACAACAAAAATTAAAAGATTTAAGTACTGAATCTAGTGATAAAAGCCGAGATTCAATAACAAAAGATTTAATAGAGGATCTTCAGGATCAATTAACCAAATCTAAAAGACAGATAACTGAATTAAAGCAAAAAATTGAGAAATCTGATAAAAAAAGTAAGAAAAATGAAAAAGAAATAACAAGAGTAAAAGACTATAAAAAAGAGATAAATGAACAAAAAGACCAACTAAAAAAAAATGATGATGAAATTAAAGAACTGAAGAAAGAAATTATTTCTTTACAAAAAGCAGAAATTGCTACGAATTTTGAGCAAGATGACATTGCTTCTAGTGAGATGATGAAAAAGTTAAAAGATGATCTTCAAAATAAATTAAATAAAGCTAAAATACAAATACAATCACTTGAAGCTGAACTTAAAAAAAATCAGCGAGTGAAACCTATAGAATCAGGGGATTCTCAAAATGAATTAGAAGGAAAATTCAAAATGCAAAAAGAAATGGCAATCTTTCTTCAGAAACAACTTAAAACTAAAGAAGAAGAAATTGAAACAATTAAAAATGAGGCTGTACAAATAAAAACTAAGTATCGACAATTGGAGAGTCAGCTGAGATTAAAAGAAGAAAAACTTAATGATTTCCAACGTCAATTAGATAACCTAAATATTCAAACTCAAGTACCAAATATGCGAGAAGATCCCAACTTGGATTTGAGAATCAGAGAGCTCAAGAATACAATTGAAAATTTACTTAAACTGAATAATGAACAAAAAATAGAGATAACTCAGTTACGAAAAAGGGTTTAAACATATTAAAATGGAACTTATTATTTTAGGTAGTGCAGCTGCGACTCCTCTTAAAGAAAGAAATCTTTCTAGTGTTGCTTTAAGATATAAAAACCAAATTTTACTCTTTGATTGTGGAGAAGACTTTCAACGCAAATTCGCAGAAGCGGGACTAAAGTTTAATAAACCATTGAAAATATTTATTTCTCATTTTCATGGAGATCACATTATAGGGCTCCCTGGATTCCTATTCCGTTTAAGCCTAAATGACAGAACTGCTCCAATGATAATATTTGGGCCTCAAAATCTTTTTCTTTATTTATATCTCCATAAAAAAATTCTTGGCTTAAAAGCAAATTATCCTATGAAGATAATAGAAATTGACCATCAAAATCAAAAATTAATAGAGTTTGAGGGTTTAGATTCCGAAATACCAAGCAAGATAATTAAGATAAATGATAATATAATATTTGATTCTAAGTATTTTTCAATAAAATATGCCTTGGTAGAACATTCAGTAACCACTTTTGCTTACGCCTTCATAGAAAAACAACGATATGGTAAATTTTTCCCCGAACGTGCCAGAGATCTGGGTATCCCTGAGAGTCACCTTTGGAAAAACTTACAAGAAAGGCAAGTTATTGAATTCGATGGAAAAATAATTGATCCAGTTAAGGAGAGAATTGTTGGTCCAGAGAGGCCCGGAAGAAAAATAACATATACTGGAGATTTGAAACCTTGTGAATCTTTAATAAACCTAGGAAGGGAATCAGATATTTTGATTCATGAAGCAACATACGCCAAAGCTTTAGCAGAAATTGCTGAGGAGAAAAAACATTCTACATCAGTGGATGCTGCTAATGATGCGAAAAAAATGAATGTAAAACAGCTCATTTTAACCCATATATCTGCTAGATATCAAGATGATGCTATGAGATTATTAGAAGAGGCTAAAAAAATTTTTCCAAATACAATCTTAGCAGAAGATTTACTTAAGATTGAACTTAATTAATTTAGTTTTCAAGAATTTTTAAAAGAAGATGACAAAAAAATAATAATTTTGTTAGATTCCACCAGCAATATGAGGAAGGATCAGAATCTCGTCTTCTTTACCAATCTTCGTTTCTGGAGTTGCTTTTTTCCCATTTACAAGAATACCAAAATATTTATCTTCTAAATTGAGCTCTTTCAATAAATCAGCAACAGTCATCATTCTTTCTGGTTTATATGTTTCAAATAATCCAGTATCTAATAATTCACTTATTTGCTTCACTTTGTTAAAAACACCAAATTAATATTTTTAATTATTATATGTTTCTAATAATATTTAATATTATTTCTTTAGTTTTATTCGTTTTTGAAAGCTATTCATTTTTATTTTTGAAACACTTTATAAGACTTATTCTAACTATTCAACAATTATCTTGATGTTTATTTGAATAAACTCTACATTTTAAGTTGACTTAAAATCCAATTTTTTTTATTTTTGCTTTAATTTGTATATATAGGCTTTACTTTTATGAGGAGAAAATAAAATTATTGAAGAAGAAGAATTCATCGAATATACTGAATTTTTAGATAAACTGAGAAAATATGAGTCTAAATTAAAACTTATTGAAGATCCCATAGAAAAAAATAAATTAATTCAAGAAATGATTTCAGAAGCAATCAAATTTTCTAATGAGATTGCTCAATCTGGAGAATTTTTTGAAGCGGGCGACTTCCTTTTTTCTGTTGCAGAAATGATGGAAAATATAGATTTTTCTAAAGCTCTTAAATTATATAATGAAATAATTGAATTATATAAGAAGCAAATTGTAGATTATAAACTTCAGGCTAAATTACATGAAATTGCTGAGTTATATCTAAGAATAGCAGAAATTTTTCGCGAGAAAATTAGAGATTATCATTCAGAAAAGAGAAATATTCTAAACAGTATAAAGTTTCTAAAGCAGGAAAGTGATCTTTTAAAAGAGTTTAATGAAACCCGAAAAATTTCTCAAAATTTTCAAAATATTGGAGATTTATATTTAAAATTTGCCGATTTTAAGAATGCTATAGACTACTATGGAAAGGTTATCAAGATTTCTAAAAAACATAACTATTTTGATATGCTATCTTACTCTTATCAACAAATAGGATCTTGTTATGAAGAAATCGATGATTATAATAAATCACAAGACATCATTTTAAATGGTGTAGAATTTTTTTCCATTTTAACAACCAAATTTGAAGAGAAAAATGATAATTTAACTCTCGCTCAAATTTATCAGATCTTAAAAAACTTATATAAAATTTTAGATAAGCAAGATCAATATTTAAATTTCTCTAAAAAGGAAGCAGGAGCATACATAGACTTAGCAGAAACGCTAGAAAAAACACAAGAAAACTACTACAAAATTGCCCGATATTATCGAGGTGCTGGATTATGTTATCAAGACATTCAAAATAATCTAATTGAATGCGCTTCTTGTTTTGTATTAGCGGGCAACTTTTCAAAAAAAATTGAGGATTATAACCAAGCTGCAACTAATTTTTTTGATGGAGCAAATATCTTTAAAGAAATGGAGAATTTTGAAATGGCATATAAACATTTTGTAGAAGCTGGTGATAATTATTGGAAAGCTGGAAGTTTTAATGAATCTACTGAGAGCTATTTAAATGCTTATGATGCTGCAATTGAGGGGGAACTAGAATTCAACAGTTTTGGAATTTTTAATCAAATTATAAAAGGTTTGAATAAGATTGCTGAAGAAGGATTAAAAAACAAGCAATTCTTTACCGCAGCAACTTTGATTTTAGAAAGTATAAAATTTTATGAGCAGCTTGATACTGCAAAAGAATTCCTTCTAAGAGAAATGGTAAATAATTTGTATCGATATTATTATCGAGCAGCAAATTTAAAGAATATTGGCTATTCTCATATTGTTCTTAGTTATGTATTAGCATCAATTTCATGCATTTTAACCGGAAAATTAGATAAGGCTTGGAAAGTAATATCTGAAATAGAATCTGAAGGAATTACCGTAAGAAAGTATAAAGAAATAATAAAAATTATGATTGAAAGAGTTTCTGAAGGAAAAGAAGTTGATTTAAATAATTTTCCCTTCGATTTACAGAGAATTATCGAAAGCTCGGAAGAAATAATTTTTCTTTTAAAACTTTTTAGAGGTTTTAAAATAAAATAGGTCTACTATTTTGTACAAAAGCAGTAATGAACTCTCTAAAAACTTAAATATTTTAAATTAGACCTATATGATAATATCAAAAAGAGATTTCTAAATTATCTAATATAGAAGATCTATTAAAAAAATTAGAAATCTTCATCAATCGAATCTTTAAGAAGGAACTAATTATGAAAAAAATTAATAAAATTATCCTTGTTTTAGTATTATGTATCATATTTATCGCGCCGACAATTCCTTTTTCTCTAATTATTTTTGGTGGGAGACAACCTACTCCAACAAATTACGTACGAATTTATGTCAACTCTACAATTTATAACCAAATAAACGCTAGCATCACTCAATATAGGCAAGATATTATTAATCAAGGCTATACTGTAGATCTGATCACTTGGTCAAATAATTCCGTGGACGATTTAAAGCAAGATTTGATAAATACTTATTCTCAAGGACTTATTGGAGCGGTATTAATAGGAAAACTTCCTTATGCGAAAGCACAATATTGGGATTCTGCGTGGGCTATGTTTCGCCAATTTTCTTGTGATTATTATTTAATGGATTTAGATGGAAATTGGACTGATGTGAATTCAAATGGTTTTTATGATGTTGGTGCTACTGATAATCATGTTGAGCATAATAATGGCACAGCAGACGCACTTCCGGAGATCTGGATTGCTCGAATCAGTCCATATACTATATCTAAAACAGGTTTCAATCCAATTACGGCATTAAATAATTTCTTCAATAGGACTCATAACTTAAGAACTGGTGCTACTTATCGTCCAAATAAAGCATTACTTTATATTGATGATGAATGGGCTGCTTGGAGTAATGAATGGGTTGGTGCGTTCACTGCTTATACGGGAAATAATCTTACTTGTGAATCAGACTATAATTATTATGCGAATGATTTTACTAATGCTACATACTTTCTATCAAACATTTCAGATATAACTCATCCTGCTTATACTAATTTTGAACTTGTACATGTATTAGCTCATTCTAATGGTACTGAACAACAATTTGGTGTTAATATATATCAGTCGACCCCTAATGATGGAATTTTAACATACAATGATATATATAATACTGGACCCCAACCTCTATTCTTTAATTTGTATTCTTGTTTTTCAGCAAATCTGATGATTACAAATAATATCGCCACACATTACCTTTTTAGTGGTCAAACACTTAATGTAATTGGATGTTCAAGATCAGGAGGGATGTGTCTATATCAACCATTTTACGATTCCTTAAAGGATAGAAAGATTTTTGGAGAAGCTTTTAAAGATTGGTTCTATGGGCCAGAAATTATTCCTTTTAATCACTGGGAAGAAGTGTATGGGATGACGTTTTTAGGAGATCCGTTACTTACAATTTATATGACATAATCAATTAAAATCAAAATAAAATTTTAAAAACAAATTTTAATAAATCTTCTTTTATTTAATTTTTACATTTTACTGAATTAAGAGAAAATGAACAATAAGGATAGAAAGATTGTCTTAAGTTTTGATTTAGATAACACTTTAATTAATAATAGTGAGGGCATTGTAAATTCATTTAATTACGCATTAAAAAAGCACGGTCTGCCTAAATTGAATAATCACATAATCGAGAATATGATTGGCATACCCCTGAAAGAGATGTTTGAAAAAGTAACAAACCAAGATCATATAGCCCTAATAGCAACATTCAGAGATTATTATGGAAAAAAAGGAATATATCAAGCGAATTTATTGCCGGGAATTATGTCAAAACTAAAAGAATTGAAGGAATTATCTTTCACTCTGGGTGTTATAACTTCTAAAAAACAAGAAATGGCAGAAAAGATCATTGAAATTTTAAACATTCAAAAATTTTTTGATTTTATTTTAGGAGAAACAGAAGAAAGAAAGGAATTAGGTAAACTTGACCCTAGTCTAAAGAAAATTTTCGATAATAAATATCCTGGATATAGGATTATTATTATTGGAGATCATCCTAAGGACGTAATGCTCTCTAATAATATAAATTGTCCATTTATAGGAGTGCTTACGGGAAATCATTCAACTAATCAATTAAAGGAATTAAAAATAGGAAAAGCTTTAATTATTAATTCCGTTAGTGATTTAAACAGTAATATGATATTTTCTTTAATTTAAAGGAGATATATGATTCTACTAAATCATCATTAAAAAAGAGAAAAAAATTATGAGATTTTATTTATCTTATTCTTTTGACCAAGATTCATATTCTTTCATAAATTCTTCTGGTTTCCATTGTATATCCATAAACTTTGGGATCCCAGAACTGTCTCTAGGTCCAACAACTACAAAAGCATTTGCTTCATCTTCTAAAGCTCCACTCAAACGAGCAGCCATACCCGGTATTACTAAAATTCTGTGATTCACTTTATCAAAGGCTGAAAATTCTTTCACTGCTTCTGCTATTCCTCCAGCATTAAATTGACCACCAGCAACTGCACTTTCAATACCTATTCCTTCTGTATCAACAACTAAAAGCCAACAATTCAAATTTGCACCTTGTAGATCCTGTTCAACAGGTATTTTTGTCATTCTATAATTACTTGTAACAAAAATGGGAGCCATTCCATCTGGTTCTCCAACCTTATAAAGACCAGGATCAACAGCGGGATAAATTCTTGGATCTGAAAATACGCTTTGGCGTAGTGTCATTAATGCTAAAAGAGCCCAGATTTCTTCCTTCTTTTGACCAGTATGCAAGACAATAAGATTTGTATCTATTGATTCCATTATAGCACCCATAATTACTTCCTGATATTGATGCTCCCAGAGATCTTTATCATTTCCAATTTTTACTTGACTCCAATAGGCTGCGGGAACACCCATAACTGGCCAACAAGCATTAATATCTTTTTTATCTATCGCAGCAGTTCTTAATTGCATAATATTATCATATGTTACCGAAAGATTACCTGGACCAAAATAGGTTCCTGAATCTAAAACTACCTCCTTTATCCCAAATTTTTGTATAGTAGCACTTAATGACATTAATTCATCTAGATTATTGGAAGTAATTGCAACAGGTAGATTATTTTGAATAGCATATTTTCCAATCTGTTCCCAGTTATCCTTTGTAATAGCATAAAGTAGAGGTTTTTTATCCTTTATTACTTCTGCTCCTCCTAATAAAATATCAGCGTTAAGGCTGCATAGCATAATTGGAAGATCTGAAGTATTTGCAATTTTCTTTGCTGCTAATTTAAACTGATCAATATCTCCAGAGACACTTCTTAATGCGATTCCATCCAGTGTTAAAACATCACCAATTCTTTCTATCTTAAGATCTGTAAGATATTTTACAATATCTTCTAAATCTGGATCATCATCAGCAACTTCTATGAAAATTCCTGTTTGATTGTAAAAAGTAAGTTGATGGCGCATTAATATTTCTTCTCCACCAATTGTAACAGCTCTATCTCCTTTTCCAATAATGACAGGTTTCTGGGGTGGAGTAATAAGCTCAATAAGTTTATTTCGATTTTTTGCTTGCTTTGGATCCTGCATTAAATGAGTACAATCTTGTACTTTAACTTTTCTTTCAAGGATATCGGTAGCGAAAGCCATACAAGTATCATATCCGCAATCCTTACAATTACTTTTGTCTAAAAGTGCATAAACTTCTAAAGGGCTTGGACGTGCCATTTTTGACAATTCTTTTAGTGTGTTTTTATTTCTATTTAGAAAAATGAATATATATGTGTAGTCTAATTTTAAATTGAATTAAAAATTTGGTTTTTTAATATTCAACTCTTATTGTCTGGATTTAGTCTAATAAGTAAATAGTAAGTTTTTAAAAAATTTTTGAATTTATTCAGTCAATGAACGAACCTAAAAAAGAAACTGAAAATCTTTATTCTTTATTTTACCCTAAACATATCGCGTTTATCGGTGCTTCAGAGAGTTCTAGATTGGGTTCAATGATGTATCTACCAGCTTTTAAGAATTCCATATGGGCAACTACGTTTTATCCAATTAACCCAAAATATGATAGCATAATGGATTGGAAATGCTATCCATCAGTTTTAGATGTTCCTTATCCAATTGATACAGCATATATTTCATTGAAAACAGATTCAATCCCAGAAGTACTAAAAGAATGTGTTCAGAAAGAAATAAAGTGGATTATTATATTCGCTTCGGGATTTTCTGAGACAGGAGATATGAAAGGTAAAAAATTGGAGGAAGAACTTTTAAGGATTATAAAAGGCACAAAAACAAGAATAATTGGTCCTAATTGCTTAGGACCTTTAAATGCTGAAATTGGGATGGCGCTTACTTTTGCTTCTCAAAAAGGGAACCAAGGTGAAGTATCATTTATGTCACAATCCGGAGGTCACTTAACTCAATTAGTTGATGTAGGATATAAACGAGATATAAGATATCATTATGGTATTAGTTTTGGTAATCAAATTGATTTAAATTGTGTTGATTTTATGAATTTTTATCGTCAAGATTTAAAAACTTCTCTAATTGCTGCATATTTAGAATCAACAGGTTCTGCAAAGGCACAGGAATTGTTTATAGAACTTAAAAAAACCACAAAAATTAAACCAGTAATATTATGGAAAGGTGGATATACTAAAGATGGTTCAAGAGCTGCCTTCTCACATACTGGGGCTATAGCTTCAGACAATCGGTTATGGGAATCAATGGCTATTCAAACAGGTACAACCCTTGTTAAAGATAATGAAGAATTTTGGAATAGTATTAAAACGTTTGAAATTTTGTATCCAAATTACGTTCCAAAAGGAAGGAATATAGGAATTGTCACTCCGGGAGGGGGTGCCTCCGTTAATTTAACCGATTTATTTGCTTCCCAAAATCTTTCAATACCAGAACTAACTCTTGAATCGCAATCAAAAATAGGGAAGATTTTACCGGATGTAAATGTAAATATAAAAAATCCTATTGACTTAGGAGCGTCAGGATTTATTTTAGATATTTTTACTAAATGTATGGATATTGTGGTTAATGATCCTAACATTGATATTGTTATTATTCCACTTTGGCCAGATCATATTTATCGTCACGTCTTTAATAGAATGATTAACACACGGGATTTAGTTTCAAAACCATTTGCTTTTTGTTTACCAAATTTAGCGGATGATAGTGCTCTAGCTAAAAGATTTAATTCAGTAAAAAAGTTATTACATAAAAAAAGGGTTCTATATTTCTTGTCATTAAGAGACGCGGCGAGAAGTATTTCACTTTTATGTGATTATGTAGATTTTTTAAAGGTTCACCATATCCCTATTAAAAAAATTAAATAAAATTAAATCAATATTACCCACAATTTCTTTCGGAAATGCTTTTCAAATATAATTTCATAAAAAATCTTTGATTATTACAGTAATCAAACTTTTGTTTTTGAGTTAAATCTTGAGAGTTTTTTAAAATGTAATGGATTTTTTGTATTATTTCAAAATGATTATCTAATACTCCTTTAAAACGATCTTGCATTTTCATCTGAAAAGAATTATAAAATCGTTTTTTACTGGTTTCTGATTCAGAATTATGACTTTCATGTAAAAAATCTTCAGAATGATAAACATAATCACTAAAAAGTGAACCATCTTGAATATTAGTGAAATAATTTTGTTCTATTTTTCCCGAACTCATATTCATAACGACCCTATAAATTGAAATTTATTAATACTATTATTTTACTTATATTAATTTCAGAGTGGGTGAACTATTAATCCATTAATATGAATTTTATTACTTTAAATTGAAAACTTCAAAATAAGTATAAAAAGGAGAAAAGAAGGAATGCAAAATTCAAGTCAAATTAAAAAATAGAATATTAAAGGCGAAATCCAATGTAAGATTTAAAATTTTGTTTCCCTTCCAAATAATTTTTCTAAATAGATCTATAAAAATATCACAAACTTTTGATAAACCATGTTAGAAAATAAGAAAAAAATATTGAAAATTACATTTAAACTAATAATATTCTTCTTTTGAAAGAACTAAAGCAAAGAATCCATAGAAAAAGATATTTATTACACAACTTATTATTGCTAAAATTAAAATCTCATCACCAGATATCCAACCATACGTATTGATTAATGCAGTTTCAGTAGTTGGGCTTAACCAGGCTGCAATAATTACTGAAGTGGTACTAATAGCAGCGGTTAACAGCCAACCACCAAAAGATTGAATCTTACTTTCTCCAAATCTTCCAGTAAGTATTGCTGCTACTAAAGGAGCAGCTAAATGTCCTAATCCTAGTATCAAGTTGTTAAGGTCACTTGAAATAAATGGTTCATAGATTGTCCAATTAAAAATGTTTGAGGGGGTGCTGATTATTGAGCCGAATAGATAATATAATATCATAAGAGGGGCATTTTGAATTGTGCTAAACAATGAATCAAATCCCGGCCCGATGGCATAATAGATAATAGTAAATATGAAATTCAAACCGACAAAAGCAAGAATACAAAATAAAAACGCTTTACCAAATCCCATTTTGCTCAGACTCGTTTTTGTTTGTAATTGTAAATCTTATTATCTTCAAGGAAGTTATGAATTTTAAATTTTAGGGTACCATATTTGATTACTTCAAATTATTGTAAATGAGTAATTACAGAAGATTTACTCAAAATTTTAATAAATTATGAAATCCTAAAGAGACTATAACTATGAAAAGAGTTAATGAAAAATTTACTCTTGGAAAGCTTAAACATAGATATCTGGCCCAATTGCTCTCAGAAATAGATATTCAAGATAATAGGGTAATAATGGGTTCTAAAATTGGTGAAGATGCTGCTGTTATAGATATACCCGGAAAGAATTATCTAGTATCAAAAATTGACCCAATCACCTTTGTAACTGATAAGATCGGATATTATGCTGTAATTGTTAATGTTAACGATTTAGTTTGTACAGGAGCTAAACCAAAATGGTTTCAATCAACGATATTATTACCTTCTAATCTCACAACAAGAGAAATGATTGAACAGATTTTTAATGATATTCATGATACATGTAAATCAATGGAAATTACTGTAATAGGAGGTCATACAGAAGTTACACCTGGGCTTATTAGACCGATTGTGATTGGATCCTTAATCGGAGAGGTAGAAAAAAAAAAGCTTGTACTTACTTCAGGAGCCGAACCAGGTGATGCATTGATTTTAACAAAAGGTATTTTTATTGAAGGAACATCTATTATTGGACGTGAAAAAGAAAAAGACCTTCTAATAAAGGGATTTGACCATGAATTTATTGAAAATTGTAAGAATTATCTTTTTAGTCCTGGAATAAGCGTATTAAATGAAGCGCTCTTAGCAAATAACAATTTTAAAATTAAATCTATGCACGACCCAACAGAAGGAGGCCTTTCTACAGGAATTGCTGAAATGACGATAGCTTCTAATACTGGTGTATTAATAGATGAAAATAAAATAAAAATACTCCCAGAGCCATTAAAGTTAAGTAAAATCTTTAATTTAAACCCATTAAATACGATATCATCAGGATCATTGTTAATTGCGATAGAAGAAGAATATTCTAATGAAATAATCGAACTAATGAATAAAAATAACATTTTTGCTGAAAAAATTGGCAATTTTGTATCAAAAGAAAAAGGGCTAAATATTATAACTAAAGAACATAAAAAGATTCCTTTAGAATATTCTGAAACAGATGAACTTACGAAAATATTTTAATTTATATCCAAAATTGGCAAAGAAATTTTAAGTTTTATTAAACAAACATCATTTATTCTTGCTTGACTAAGATTTTTATTTTCATATTTTTATTTAGTAAATATATACCATTTTTTTCTTAAGGCTTATTAAAATCAAATAAAAAGATAAACTGATTAAACACTTGATTAAACGTGGCTTATAAAGAATTAAAACACATAGTTGAGAATCTTATAAATCAAGCGAAGTTTCAAGATCTTAGTATTAATACCATCAATAACTCATTATTCAATCTCTTGGAGAAAAATAATACGAAATATGAAGAATTTAAAAATAATATTAGGCTAAGATGGGAAATTTTTCAAAAAAAGAATCAAAAACGTATAATTAAAAAAACTTTTACTTCATTTTTCTATGAGAATTTTAGTGACTTTTTCAGCTACTTTTTAAAGATCTTTTTTAATTTTGATGAAAATTCTCTTGAATTAATTAGTAAAGAGAAGATATCTGAAAAGATCATATTTTTTGAATATAATTATCTTTTGAATTCAATCGAGGAACAAAATTTTGCTCATATTTCTGATGGATTTAAACTGGAAATTTTATATGGCTTTTCAATAATTACCGGATATCTTTATTTTATTGTTCGAATTTTAGGAAAGGTCATTAGAAATGCATTAAAAGAAAATATTTTCATTCTACTTGACGCAATCATCATTAAAAATGGAGAGTTGAATAAAAATCTGAATTTTTTGATAATTTGTAAAGATAGCAAGGATGAAATCTTTGAATCTTATTATAATATGGTTCTTTATTATTTTTTAAGACAAATTAAAGGAATTCCAGAAAATTATTTTAAGAAATTATATATAGGCAGAGAAAAATTATATGAGATTGCTTTAAATCAATATTCTTCCTCAAAAGAAAAGTTAGTAGATCTTTTATATTATTTCTATAAAAAGTGTAATTTACTCCAAAGTTTTTCACCATTATTAGACTTTTTTAATTTTGTAGGTGCTAGAGTAGAAGATTCAGTATTTTCTAAGTTAGATGTTATCAAAAAAGAATTTCTTGTTAACTTGAACTATTCTACTGAAAAAAAAAATGCAATAATCAAATTTTTTGAATATCTTGATAAAAAATCTACTTTATACTCAACTTTTCAAGCAAATAATCTCCCTTCGCCAAAATCGCAATTAAATTTATTCTTATTATACATGAAATATTATTTTGGGAGTGGACTCGAAGCTTTAGAAGTTGGAGATTTACTATTTTTACCAGAAGTCTTTAAAACAACACTAAATCAATATAATAAAAAACCAGACGATGTAATAGGAGCAAATTCTATTAAAAATATTAAGGAATTTCTTAATTATTTGTCAGTTTTATCAAATATTCAAAATATCAATCTTATCTTCCATAAAATATTTAGGAAAAATGTTTCTCAACTAAATTTTGGCTTTTTTAAAACATTCCTTAAGAGTTTAAATTCAAATTTTACTCAAAAATTAACTCAAGAAAATGAAATTCTAATGGAAAACCCAGAAAATTCTCCACTAACCTTTCAAATTTTAGTTGATCATATATGCAGAATTCTATATGTATTAATTGATAAAATATTTATAAGAAATTCTCCAAATGAAGCATCAAAGAATTTCATTGATCCTCGTTCTCGTTATATTGGGAAAAATATCGCTTTAAGAGTTTTAGAACTTTTTGTATTTCAAGATATTAATTATTCTGACGATGTATGGCCCGATTATATAATTAGTTTAAATAGAGATCAACTTAAAAGAGAATTAAAAGAGTTTGATGTAGAAATTCCGGACAAACACTTCTATTCTCTTGAAGAATTAATACAAATAATGATAACTTATAATATCCAATCTTTTACTGATCAACCTTTCTTTGAAGAATGGATAATTTATGAGATTATAATTCCTTTAAATAATATTATTCAAGAAATTCGATGTTCCGTTAAAGACCCCAAAAATGAAATGGAAGTTTATGAAAAATTAAGTGAATACATCATTACAGATATAAAAGATGAAAAAACCAAAAAAAATCTCGAATCGATTTGCCGACAACTAGCTCCTTTTTGGAAAAAGGTTAAATAAATTCAAAAAAGTTGAAAATTGCCGCTCGATATCGATTATTGGTATATTAAAGGCGCTTTCCTTGACTAATTTCTTCGAACAGATAACTCCTGATATCATTTTGACGTTTTCTGTTAATTGTTCTTCAATTTCTTTTAAATTAGATATACATAAGACTGTAGGATTGTTTAGATTCCTAAAACCTTCTGTAAAAATTAAATCTGGTTTAATAGGTCCAGATTTTAACCATCTTAAAAGTTCTTCGAATTTAGATTCTTCAGTTTTTGCAAAAATTGCAGTTTCATTATATTCATTTTGAATCACAGAATAAATTGCACCTGCTTCAGTAAATCTATAAGAATCTTTTCCCACCTCGTCAACTGGGTGATGCTTTATATTTTTGATAACTGAAATATTATAGTTCAATTTTTTTTTTAATAATTTTATAGCGGTGGTTATAAATAATGTCTTTCCGGAGCCTGAATATCCCAAAACATCTATTAATAATATAATAATTCACAATTGGTAATTTTTAATTAAAATATATTAATCTTTATCTAAGCCTTATATTCTAATTTATATTTAATTCCTTTTCTATTTTGATTTATTTTAATGAAAAAAATATATTATTTTAATATCTATTATTTATTTAATGAATTTTTATCTAAATAAATCAAAGTAATCTCGTTTATCATATGAGTAAACCAAATAGATTTGTTTTTGACGCTAATTTTTTCATATGTATGCTGCAAATTAAAGCACGTAATATTTTAGGAAATTTAAAAAGATTAGGAGAAGATTTAGCTTTTAAATATTACATATCTCAAACTGTCTTTGATGAGATCAAAGCACCCCATACGTATAAGGACAAAATGAAGACCTTTATTAATATAGAAAAGATCCCACTTTATGAAATTGATGAAATTAAAGAGGATCTTAGCAAATATAATGTAAGATTTCCCGCTCAAGATCCAGATCTCACACTAGTGTCTATTGGAAACAAGTTATTAAAACAAAATGATAAATTTCCCGTTCACCTTATAACAGATGATTTTAAACTTGCTAAAAATGCTAATCTACTTTATAAAGGGAAAATAGAAATATTATCACTTTCTAGTTTTCTATTAAAACTGCAAAGAACAACTACGGAGTCTCATTTGCGAAAATATTTTAAGGAAATCTGGAAGAAAAGTCTGAATTATACATTATCATATATGATTGAACGTTCCAAAATTTATCCTGCTGAACAAAAGATAACTTGGTTGATTGAAAAGGCTATAGCTGTTACAGAAAGCTCAATATTAACTCAAGATGTAGAGTTAGAAAACCCAGATACTGGAGTTAAATTCGAGATTAGCGCTTCCAAATATATAAATGAGATTGAAATTGCTGAGAAATATATTGCAAATCAAGAAATCCCTCAGAGTGAAGAGGAAAAATTAATAGGGATTTCAAAATTTCTTGAAAATTTAAAAATTTCAAGAGAGTACGTAATCCGAGCTCGTGAAGCAATAACTAAGAGCCAAACAAAAGAAGCCATTAAATTTTTGAAAAAAGGAAATGGATTCTTAGTATCTTTGCTTCAAGTTGCATCAGGGCAATTAACAAATCTAAAAGATTATGAGATTGTTGAACAATTGATATGCTCTGAAATTAGTAAAATGGAATTTTTAAGAGCATTTTTATTAGTCTCTCTCGGGCGTATTAATGCTTCAATTGATTCACTTGAAAGAGCTGCACTATTCTCTACTATTATTCATAATTATAAAACATGTTTGACCTTAAATTATTTAAAAGCCTTAATATTTTTATTTCATGGGCTTTATGAAAATGCTATTAAACAATATAATTTTACTGAAGAACTTGCTGACATTTATGAGGATGATAAACTAAGACTTAAATGTTTAATTGGTAAGGCGATAGCAATTTATATTCAAGGTAAAGATAAGAATACTGCTATTAATATAATGGAGGAAATCTCCAAAATGGACCTAGATAGTAACTTTCTTGATGCAATAATCGTATTTAGTGAATTAGGGGATTATTTCTTAGCCTTAGGTCACTCACAAATTGCTGCAAATCTTTATAACCAAGCATTAGAAATTTCAATTGATTATAAATTATCATTTAAAAGTGAGATATTAATTGAGAAACTAAAAAGAGCTTATATAGCAACAGTTTTGGTGGGGTATTCAGCAGAAGATATGATTGATAGATTAGATCTTTTATTAGATAAAGCTTATGAAATTAAAGATATTGATAAATATAATGAAGAAATTAAGAAGATCGCTAGTTTTAATGTATTATTATATACTCCTTTTGAACATATTACAGGGAAGAAGAAAGTCATTTCTTACGCTAAACTCCCCGATGAATTAAAAGATGATTATTTGGAGGTTGTTCATTTTGAGAAAAGTAAAGAAAAAGAAAATGAGATATTATTTATTGTTTCCCATTATGAACTTGGTTTACTCGGAATTAAATTGATAACAAATGAGAGCGTCACGGGTATTGCTGAAAATTACACTCTAAAAATAAAACCCACAGCAAAAGTAAAGATATATGAACCAGACGAAGACTTAAGAAATAGTTTCTTAATTCGAGCTATCATTGAAATTACAAATGAAAACCAAGTTCAAATTAATTATACACTCCCAAGTTTCTTTAAACAACTTAATTTATGATGAATATATCATAGATTATTTAAAAAATAAAATTATTCCTTTCTTAAACTCTTATCTCGTTGACTTATCTGATGTCCATGAATAGCACAGCTAATACAATAGTATTTAGTCTTACTTGGAGCCTGAATAATTGTACCAGCTTTTTTTAGTTCAGTGTACATTCGACTATCAACAAGAGACACTCTTCTAGTCACGGCCTTCGCTTTACTTCTTGCAACAAATCTTCCACATTTGCTACATTGAACTCTAGCATAATGTCCTTTACTAGAACCGCTTCTCCCGCCACTTTTTCTTTTTTTTGGAATTAAAATCAGCTACTTTTAGTTTTCTCTTATTTAACTTTACTTTATATTCTAATTGAATTGGATAAAACTTAAAAAATTTATCCTTTAGCTTCAATATGAATAAACTAAATATTGAAAACAGATATTTCAAGAGCTAAGATACCATTCACATTATTTACGTCTAAGTTCTTAATGCCTTAAAAGTAAAGCTTAATCTTTGTATAACTGTATAAAGTAAAGAAAGAGTATAAATTAGAATGCTAATTAGAAAAACTGGTGTTACAGGGACCCTTGTGACAAACGGAACAAAAGTAGTAAAAGGTTCATTGAATATAAGGAATGTCGAGAAATATAATATTAATTCAATGATTATAGCAAAAATTAGGAAAAGAATTCTTTCAGCTCGTTCCATGAATCCAATACCTTTCATATTAACACCTTCGTTTTCGGCTCTTGAACGT
Source organism: Promethearchaeota archaeon (assembly GCA_048941185.1). GTDB lineage: Archaea > Asgardarchaeota > Lokiarchaeia > Sigyniarchaeales > SOKP01 > Loki-b32. Next base: position 102,088 of record JBHLNW010000001.1, read on the forward strand.
ATATAAGAAATCATAATAACTAAGAATAATATAATATACCCTAATAAAAAATCTACTAAACCTCCATAAATTAAGGCTAAAACAAAAATTGCATCAGAAAGTCTATCTAAATTTGAATCTAAAAAAGCACCAGCTCTAGTTTCTTTATTTGTTCTTCTCGCCACTTCTCCATCGAATAAATCCATTGCTCCAGCTATTCCCATGATAAAGGGTATAATCCATGAGAGATAAATTGAAAAATATAATCCATAAATGGCAATCAATAACGATGAAACTAAAAAACATGTAAATCCTATAAAAGAAATTTTATTAGGAGTAAATCTGTGTTTAATTAAGAATTCTACTGGACGATTTATATATCTATTTGAAATTTCTTTTTGCCGAGTTCTTTTATCTGTTTCTTCTATTTCATTCAAGTTCTTGATAAATCCTATAATCTCAATATTTCGATTAATATTTTTAAAAGTTCTTTATAATAAATAATTTATTATAATCCGATTAAATGTAATTTCAATAATCGAATAACTGAGGAAGCTAAATACGATTGATTTCCAAAACTCAAAGCAGGAATCTTTAATGCTAATAATTCCTCTGAATAAAGAAATTCATCTTCTTGACTCCCTATTATGAAAACGATTCTTTCTTGTTCTTGTATGCTATCTAATAGTTTGAAAAAATCTATTCCTTGTTCCTGTAGAATATATAATTTATAATTTAATTCTTGGAAATACTTTATCGCTTCTAAAATGCCCTTATTTGATACTTTTAATTTGTTTAATGGATTGAGAGGTTGATCTTCATGAAATTTTTTCTGAAGGAAGCTAACAAAATAATCTGTAAGGCTTAATTCGTTTTTTGGAAAATAAACATAATTAAATAACTCGGGATTAAAAATAAAAGTACCATAACCTTTTAAAAATACCCACATTTGAATATTTTTCTCAAAATTATCACTTCCTATTAATGCCGCTAAAATACATCGTGAAATTACATCTAATCTTCCCGAAGATCCTGGAATGTCTTTTATGCTATATTTATCAATATTTACAGTTTTAGAATCTATAAAGAAAACAATCTTCATAACATTACCAATTTCCTTAATTTATATTGGAAACAGTATTTTAATTAAGATAATTATATTAAGAATTAATAATAATAAATTCCAATTATTCATAATTGAAAAATATAAGATATAACATGGATGAAATAGATATTTCACTCTCAATGATCTTGATGGTTAATTCAAGGATGCCTTACAAAGAATTAGCTGAAAAGTTCGAAATGAGTGTGAATTCTATTCATAAAAGAGTAAACTCTCTTGTTGATCTTGGCGTAATACAAGGTTTTAGAGCAAAATTAGGATTTCCCAATTTTCCAGGTATAACTAATATTGTTATATTTGGTTTTTCAGATATAAGACAAAAAAAGCAATTGATTAACAAATTAGGAGAAAATGAATATATCTATAATGTTACACAAGGAAGTGGTAATGCTTTATATATACATGCATATCTTAGGAATATAGGTGAATTAGACACCTTGGTGTCATTTATTCGAAAAGTAGGAAATCTTACAGATTTTACTATTGGCATTGATAAAGAAATACCGCCCCTTGTTTTAGAAGATTTAAACTTAAAACCACTCACAGATTTAGATTATCTTATTATTAATTCATTAAAAAATAATTCTAGAAAATCAATCTCTGATATTGCCCTTGAAGTTGGAGTTTCAACTAAAACAATAAGAAGAAGGTTAGATCGCTTAACCGAAAATTTTCTTGTTCAATTTCAAATAGATTGGTATCCTGATAAAACAGGAATAATAGCCTCAATGATAAATTTAAAATTGGATACTAATATAATTATTGACGACAAAGAATTTGAGTATAAATTAAGAAAAAAATTAGGTTCAAAAATACTCTTTATCTGGTCTTTCAGTAACCTTCCGAACCTTAAAGTTATTTCTATATGGAGCCAATCCATGAAGGAACTTCAAGAAATACAGGCTTTACTCTTATCTGAGAACTATGAGAAGGTTGATCTAACTGTATTAATTGAAGGAAAAATGTTTCCAACTTGGATTGATACATATTTAGAAGATAAGGTAAAAGAAATTAAAGCGAAATCAAAATAATCAACTATAATTTATATCCTTTTCCTCCAATTACTAGTGGAATAATGGGAACTAAAAATGAAAAATTGATTTATAAATCTTTTTTTAAATTTTTGAAAATAGTCGAAAAAGAATCAATTTAAAAAGTCATTTAAAAAAAAAATAATTTTACAAAGTATTTTTTATCACCTATATGGGTTAAAAAAGTCCCAATTTTCTTATACTTTTTTCCCTTATTAGATAGACTTAGTTCACATTAATAATAAATACGATTTTTCATAATTCAATATCAAATATTAGACTAAGAATGTTTTATAATATTCTAAGAGTTAAATTAAATAACAATAAAAATAATGTGAAAAAAAATGGAAGAAATAAAATCTAGAATTAAACCATATGAAAAACCCGAAAATATTCGTTATCCTAATAGTGAAATATCAATTGATGTTCGGGATCTTAAAAAATATTTTCCAGGGAAGAAAGACTATGATGATGTGAAAGCTGTTGATGGAATTTCATTTCAAGTCAAATCTGGAGAACTCTTTGGTTTTTTAGGGCCAAATGGTGCAGGAAAAACTACAACTATTCAAATGTTGATTGGATTACTTAAACCCACAGAGGGGACTGCCTTAGTAAATGGTTATGATATTCATGAAGATTTACCAAATATTAAAGAGTTAATTGGAGTTTGTCCTCAAGAACCTGCAGTTTTTAAGCAACTTTCAGGTAAAGAAAATATTGCTCTTTTTGGGAATCTTCATTTAATGCCTAAAGATGAGATTAAGAGAAGAATAGAAACACTATTAAACACATTAGATCTTGCAAGAGCTAGTAAAAGAAAGACTAAAAGTTATAGTGGTGGTATGCTTCGTCAATTAAATCTAATTATTGCTTTAATTCATGATCCAATGATATTATTTTTAGATGAACCCACAGTTGGAATGGATCCAAGAGTTCGACGAAAAACATGGGAATTTATAGGAAGCTTAAAGCAAGTAAATAAAACAATTTTCTTAACTACACATTACATTGAGGAAGCAGAAGCATTATGTGATCGAGTTGCTATTATAGATTATGGGGAACTTCTAGAAGTTGGTTCACCTAAAGAATTAATGCAAAAATATCAGTCAGATAATTTAGAAGGTGTATTTATGAAAATTACAGGTAGAAGAATTATGGAGGGGTTGTAAATGAAAGTGCAACGGATTTTAGCTCTATTACAAATGGAATTAAAAAAAATTATTCGAGAACCAGCCTTCTTGTTTTTAATGCTTCTATTTCCAGCAGTACTTACATTAGTTTTTGGTATTGCTTTCAGTGATCCAGCACTAGGGGCGAGTTTTGATATGATGGCACCAGGACTATTTGCTTATGCATGTATATTTATAATCATGACAGTTGCTCAATCATTTAGTGATATAAGAGAACAAGGCTTGTTAAGAAGATTAAATACAACTCCTATGACTTCTGGAGATTTCATGGGAAGTCAAATTCTTTCAAATATGATTATAGCAATGTTACAAGTACTTATAGTGTTCATATGTGCATTACCTTTTGGATTCAGTCCTAATACCAATATAGGAGGATTATTGTTTGCGTTTCTATTAATGGCTATTTTTTCACTTAGTTCTGTAGGCTTAGGTCTTATAACCGCAACAATTGCTAAAAGTTCTGGAACTGCAACTGGATTATCATTTATATTCATTTTGCCTCAAATGTTTTTTGGTACATTTATACCAATGACTGATACTACAAGATTCATTGCGATGGCACTTCCAAGTTATTATGCAACAGATGCAATAAGGTCAATATATAACGGAGCTTCTTTGTTAAGTTACAATATCTTAATTGATTTTGCTTTTATTTCGATTACAAGTATCATAATTATAATAATTGGTATACTTTTATTCAAAAAATATGGAAATAAATAGAATAATAATTTTTTTTTTTAAATTTTTTAATTATACTTCTGTTTCCTGTATTGATTTATGGGAATTCGTAGTATTTACTAAACTCTTTTTTTTGTATCTAATGATTAAATAAAATGTGGAAGACATTACAACAATAGAAATAACAATACCTACAATAGCTGCTCCATAATCATTTGAAATCCAACTTAATAAAGGGATCCATGGAGTAACTAGATTTTCAAGCCAGGATTCACCATTTTGATCAATTAATACTCTTTCTAATCCATCAGGAGCAGTAGATAAAAACCCTATTGTAAATCCTACAGCAATCATCAATATCAATGTTCCTAAAACAATGATTACTGAAGTTATGGGTCTTTTATAATTACTAATATTAATTTTAATTGCGTTATTAATCAATAACGGTTCTGTTGTAATAAAATCTGGTTTTACTTTATATATATAAAATATAATTAATGCAGAGATAATTGATTCCCCAATGCCAATTAAAAGGTGCCAATAAACCATTGCAGGAATTGCAACTGCAAGAGGAACGGCTCCAGCTAGGCCTATTTCAATAGCACAGAAAAATGAGGCTAAAACAATAGCAATATAGGATCCAATGGCTGTACTAATTGTAATTTTAATTTCTTTCTCAAGTTTTGTTTTATTAAGTATTTTTACTATAAATACAACTATATAGAATCCGAATATTCCCCCAATTATTCCCATATTGAAAGTATTTGCTCCTAAAGCTAGAATACCTCCATCTCCGAATAGGCTTTGTACTACTAAAACTAAAAAGAGAATAATTACAGATGCCCATGGACCTAAAATAACAGCAATAAGAGTCCCTCCAATTAAATGACCTGATGTTCCTCCTGGGACAGGATAGTTTACAAATTGAAAAGCAAAAATTACAGCAGCCAAAACACCAATATATGGCACTAGTTTGTCGGAATCTTCTTTTGCAAAGATTTTACCCATCTTAAAATATCCAATAATCATAAAAAGTATAATTATTAACCAAAGGCTAATAGTAGTAATTGGGTCTAATAAACCATCTGGTATATGCATTTTTAATCTACAATGGTTAATTTTTTTTATAATGAATAATTAAAATGTTACTAATTTATAGCAGAGTATGAAAATTAATAAATATTATCATTTTAAATATTAGTATGAAAATTTTCAAGATTATTAATTTTTTAATTTCTTAAGGTTGATGAAATTTTGAAAACAACATTACCTTTTAGGCATGAGGATGAAAAACTTTATTTAAAGAAAGTAAATCCTTTAATTCGTCTAATGTTACCATTTATCTTGGTAGTGCCCTTTTTAATTATTGATGATATTTATCTTATAATTACCATTTTATTAATTACTATAATTATTGATTTACTGCTTCGATTAAATATTCTAAAAATATTCTCAAGATTAAAGATAGTAATCCCTTTTGTTTTTTTAATTACAATTTTTATTCCATTATATGTTGGAGAGACGATTTTATTTGAGTTTAATATCGGGATTCGAATTTTAGTATATCAAGAGGGTTTTGTTTTATCTTTGCTTATTTTTTTAAGAGTTTTTTCAGCTTTGATTATATTTATGTCTTTTTTTTCCTCTTTAACTTATTCTGAATTTATAAATGCTTTAACAAAATTAAGAATTCCATCTATGTTGATAGGTTCATTAATTATAATGTTACATTATATCCCTATTTTAGCAGGATCTAATAGAAAAATCGTAGAAGCCCAAGAAATGAGAGGTAAAAAAATCACTTCTTATTGGCAAAAATTAAAGACTCATGCTTATATCATGGGTAAAAGTATTATAATGAATATGGAAAGAAGTGAAAAGTTATTCGATAGTTTAAAGATGCGCGGTTTTTCAGGTAAGATTACATTTGCTCCAAGAAAATTCAAAATTATCGATATGGGATTATTACTTTTATTTATTTTAATGATAATTTACCTTGTTTTTATTATTAACTTAGAATCAATTTATCAATGGGTGTTTGGAATATTTTTGCAATAGAAGTACAAAATTTGTATTTTAGCTATAATTTAGGATTTGAAATTCAAGATATCTCGTTTAAGATCGAGGAAGATACAATAGTTGCTCTAACAGGAAATAATGGTTCTGGTAAAACAACCTTATTACGTCTATTAGTGGGATTATTGAAGCCAAAATCAGGAGTATTAAAGATTTTTAATGAACCACTTTCAAGAGATAAACATAAACTATGGGAGCTTAGAAAAAAGATAGGTTTTTTATTTCAAAATCCTGATGATCAACTTTTTGCTCCAACTATAGAAGAAGATATTAGTTTCGGAGCTAGAAATTTAAAATTAGATGAGGAAGAAGTCAAACTAAGAGTTGATTGGGCTTTAGAAATTGTGGGATTATCACGATTTAGAGCTTATTCACCATTTAATCTTTCTTGGGGTCAAAGAAAGAGAGCTGCCTTAGCAGGTTTGCTTGTGATGAGGCCAAAACTGTTGATATTAGATGAACCTTTTGCAAATCTAGATTTTAAATCAATCTATAATCATCTTAATATTTTGGAAAAACTAAGAAAAGAACATGAAATAACAATTCTCTTCACCACCCACAATTTATTTTTTGTACAACATTGGGCTAATATGCTTATTGTATTAGATGATGGGAGGGTTATATTCGAAGGTGAACCTAGTAAAGGGTTACGAGATTTGAATGTCAAGAAACTACTTGGATCTTATGATGATATTCTATCTTTAATAAATAAGAGTTATTAGTTAATTGATAATATACTATTTCTATAAAATTAATTTTAAATTTCTGAAATATATTTTCTATTAAACGTTTGGTGAATAAATATACACTTAGTTCTAACTTATTTCCATCAAATTAACGGTCCAAGTGTTTTATTATCATATCCAGATGTAAAATTAGAAGAGAACCTTATAAATAAATTAAAAAAGTTTTTTGACCTTGAAATCGACGAAACGTTTTTTGAGATTGTTCTAATTACAAAAAAGAAGAAAATTATTAATTTCCATTTTGAGATTCCGTCTGAATGGGCGCGTGGTAAAAAAGAATTTGTCATGCTCTCTTTAATAATGAAAAAGGAATATAAGAGTGAAGATCTTTATGCATTCCTTGTAGATTCGAGCTATAAAATCTTAAAAACAGAAAAGGTTTACAAAGCATTTTATAAAGATTCAGACTTTCATTTTAATGATATAGAAATCGATCTTAACTACGAGATAGTAAGAAAAATACTATTTGAGTGTTTAACTAATCTAATATCAAGAATTGAAGATAAAATAAAAGGATTAGATAAAAAAGATCCCTTTCCTTTTTCTTAAAAATAGAAATTTTTATAATTCTACAATTCTATATAAATATTGGGACAACTATGAAGGATTAAATGCGTCATCGAGGGCTCATAAAAATATTTGAAAATATAATGATTATGTAGCGCATGAGTACGCTTACACTAGAGTTGATTAATCAATACTTTTCCTGGAAAAATGGGCTCTTAACTTAGCATGGTAAAAACCATAAGTGATGAAGTTTGAGTCAGTACCCTAACAGGAAACATGATTATGTCCCAAAAACGCATAGAAAATAAAGCCTAGCACGAGAGAACATTTTTGATTTTTTGGTATAACCTTAAAATGAGAAAAGAGTGTTAGTGTTTTTAGGCAAAATTCTATGCTATTATTTTTTTATAACATACCTAAAGAATCAGATCTAAACAATTCCTTTACTTCTTTCCCTAGATCTGCCTGATCAGCTTGCAAATATCTATTCAAAATTATAGTAATTTGCGGAGCCCACTTTTTCATGATAGCTCTAATAAATCCTATCTGAGCGTTTTTATCAGATACAATACATAAAACACCTTTACCAACTTTCATTGAAAAAATCATTCCTTCAAGATATTCAGTAATTTGGAGATCAATAGCTCCATAGCCTAAAATGTGGCCTTGTTCTTCACCTGCAACAAAAACTGCACCGCCAATAGCACCAATCTTTTCAACAGAAATTCCATTTTGATCAGAAAACTTAAATTTAGCTTGACTTAATATTGTTATTCCTGTATCATCTGTGATGAGTGCAAACTTTAACCCTGGTGTACTATTTATAATTATCGTTAAAATCTTCTTTAATTTAAGCTCATCCTCGGAATAACTCAAATATTTGTCAACCTATTAATTATTGTTTTCTTTCAAATCAGTTTTTTTAAGTTTAAAAAATAGTTATTTAAACCAAACCTTATATATTTACCTTATATTCACTTTAGTTAATTAAGATATTATAAATATAAAAATTTAAGTAAATCAATTGTTTTCGTACGGTACGCAATAAAAAATAATTTTAAACTCTTTTCTGTAAAATTTTCTGTTAGAAAAGCTCTTGTGATTTAATTAAACTTTTTAGGGGTCTTAGCCGACTCTTATATTCTTTTGATTTTTCCAACAATACCAATAATTTATAATTTTTAGATTTGTCTAAATCTCTTTTGATTTGAACAAGACTAGAATCCTCTATAAAACCGCCCTTTTTAACTATCGCTGATAATGCTAATGTATTTTCAAGAACCCATAATTTCTTCGATATCTTCGATGCAATTGGGAAACCATGACGATCGGTAATAATTCCAGCAACAAAGTTTGGGAAATTTTTCTCTATCCTGTATAAAAAATAATTAACCTCACTTTCGTTAATTAGCTTATCCATTATAATACACCTAATCTATCAATATGATCTTATTAAAATTATTACAACATTAAATGCTATAATACGAAGATAATATCCATTTTTATTAAGAAGGAGGAAATCTTTTAAAAAATCTAATTCTACGCAAATAATATGATTATGGTTATTTATTGTTTCTCTTTAAAGATATACCTAAATTCAAATTTTCTACAAGTTCACTAAATCGATTTCGAACAGTTACTTCTGTTACACAACTAACCTTAGCGATTTTTCTTTGAGTTCTCCTTTCATTTGATAAAATACAGGAAGCGTATATAGCTGCTGCACAAACCCCAGTAGGGCCTCTACCCGAGGTTAATCCCCGTTCTTCTGCCATTCTAATTATTTTTTTTGCTGTTTTTTGGCAGTTATTTGTTAAACCTAATTCTGAAATAAATCGGGTGAGAAAATCAATTGGTTTGGTAGGATTTAATTCCAAAGATAATTCATTAGATATAAATCTAAAAGATCTACCAATCTCCTTCTTATCAACTCGTGCTACTTCAGCTATTTCATTTAATGTACGTGGAACTTTATACATTCTACAAGCAGCATATAGACTAGCAGCAGCTACTCCCTCTATACTTCTTCCACGTATTAAGTGAGCTTCAACTGCATCTCGATATACTTTTGCTGAGCATTCTCTTAAATTTTTTTGAAGATCAAGATTAGAAGCCATTCGATCAAGTTCACTTAACGCAAAAGTGAGATTTCGTTCAGTTGCATCAGAAACTCTTATACGACTCTGCCACTTTCTAAGTCTATAAATTTGACCTCTCAATTTAGCAGGTATCTCTTTACCAAAAATGTCTCTATTTTTCCAATCTATCATAGTGCTAAGCCCTTTATCATGTATCATATAAGTCATAGGAGCTCCCGTCCTTGTTCTCTTCTTTTTTTGATCTGCATCAAAAGCTCTCCATTCTGGGCCACGATCAATATGTTTTTCCGAATGAACTAAACCACATTCTTCACACACTAATAAACCTCTGTTCTCGTCAAAAAATATATCTTTTCCACATTCATTACAAATATTATTTTCTGTATTTGAGCTTTCCTCTAACACAGATTTCATTTCTCTCCAACTTGAGATAAAAATTCACCTTTTTTTATAATAATCTTGTTTTTAAAAGATTGTTTAAAAAATATTGAGAATTAACTAATTTTAGTGTAGATTTTCTCATCGGGGTTAAATTTTTGATTAGGCAAGGTTTTAATTGAAATGAAAGGAGAATCTACAGGACCAAAAATATCCTTTATATATGCTACTTTTATATATTTCTCATTAAAGATAGGATTTTTAAGAATTTGTTCTAGGTTAATATTCCATTGTCTAGCTCTAAAAATTTGATGATTTTTTGAGGATTTACCAATATAGAATAGATTTAATTTAACCCAGTCCTTTTTCAAGAGATCCCCTAGTTGAGTGGATGAACTTAAAATTAAAATAAATGATGGTTGTTAATATTTAAATATAATGGTTTTTACAAGCTTTTCTTACAAAAATGAAAACTTGAGAGTTAACAATCTATCAATCATACGATCGTAGAATTGTACAAAATTTCAAATAAAATTTTTTTGTAACTGATATTTTTTCCAGCAATCACATTCATATGGATTTTCTTCAATTGCATTTAAATTTTGTGAAAGTACAAATTTCTCTAGCCTTTCTTTCGCTGAATTCTCACATTCTTTCTTAAGACAATTATGAATTCCTCTCTTTGTCCCCGCTCCAGAAGGATCAGATAACAATCTTACCCTTTTTAAATCCTCCTGACTTATAGCTTTTTTTATACATTTAAAAAGTGAATAATACCATGGAGGTCTATATCTATTCTGGAACCATAAATATTCTGCAAGAGTTCCTTTTTGTATGTTAGTAGGATTAATAGATATTGAATTTACGCCTAAACTTATCAATTTTTTTATTGAATAAAAACAATCATCAATCGCTGCTTGTTCGTTTAAAAAAAGCGGTTTAAATAATAAATAAACTTTTACGCCAATATCAAATTCTTTACATTCATTTAAAACACTTTCAAAATCTTTAAGTAAAACTCCTTTGTTTATAAAATTATTTCTAATATGATCATCTACACTCTCCAGTCCAATGGCAATTTCAAGATATTTTTTGTTAAAATTGTCTCTTATTTCTTCTAATTTTTTTGAAGTTATATATTCTAATCGTGATTCAATAACTATTTCTTTAAATTTTTCAACTTCTGAAATCTTCTGATAGATATGGTTTCGAACCTCTTCTGAAATTTCGTTTTCATCCAAGAAGCTTCCAGAATTAAAAATCTTGATTGTATAATTATAAGAATCTTCTATAATTTCATTTATTTTATCATTGTATGCATAATCAAATTGATTAATGAGTTGGGATGGAGAAACGTATTTTGTTGTAGCGTCTAGGTAATATCCACACATCGAACATCCTCCTTGTCTACTTAGTGCCCAACTGCATCCTTTAGATCTTAAAATAATTGTGAACTCCCTTCCGATTTCGCTTTTAAGTCTGTCTTTTTTAGTCCAAAAGCTAATTGGGCGATTCAATTGCTCTTCTTTATAATTAATCTTTCGTTTTAGAGCATCTAGTTTAATGGAATTAATTTTTTCAACAATAACCTTCTTATCTTCAGAAATTAAATCTTTATCTGTCATTGATTTTTATTACTCTCCCACTTTTAGAATTTTTTAAAAAATTAGATCCGACAATTAATTCTCCACTTCCAATCGCTTGTTTCTTTGCTTTATTTAATATAACAACTTGATTACTAGGGATAAGATCTAGGCTATAATCTAAAATTCCCGTTCTAAATAGTGTATTACCTTGAATTTTTTCTCCATCAAAAACAACGTAATTTACAGTTTTTGAGTAGTGTGATTGAACTAATCTTTCTACCCCTAGAAAGCTTAATTCAATTTGACCAGTTGAAAATTTGAATACTCCTAATTTTTCTCGAGTTTTTAGGTCCTTTAAATCAATTTGATTGGTAGATCTATTTCTAAAAGGTTTTACACCATTAGGTATAATATTAATACCTGTACCAACACCAAATTGATAATCTAATATTTTAATAAATTTCCTAGTCCAAGTCTTTGAGTAATTTTTATATTCTAAACTGTTTATTTTTGGCTTATATTCGTTCTGGTAATCAGTAATTAATTTCTCTAAAGAATGGAGTGATTTAATTGAAGTAATTTTATCAGAAATTTCAGTGAAAATGAATTTATGTGGCAATTTCGAAGAAGCTCTACTTATAATATCGTGATATTCATTTTTTAAATGGCAGATAATAGGTATATTTTGGTTATACTTTTCGATTATTTTAATAAGCATTTCTGAGGTGATATTTATTTCTTCATTGTCCCATTCACCAGTAACGGAAATATCATAAGAATTAACTGGATAGATATTTTCTAATTGTCTAGGAATGCATCCCAATGGTGAAGTTAAAATTAATTCTTGAAATGAAGGAAATTCTGGAAACTTTCTCATAATGCTATAAAATTTTTTATGAGATTTTGATTCGGAATATGGCTTTTTAGCTGAACATGGGAGTAAAATAATTAATCTTGTCCAAGGTTCAGGTTCAAAATCTTTAATCGTTTTTTCCCTAAACTGGTTAAAATCTGGTCTATTATATGATGATGGTCCAAGACACCTTATTGTTTTACCTTTTTGTGTAATTGGGGTCTCATATTTAATGACATCATAATATTGTTTATCCAAAATCTTTAATATCGAAATGAGGTTAGTATCATCAAAAGAAGCTTTTTCCACAAATGCTCTGAAATCTTCAAATCTTAAATATTGCTTAATTTTGTTCATATAATTATTTGCTGTGATTAAATTATGCAAACATATCAAATCAATTTTTTCAGCAGAATATTTATTCTCCAATATACCAATTAAATTACTTCTACAAGCCAAGCAAGAACAAGGTAAATATTTTATTTTATAAATCGGTAATAAATATTCTATAGTATCATAGAAATTTTCAGCAGATAAAAACAATAAGTATGAGGAATCAATCAAATCTATTCCTAGATAAATGAGTAAAGGATAATACTTTGGAATTATTCTCCCAGAAGCCATCATTATCAAATTATTATCCAATTCAGTTTTAATTTTGATAATACTGTCTATGATATTTCGAAAATTGCGAAGGTTATCAAAAAGCTTTACAAGGTTTATAATTTTTATATTTTCAAATTGTTTAAAAATAGGTATATAGAGATCTAATAACTCAGCATAATCAAAAAGTCTTATTGATACTCCAAAATTTAAATCTGGGTGTCTCTCTAAAATTTCTTTGACAACCATAAGATAATTCTTTATTTCTTTCAATGCAAATTGTTTACTTATACTCGTCGTAGGTATGTTAAATGGAATGAGTGAGATGATGTTATCTTTAGATAAAACCTTGCTATTTCTTATTAAAATATCTCCAAATTTTTGTAAAGTACCAGGATAAGTAAAAATAAATCCATTATTTCTAAATTTTTCTCGTATAAATCCAACTTTTAAGAAGAATTCTTTAGAAATCGTGAATAAATCGTGATTTTCAAATTCTTGAACAAAATTAAATTGTTTCATTAAGGAGCTTTTTATGGGGATGATAATATTAGGAGTGTTAATATATAGTTTTCGTTCCTTAGAAAAAATAATGCGTCCTATTCTCGAAAAACCAATCCTATTGGTTAAAATTTCAAAGAAATATTTCATTTTCTTTATTAAGAGCTATTATTTTTTTATAAATTTTTACTCTTAAATTATGAAATCTCTCAAACTTATTAAGAATTTAGTCATTTAAAGCAATAATCATAATTGATGCTTGAATGATTTCTAGAAGCTATAGGTGTTATAATTTTATTATACTAAAATATTATAAAATTAGTATAGGGCTTTAACTCATCCAAAACGAAATTTGTGTAGGTATCTTCTATTTCCTCTGAAATATATAGATCTCTTATAAATGTTGCATAATCTTCAATTTCTTTTACTCTTATAATTGCAAAGAGTCCATATTGTTCGCCTATTCGAAACAAATCTGTAATATTTTTGTTTCTTTCCAATCTAAGGGCAAGCTCATTATACTTTGAAGGATCTTTTGGTTTAATTCGAAGGAGATATTTTCCTTTAAAACCAATTTCTTTTGGGTTAAAATTAACAGTATAATTTAATATAATACCATGTTGCTCGAGTTTTTTAATTCTGTTATGGATAGTTGATTGGGAAATTTCATTCTGAAGATGTTCTTTAAATACACTTCTTATCTCATAAGTGGATATGGGTTTAAGTCCTTGGTTATCTCGTAATATCTTTAGAATGGTGTAATCAATATCGTCTAATTCAAAATTTTGATCAATACTTTTATTATCTAGACCTATCCCAGTCTTTCTTACAGTATTGATAATTTGAGCTATTACTAAGTCAGGTTCTGAAAGATTCTTTAAACCAGATATAATCATTTTACCGTTTGAAAAAATTAAAATTTTTGTTGGAGATTTATCAATTTTAACCATAAGTCCTGGAAATTTTTCAGGATTATATTCACTATCCCTATTTTTTTGTGCAATATGCTTTAAATCAATCTTTTCTTGGATTTCAATCTTAATATTCTCAATTTCATTACTCTTTTTTTCTTTTAACTCACCATTTAACTTATCAAGGAGTATTTCTTCTAAAGAAAATTTTGCTTTTCTAAGACTAATCCCATTTGTCTTAAATACTTTAATTGTCTCAATTATTTGATATTTTTTAAAGTATGATTTTGCCATTATTTTATCAATTTTGTTTAATATCTGATAATATTCTTCTGGGGATTTAAAGACTAATAAGGCGAATAAAGAAAAATCACCAATTATTCCATCTAGCATTCTTAATTGGGGAATATCTAATAATTCTTCAACCAGATCAGGTTCTTTTGGATTTGTTTTTATCTCAATCATTACATATTTCAAATTATTTGGTTGAATATTTGGATTTATGTTTATTGTAAAATTAGAAATTATTTTTTGATCTCTCAAACTATCAAGTTTGTTTTGATAAGTTTGTCTAGAGAGCCCTATCTCACGCGAATTTTTAGAAATAATAAATTTAGTTTTTCCATTTAAATTTTTTATGAAGCGCCGTGCTTTTAACTGTTCTGTAACATTATTCATTTTAAACAATTTTGCATTTTTCTTTACAAATACTAATTAAATGTTAAGTAATATATATATATATTTGCCTTTAACCAAAAAAAGCTTTATTAATTAATTAAAATTATTATTCTTCAAAAAAAAAGTGAATTATATGGTAAATTATAAAGTGGCAGATGAAAGTCTAGCTAATCGAGGTAAAGAAGCACTATATATTGCAGAAAATAAGATGCCAGTTACAGCCAAAGTTATTCGTGAGAGGTTTCAAAAAGAAAAACCACTAAAAGGTATAATAATCAGTGGGTGTTTACATATAACAAAAGAAACGGGTATACTTGCTCGAACTCTTAAAGCTGGGGGCGCGGAAGTCTATCTCTGTGGTAGTAATCCATTATCTACGCAAGATGATGTAGCAGCAGCATTAGTAAAGGAAGGAATTAATATATTTGCTTGGCATGGTAATACTGACGAAGAGTTTTATTGGTGCATAAGACAGTGTTTAGATGCAAAACCCCATATTTTAATTGATGATGGTGCTGATATGATTGTAACCGCTCATCAGGAATATGAAGCCTTAATTAAATCAGGTACTATTATAGCCTGTCAAGAAGAAACTACTACAGGTGTTAAAAGATTTAAAGCAATGGACAGAAAGGGAGTTTTAAAGGTACCATTATTCCCTGTCAATGATGCTCGATGTAAAAATCAATTTGATAATGAATTAGGTACAGGACAAGGTATAGTATCAGCGATTTATGGGCTACATGTGCTGTTTGCAGGTAAGAATGTAGTTATCGCAGGATATGGTCATTGTAGTTCTGGTATGGCATTAAGAGCTCGGGGATTAGGAGCGAATGTAACTGTTACAGAAGTAGACCCAATTAAAGCATTACAAGCCGTATTTGCTGGCTATAACGTAAAAAAAATAGAAGAAGCTTTACCCTATGCTGATATTATTCTTACAGCGACTGGTTGTAAGCATGTCATTCCTCCTAAGGCAGAAATATTTAATAAATTAAAAGATGGAGTTATTCTTGGTAATCTCGGACACTTTGATATTGAAATCCCTACGAAAGAACTTTATGAATATTCAAAAGAAATTAAACCAATTCGAAAAGATGTAGAAGAATTAATTTTTTCTAATGGGAAGAAGGTTTATCTTTTAGCTAAAGGACGTTTAGCTAACTTAGTTTTGTCAGAGGGTCATCCAAGTGAAGTAATGGATATGTCATTTGCTTTACAATCATTAATGTCAGAATACATCGTTAAAAATAAAGATTCCCTAAAGGTGGGGATAATCGAAGTCCCAAACGACATCGATGATAAAGTCGGGTTTCTTAAATTACAATCAATGGGCGTTGACATTGATAAACTAACCGAAGAGCAATATAACTACATCCACGGCTACGAAGAAGGAACTTAATCTATTTTTATTTAGTTTTTTTACATTATATTACTTTTTTTCAAGTTCTTTTTATAATTCCCTTAATTTGTCTAAGTACATAAATTTAAATTAACTTTTGTTCAATTATTATAATTACAAATAATAAAACCTTGTATTAATAATAATTAAGTGTTGAATATGAAAGAAAATACAGAATTAAAGTTAGAAGATTTACTGGAACTGATGAGATATTCTTTTCTCAGGTTGGATGGTGCGTGGTTTATGGCTTCGGTAGAAAAACTCGGTATGGAGACTGCTACAGAATTAGATGTGAAAGCATGGGAGATGTTTTCTGAAAGATTGGGGAAAAAAATTGCTTCAATAACAAATTTAAAAGGCAATTTCTCTCAAACATTGCCAAAACTAATGAAAATCAACCATACGCTTATGAATATGAATTCAGAAATAGAGGTTATTAATGAAAGTAAAATGGTTCACAGAGTTTTAGAATGTGAAGTTTGGAGAATGGTTCAGAAAGTATGGCCTCAACATGCAATTCCTTGTCATAAGGTTACACTAGCAAGTATTAGGGGTTTGCTAAAGGGGGCTTTTCCAGAAAAAGAGTTTATTTTAGAGCAAAAGAAGAAAATCCCATTGGGAGATCCTTACTGTGAGGTTGAAATTTCTGTGAAAAATCCATAATAACTTATGGAGTTGGATTCAATATTTCATTAGGAGTAAGGTTTCCATAAATTTCATGAGCAAGAGTTCTTAAACCTTTTAATCCAATCGGCTCTTCTTTTAGTTTTTCTGATTGCCAAATTGTTAATCTACTAAATTCCTTTTTAATTTCCGATACATATTGGAGTTGTAGGGATCGAATTTGATTACAAAATTCACATTTTTTAGGTTCAGGTATAATCATGTTTATATGGACTCCTTCTAGTTTAATATAGCGTGTTGTCAAATCTCTAGCTCTTTTAATTTCTTCGAAACTAGGTTTTTCTGCTATAGTAACTAGTCGGAGTGAACCTATATTATGTATTAACTCTGAAATCCTTTCCCCACGTTTTTCTAATTCAACAATCATGTTAAAGATTTCTTTTCCAAGTTCACGCCTTTCTTCCTTGTTATCAAATGGTTTAATTATATTTCTCCACATTTTCGAAACATTTCGAATCGCACCTTTAATAGAATTATAGAAATTTAAAGAATATTTGAGTACTACTTTTACTTGATCCTCGGGGATCTCAAAGAGTGTAATCATATTCGCAGTTGGAGGGAAATCTGCAATAATTATATCGTAATGAATATCTTGTGTATCAGGATCTTCAGCATCTAAAATTTTTTGAAAAAACATTGCATTTTTTAGTGCCAATGGAATTGAATCTGCTGTAAAAGTTGTATCAATATATTTTTCGATTTGAGGAATCATTCCTACAAGAGGCATTTGCTTTAAGAGTGTTTTCATTTTTTCTATTAAATCTTTTGTATATTTCTTAGCATAACTATCTGCATCAGGTTCAATCCCCCATAAATTTTTAGTTAATGGAGTAATTTTGCTTCCAATCTTCACTTTGAATAAATCACTAAGATTATGGGCCATATCAAAAGAAATCAGAAGAATTTTTTTATTAGGAAGTAAGTCTGAAAGCAAAACTGCTGTTGCGGCGCTAATAGAACTCTTTCCTACTCCACCTTTCCCTCCAAGAACGATAATTTTTTCCATGATTTATTATCCACTTAAAACGTCTAATTTATTAGATCAAAAATAAAAATGACATAAAAAACTAACCAAATAAACTAGAATTTTAAAGACTTTCAACTAGCAAAAAATATATTGATTGTTTAATTTTATAAAGATATAATATTAATTATTATCAAAATTATTGATTCAAGTATCAATTAAATTAACCAATCATATTAAAACATTTTAAAGATTAAATTTATAATCAAAATCTTAAAAATTATTCACAAAATAACAAAATTAATTAAAAAGAAAGAAAAAAAATAGTCAAAATTATTATTAATTCAGTATATCAAAATTATCATTCAGGCTCAAAATTATATATAGAAGTAGGTTAAAATCTCAAGCTTAATAAAAGTTTAAAGTATTTCTTCAATAGATTAAAGATTTTATAATTCAATTGGAAATAATTAACTTTAGATATTTCTAATTTTTGAAACTAGATTCTACTTCTATTGTATAGTTCTTCCTTAATATTTTGATATATTGAGCAAATATAAAAAAATATTATAAAAAAGGAAGTGATTGAAATTACAAGTCAAAATGAGTTTACAACTAAATACATTATAGAAATTAAATGTGTTATAAAAGGAGTCGTTGAAAAATCAGATATTGTCGGTGCTATTTTTGGACAAACTGAAGGTTTACTTTTAGATCTAGATTTAAGAGATCTTCAAAAATCAGGACGAATTGGTCGGATAGAAGTTGAAACTGAGGCAAAAGAAGGGGTTTCCAAAGGAATTATTAAAGTACCATCTTCCTTAACGAGAAAAGAAACCGCTTTATTAGCAGCAACTGTTGAAACCGTCTCACGAGTGGGTCCCTGCGAGGCAGAATTTTCACTTATGGAAATTCGAGATGTCCGTGAAAGAAAAAGGAAAAAAATTATAGAAAGAGCAACTGAACTCTTAAAAGAGTGGGATCAAAAATCTTTAGAACAAAGCGAAATTGAAGAAAAAATTGAGAAAGATATTAAGCTTGGAGAGATTATCACATGGGGATCAGATAATCTCCCTGCAGGCCCAGAAGTGGAAAGTAATCCTGACTTAGTTATTGTAGAAGGTCGAGCTGATGTTCTGAATCTATTAAGAATAGGTGTTAAAAATACAGTGGCCGTACAAGGTACTCAAATCCCTAAGTCTGTCGTTAAATTAGCTAAAGAAAAAAAAAATGTGACTGCCTTCATCGACGGAGACCGTGGTGGTACAATTATTCTTAAAGAGCTTTTACAAACCACCAAAATAGATCAAGTAGCTAGAGCTCCTGATGGTTTAGAAGTTGAAGAACTAACAAGGAAACAAATGATAAAATCTTTACAAAACGTAAAACCATTAAAAGATTCCAAAGATTTTAAAATTAATGATATTACAGAGAAGGAATATCGAGGATTTAATGGAGAACTTCAAAAAATACTTAAAAAGTTAAAAATTAAAGATGAAACTATAATCATTGAAGCAATTAAGAATATTGGTCCAGGTTTTGCTATTGGCTTTAATAAGAACCTCGAAAAATTATTTGATATTCCCGTTGGAGAATTATTCGAAAAAATAAGAAACTTTAAAGACACTCAATATTTAATTATTGATGGAATTTTAACAAAAAGACTTCTCTCTCTTTCAATAAATATGAAAATCAAATTTATTGCCAGTAAAAATAAAGAAGATGAATTAGTCGTTCCAAGTCAGATAGCAGTATTTTTCTATAAATAATTATTTCTTTTTTAAAAATTCAACCATAGGGTATAGCTACAGTAAAAATTGCTTGAATTATAAAGGAAAGAACTCCTAAAACTAATATTCCAATAGCACATATTTTAAAAACTAAGAAATAATCTTTTCTACCAGGCTTGCTTGCAATTTTAATGATCCTTTTTGTATTTTGGAAAAAAGTAACTATCCGATCATACAGACTTTGTTTTTGTTGCTTTTCACTTGTATTATATTTCTCATATTTTGGGTAGTTAGACACAAGAAAAAAGAAAGTATTGCAAGATAAAAAGTTATCTTTTAGAAACTTAATATAATATTAATTCAGGTAATATCAAGAATATTTGATATAAATAACTCTCGATCAAAGGGCATTAATGATTCATAGCTCTGTCCTGTACCAACGTAGAGAATAGGTTTTTTAGTCTCAAACGATATTGATAACGCAGCACCCCCTTTTGCATCAGCATCGAGTTTCGTTAAAATGTTGGCATCAATTCCAACATGCTTTTTAAACTCTTTTGCTTGAAAAAGTGCGTCATTACCTGCTAAAGAGTCACCTACAAATAAGATTAGATCGGGTTGAGCGACTCGACATATTTTTTGTATTTCTATCATCAGGTTTTTATCAGTTACTTGACGGCCAGCAGTGTCAACTAATACAACATCAATTTTTTTTGCTTTAGCATGTTCAATAGCATCATATGCAACTGAAGCAGGATCTGACTTGTATTTATGCTTTATAACTCTTATTCCTACTTTATCCATATGATAAGACAACTGTTCGATAGCTGCTGCTCGAAATGTATCCGATGCTGCTGCTACAATCGAAAATTCATTTTTTTTTAAAAAATGAGCAATTTTAGCCATGGTTGTAGTTTTTCCCGTCCCATTCACCCCAAGAAAAACAATAACATAGGGTGAACTTTTCTTTTTAATTTCTTTAATTAAATCAATATCTTCTTCAGGAGTTAAGATTTCTGTGATAGTTTCTCTTAAGACTTCAAATAACATCTTTGGGGTAGATGTTAATCGTCCAATTTGCTCATTTTTAAAGGATTCGGTGATTCTATTGCATATCTCATCAGCAGTGTCGATTGCAACATCATTACTTAAAAGAAGTAGTCTAAGTTCATTAATTGTTTTATCTAACTTTTTCTCTGTTAATGTTTTTTTAACAAACGATGAAAAGGCATTTTTTAATTTTTCAAGCATTTACTTCTCCATAGATCTTTAAAATTTGATTGAAAATGTAACGGGATTAAGTAAAAAAATCTACTTTTATGTAGAACCTTGTTGAATAGATTGAGAAATTTGTGCTAGGTTCACATCTAAGTTTTGGATTTGAGTAGTTAAAAATTGAATTTGTTGGTTATGTTGTTCTATTAATTTATCGAGAAATTCAATAGCTTCATCTAAATTCTTCTCTATTACTACATCTTGTGTAATAGCTAATAAAACCTTTTCTGTATCTTTAATAGATGCTTTCAGATTTACTAAGCCCCCGATTGGTACTAAAATTTCATCGTTTTCTTTGACACCTTGTTTAATGTTCTCTACAGTATTTTTAGTATTCATAATATTACCTAGAGACGCATTTATGATTTCTAGTTGTCCCTGAAACATATCGCGCTGTTCCTTTAGATATCGGAATCTTATTAATTGCTCTTGATATTCTCGAGAAGGTTCCATTCTGATCAAATCTAATATTTATTATTTTTTAATTATTCTGATAATTCTCGAATAAGATGATCTTGAGATTCTTCCAGACTTATTTCTTTTACTTCTTGAATATTGATCTGCCGTCTATATATTCCAATTGAAGTAATTTGACTTAAAACTTTTTCAAGAGCATCTTTTTCCTTTAAAGCGCGTACTTCCTTTCTAAACAAATATTTTTTATGATTTTTTTTGTAGTTGCCAATAATTCTGAAAATTTTAATCTCTGACATTACTAATTATAACCATTATTTCAAAGCTATTAAAATAGCATAATATTCTTAAAAATATTAAATTTTGTATTTTACTATAGTGAGAATTTAATAAAAATCAATTTCAGCTAAAGAAAACTTGATAAATAGTCATTATAAGCCTAAAACACTAGTAATTCTTATCATTTCTGGACCTGTACAATCATTACCAAAAATCCCACTTTTGTCATTTACAATTGCACCAGAACTTAAAAATGGTACACCACGATTAACTGTTGATACATCAACTTCATTCACTTTTAGAACAGAAGAAATAAAATTTATTTCATCATCGGTTGATAATGGGTGAATTAAACAACCAAAATTATTTGCCAAAGATATTGAACCAGGAAGGAAATAATCAGCAAATTCATAGACAACAGTCTCAACATTTAAAATATCTTCAATCTCAAATTTGTAATTTTCCAATAGGGAACTAATTATTGCCCCCTTATCATTACATAAAATTAAATTTCCAAAGGCATTATCGATTGATTTCAGAACTCCAATATTATAAGAATCATTCATATATGACTTTAATTTATTTAATTCATCTTCTCTTATAATATGAGGTACAATTATACCATATTTATTGGATGCCACATATACTCCTAATAAATTAGAATTATTAATTGTAAGAGGATATAATGGTTCCTCAAAAACAGTTATAAATTTCTTAATTAATGGTTTTATTAACGTTGAAGGGTAAAGTATATAAGAATTATTTGCTGTTAAATAAACCCCGATTAAACTCTTTCCAAAGATTTGTGCCTTAATAATTGTCATTGATTATTTCTTTAAATTTGGTATATCTTAAAAACAGAATAATATTTTTTGTAATAATAATGAAATTTTAACTTAAGTAGACCACTACAAGACCATCAATGTTTTTAGTAGCCCTTACTTTTAATTTTCGAGGTGGTTTTTGAATCCCTCGAGCCCATATTGCTTCATTTACTTCTTGAGTAATTACTAAAGATTCTGGCCTAAAATGACGAGTCATATACTCTCGTAAATATCTAATCGCTTTTTTAGCTCTTTTATTTCTAGGACCCTTACGGGCTTTGGCAAGGGGGACTATATATATCCTTTCATCTATAATCTCCTCTTTTGGTGCCTCTTCTTCAATTTCTTCTCTTTCTTCAATTTCCTCTTCAAAAATCTCACTAATTTCTTCTTCTTCAGAAATTTCGTCTAAACTGAATTCTTCGATCTCTTCAATTTCTTCTTCAATTTCTTCAGAATCTACTAATTCTTCTTCCAAATCTTCTAAATTAATTTCTTTTTCTTTTTTTGCCATATCTTCTCATTCTTTAATAGTAATTTTAATCTCTTTTTAATCTTGCATTCCGCCATGATCTTCTCGAATATGGATTACTTCTCATATTACGATTTGTTTTTATAGTAACCCAGTTGGGAATAGATTGGCTTTGTTTCATCCTTTTTGCCCTTCGTAATTTTGATCCTAAATTTTTATTGCGAGCCATTTTCCTTATTTTTTTTTAATTATTTTTTAATATTAAATTCTTTTTTTCTTTCAAAGGAAGAAATTTGTTCTAAAAGTTTTTTAAATGCTCTATCTGGTAAAGGTGTAGCGCCTCTTAATTTTCCTGATTGAAATAACTGAATCAATTGTATTTCTATTTGTTCAGCATATTCAGGTTTGACCATTCGAATATTTTCTAATCTCTGCCTACCTTCTGGTGATAGAATTTTACGCATTATTTGGTATTTTTTAGCTTCAAATTCTCTCTCTTGAGCTTCTGCTATTTTCTGTTGTACTGCTTGTTGCTTTAATTCTTCTAACCTTCTTCTTCTAATTTCGTCTAATTCTTCATCATTACTCAATATAGATCCCCAAATAATACAAATTTTATACCTTTTGCCTTGTTATAGCATATGCCATTCTTTCTAGTAAACTAATTCCTTCTCCTGAAACTACTCTTCCTTCTTTTTCTATTTTTTCAAGTAATTTAGCATTCTCTAACTGCTGTAAGGCTACTCTTATAATTTTACCGCTCCCTTTAGCAGAGTGATGGAGTCCAGGACCTTTTCTATTTCGTCCTCCATAAAACTTCCTCAGTTTATTTACACCTATGGGTCCATACTTCTTTACTTTTCTGAGAATTGAAGCACATCTGATATACCAAAAATTCTCAAAATTATTTGGTGCTAATTCTTTGAAAAAAGCTGTTTTCCAAAATTCTGAACCTTTCGGTGGTGAAATCTCGGGATACTCCTTTAGTTTTTCTGCTATTGCCTCAATAAGCATTTCTGCGTTTACTAGAAAAATCGACATGTTAATCTTTAATTTTATCCTTCTTTATTAAATATAATACGTTTTAAAAGTCAGAATAGATTAAAAATTTTTCGTATTTTCTGAGTTCTGGGACCATGAGTTATCAAAAGGAATTTAAAAATGCTTTACATTCACATCCGCACTGTATTTTAGGCAAACGTGGAATATCAGATGAATTTATCAACCATGTTACCAAGTTATTAAAGAGATATAAAATAATAAAAGTAAAAGCATTAAAATCTGTAGTTACAAAGTCAAATATGGAAGAATTAGCGCAAAAAGTCTCAAATTTAACAAATTCATATTTATTAGATATTAGAGGAAAAATTTTCGTACTTTCTCTCTATAACATTAAAAGATTTAAATAAAATCGCAATTAAGATAGTTTAGATGCCTAAACATAATAAAAAAACAAAATACATTATTAAGGAAATTGCAAATTCACGAATGCTTTATTTATTTCAAAAGGCTCATGAAATTTTTCCTCAAAATAAAATTCTAGCAAACCGTTACGTTTATTTAGCAAGGCGTTATGCTCAAAGAGCCAAGATTAAAATTCCTAATATGTGGAAAAAAAGAATATGTCATAAATGTAAGAATTTTCTTTACCCCGGAATCAACAGCAGAACTCGATTACATTCAAGCGGAAAAGGATCTCATATTTCAGTTACCTGTCTAGATTGTAATAAAACAACGCGGTATTTTTACAAATTAAAAGATAATAAAGTAAAAGGAGAGGAACTCTAATTCCATTAATTTTGATCTTAGTTGAATGCGGATTAGAATTAATCCCAAACCATATAAGAAATCATCCTGCTATTAAGAAAAACTTATCATCAAGAATCTATGCATCGCAACTCTTAGATAGTGCCTTACATCATTCTGCTATGAAAAATTTAAATAATAGAGAAAAAAGAGGACGACCTGATATAATTCATAGTTGCCTACTAAACGCATTAGGATCCTCACTAAATAAGAATGGAATTTTGGAATTATATATCCATACAATTAAAAACAAAATCTTTAAATTCAATCCAGAAATCAGAATTGCCAGAAATTATAATCGATTCAAGGGTTTAATGGCCAAAATGTTAATAGATGAAAGGATTGAAATAGAAAATTCGGAATTAATAAGTTATTATGAAGGATCTTTAACAGAACTAATTTCCAAATTTAAAGACTCAGAATTGTATATCTTTTCTAAAAAAGGTAGGATGATTGATAATTATAAGGAATTGTTTTCTGAAGATATTAAGAAAAACTATATCGCTATTATAGGTGGTTTTCAAAAAAGTCATTTCTCAAACGATATCCTTAAACTTTCAGAAAATATCATTTCTATTTCACATCATTCTCTAGATGCATGGATCGTTACAAATAAAATCATAACCTATTATGAATTAACACATAGAATTCTTTAAAATCACTAAAGTTAAAAGAAATGTTATATTTAATATCTTACTCGAATTAGCGCCGCTAGTCTAGGGGTTATGATTCCGGCCTTCCAAGCCGGTGACCCGGGTTCGATATGATTTGGAAGCATAATAATTCCACACGAAAATCCCGGGCGGCGCATTTTAACGAAAATAAGATATTTATACCTATAAAAGCACCAACTTTTTGATATAAAACTTCGTGAAAGGATGGTTATAATCTATAAGAAGTATAAATTTGATACTCAATTAAAATACTCTCTCTAATTGCTCTTGTGAATTCTTGGATAAAAAAAAATTTTCTCTATGATACCAAGATTTGTTTAATACTTGCTTAAAAATGAAACTTATATTAAATTATATGATCAAAAAACTTAAACAATTCAAACTTTCTTAAAAGATTTTGTTTGAATCAAATATGAAGAGAAGAACTGTTCTAGACACCAATTAGAAAAAATAACTAAAAAAAAAGAAATTATTTATTACGATTTCTTACTATTAACACTATTAAAGCGATTTGTGCAAAAAATCCAATTGTAAATACTATGGCATGAATAATCATATAAATATCCCAAGTTGGCATAAAACTGGAACATATAAAAAGTAATAATGCTAAAACACTAAGAATAATACTAATTATTTTATTTTTCATTTTTCATACCTCTTTTTGCTAAATTTTAATTACCTTTTTAGCCGTATATTTTTGATAAATTTGTCAATTTATAATTAGATAATAAAATAATACTTTTATAAATGTATTCACATTTGACCTCGCAGAAAATTAGCTGAAAAAAAAGGAAGAAAATGGTGTGTAATGTTCTTTCAAGACGGATTAAATTAACTAATAGCATTTAAAGTACATTTTTGAATAAATAATTATACGATAAAAAGAGATTAAAAAATAGAAAATTTTTTTCTTGAGAATTGGAGTTTTACTCAATCAAGGTGTTATAACACGAGTAAAACATACCCCATATTTTTTATTGCCCAATTTTCTTACTATGAGGAGACTCTTGAAAATTATTGATCTGTAATAATTTTTAGAGTGAGATACTGTTTTCACGAAAAAGGAAAAAAATTTATTTTTATTTTTTAAAAAGCAAAAAGTTAAATTTACATATTTGTATGTTACTGTTGAAAAAACGCCAAATATTTTCCATTTCCATATTGGATCACTTCAAAATAAATATTAAAATGGCGTTTTTTCTCTTATTATAACTTATTTTTGCTTTACTCATTAATCTTAAATTATTTATTTTATTATTCGACAATACTGAATAAGTAATCAATATTATGGTTAAATACTTTTATAGAGAATTCAAATCAGTTTTAAATAAACTAAAATACCCAGATTCATGGTTCTGGTCTCGATATACTTTAAATACTTATTCTGGATGTGCTCATGCATGTATTTATTGTGATGCTAGAAGCCAGCGATACTACTTAGAAGATTTTGAAAATGAAGTTATTATAAAAACTGATTTCCACAAAAAGCTTGATAAGAGACTTACAAGAGCAAGAACTTTATTACATGATGTAATCACTCCTGGAGGAGTAAATGACGCGTATCAACCAATTGAACATGAAATTGAGCTTACTAGAAAAGTATTTCAAGTTATTTATAATCATAAATTTCCAGTTAACATCGCTACAAAGTCAAGTTTGATAACTCGTGATATTGATATTCTTAAAAAAATTGCTAATGATACTTGGTGTACAATAGGATTCTCAATAACAACCACAAACCAAAAGTTAGGCAAATTTTTAGAACCATATTCATCGTCTCCTTCAGAAAGGTTTGAAGCAATAAAAAAAGTAAAAAAGGAAGCACCAGGGATTAATGTTGGTACATACTTTATCCCGATCATCCCATTTTTAGAAGATGATGATGAAAATTTGGAAGATGTATTTAAAAAAACCAAACAAGCTAAAGCAGATTTTATATTAGTTAGTCCGGGAGTAACGTTGAGAGATCAACAAGCGGAATACTTTATAAAAATGCTTAAGAATAGTGATTATCAGTATGTTGTAAAACCACTTCTTAATTTATATAAAGGTCAAATGCATCCTCCAAGAGATTATGTTCAAAAAATGCATTTGAAATTATTTAAGCTAGCAGAGAAGTATGAATTACCCCTGCGTGTGAAAAGGTGGATTCCAAAAGATTTTCGACATTACAATTATAAAATCTCGGAGATTATGTTGAATAAAGAATACTTAGAAGATGTAAAAACTGGAAAATCTAATAACATATTAAAATGGGCTGGATTGAAGCTGAATAATCTCAAGGAGTCAATTCTTAACAGATTTAAAAACGGCACCATATACGATTTGGAAGGTTTCTACAAAAAAGAAATTGATTTAATTATTCCATATTTGGAAAAGATTGATAAAAAAATTAATTTGGATAAATTTTTATAAAATAAATTCAAAAAGCAGACTAAAAATAAAGGGTGATCAATTGGTCGATATCGAAACAGTAATTTCAGAAATAAAACTTTCATTAGATAATCTTAAACCTAATTTATCTGAAGATCAAAAAAGTAGAATGTATAAAATAATAAATCCAGATATTTCTAATTATGTTATTTTAGGTGTAAGAACTGCCGAAATAGAAAAAGTCGCAAGAAACATCCAGAATAAATTTGATCCTTCCTTTGAAGATGCAAAAGAAATTTTTAAACTATTAGCAAAATCCAATATAGAGGAGCACAAATTTGTAGCATTTTTATTTCTAAATAGATATAAGAAGCATTTTACTAACAAAACTCCTCTATTTTTTAAAACTGAATACTTTACTTACTGTTATACTTGGAGTACATGTGATAGTTGTTGTATAAGGGTACTAGGCCCATTCCTCGCGAAAAAAGGGAATGAGCAGTTAGCTAAAATTACTATTGACGAATGGGCTTTAGATAAATTGCTATGGATAAAACGAGGTTCTTTAGTGCTTCTTTTGAAAGTAGTTATGGTATATAAAGAATTTAATGAGAACTATGTGTTCCAGAAAGTAGAAGAGATGTTGAACATTTCGAATGAAAATTATATTGAAAAGGGAATTGGTTGGCTCCTAAAAACTTGTTCGAAATATAATCCTGATTCAATCTTTAATTATTTAATGAGTAATAAAGAAAACTTCTCTCGTTTGATCCTTAGATATGCAAGTGAAAAACTCCCAAAAGAGAAAAGGACACGAATTTTAAAGAAGTAAATCAATCACTTGAAAAAACTTTAAATGATATTTTTTCCTTTTTAAATTACGAATTTTGATATTTTAAAAACTTGAATGTTTTATGAAATAAAAATTCTCAATACTGGCAAAGTGGCGTAGCCCGGAGCGCATTGGAATATTCCCGATGACGGGTATGAACGCACTAGACTGAAGATCTAGGTATCGTGAGTTCAAATCTCACCTTTGCCATATTATTTTTCATTTCAGTTTCTTTTACAAATAACTTGGATATTGAATAATTTTTTTTAAGATAAATTTGAAATTACTTATTTCCACTTTTACTTTAAACCATCTTAATATGTCCCTTAAATCTAAGCATTCTTTAGACAATATGACCTGTGCGAGTAGTGAGGATCATTTGATTCAATATAATAAGTATAAATCCTAATATAGTCATAGTCCTAATCGTTTTCGATGATTCTGAAAAAATAGATATTACTATTAATAATCCTATTGGCAAGAAATTGCAAAAAACAATAAAGTAGAGAAGATTAGGGTAATACTCTGGATTGCTATGGATATAATATAATATCATAAGTATAGCTGCCAGAAAAGCATTTATGATTCGAAATACATCATCTTTCGACAAGAGATTGAAATTCACACTATTTTAAAAAGTTAAATATCAATAAAAAGAACGATTAACTATTTAAAAGTACTGGGTTAATTTCAATTATTTTAGAATAAACCGTTAATTTGTTCTGTCAAATATTTAAAAGATATTCTTAATTTAGATTTATAGATTTGACATGAAATACGATTTTGATAGAATAATTGATCGTTCTCAAACTAATTCAGTTAAGTGGGATAAAGATTTTCTTAAGAAGAAATTTGGAACCGATGACATATTACCTCTTTGGGTTGCTGATATGGATTTTCAATGCCCTCAACCTATGATTGATGCTTTAAAAAAGAGAGTTAAAAACGGAATTTATGGATATAGTTGGTATAAATCTCCTACATATTTGGATGCTGTTTCAAATTGGATGAAACGAAGACATAATTGGAGTATTGATGATGAGTGGATAGTATTCAGTCCTGGGATTGTTCCAGCTATTTGTATGTTAATTCAAACGTTTACTAATGTAGGAGAGAAAGTACTCATTCAATCACCAGTATATTATCCATTTTTCAGTTCAGTAGAAAATAATGGACGTATTATTTTGGTCAATCAATTGAAATATGAGAATAATAGATATACTTTTAATTTTGATGATTTTGAAGAGAAGGCTAAGGATCCATTGACAAAGCTATTTATTCTCTGTAGTCCTCATAACCCTGTTGGACGTGTATGGACTGAAAAGGAACTTAAGAAATTGGGAGAAATATGTCTAGAAAATGATGTAATAATAATCTCAGACGAAATTCATCACGATCTTATTCTTTCGGGACACAAACATACTCTTTTCTCCACCATATCAAAAGATTTTGAGAATAACACAATCATGTCTACTGCTCCAAGTAAAACCTTTAATATTGCCGGGTTAAATACATCTAACATAATCATTCCGAATGAAAAGCTTAGAGAATCATTCTTAAATACAATATCAGAGAGAAACAGTGTTATGAATTCAAACGTTTTTGGTATCACTGCACTTATCGCTGCTTATAATGAAGGAGAAGAGTGGTTAGATCAAGTCATAAAATATATAGAAGGAAATTTTCAATTTTTGAAAAATTTTGTTAATGAAGTGCTGTCTAATATTGATGTTATTGATCCTGAAGGCACATATCTCGCATGGTTAGATTGCAATAAATTAGGAATGGATGATGAAAAACTTAGTAATTTTATGATAAAAAAAGCAAAAGTTGCATTAGATGATGGTAAAATATTTGGTCCTGGGGGAGAAGGATTTGAAAGGATAAATGTTGGATGTCCAAGAGCTATTTTGAAAGAATGTATGAATAGAATAGCTAATGCTTTGAAAGAAGAATCTCCCTGATTTTAATAATTAATAAATTAATGAAATGTGACTCCTTCTTAAGTCTTTCTCTATTAAATCTCTAAAGGTTTCATTATTATCATCAATAAATTCCCAAAATTCATTATAGATTTCCTTAATAGTCATTTTTCTTTTCTGGGATCTAATACTCTGAATTTTTTTTGATTTTTTTTCATTATTTTTAGATATTTTGGGTTTATATTCAATATAATTACCTTCTAATATCAGATTCTCAAAAAGTTCATCATCAGTATGTTTGAGAATCTTTGAATTAGAATTGACTTCTTGATTTGACTTACTTTCAAATTCAAAATCAACTCTTTGATAACCACGTACCTGGAATTGTTTATCCACAAATGCCTGAAATTGGTGCTCACATACTAAACCTTTTGCGATTGACATCGTAGTTAATTGTTTTGCTTCAGTAATGGCAGATTTAGGAACTTCTAATAATTTCTTTGATTTGCAAACTGGACAAATAAATTCAACCTTAGAAATATTAATATTTATATTATTCTTAACTTCTGTAACTGCCATTATAACACCTTCTAGGGATTATCTAAAATTAATAATAAAAACCCCATTTATTTGCTAAAAATTAGGATAAGTTTTAAGAAAAGAGAGAAAAAGTAATAAGTAATTTATTAGTATTTCCTATTAAGCATTGTCGGGATCAAATTCTATATTCATATTCGTCCCATCTAATTCAAAAATTATCTCTAAATTTGTTATAAAATCACTTTCTACTCTGAAAATGTGTTTGCCTTCAGTAAACTTCTTTAGAGTGTTCTCATCTATTTTGATTAAAATGCTTATAGTATCCCCTAAGGCAATTGTTCTTCCACTAAGTTTACCTTCCAAAACATCATTTATATTATATGACTCTCCTTTATGATAAATCAATAAACGATTGGCAACATTATCTAAATTGAAACTTTCTTTAGTAAAATCTAATGGTGCATCATCTAAGAGAAATTTTCCATATTGCGAAACATCAAATTTACCTATATCAAATTTTTTTAAATGGAAATCTCCTATCTCAATTTCTTCGGGAATAACAAATGGTATAATTAAATTTAGAAATTTTATTTGCAGAGAATCTGCTTTTCCATTCCCATTTGTATCAACTGTAAAAATGCTTTCCTTTGGGGGAAAGAGCTTCTTTATGAGTACTCTAAAAGCAGATAAATCATATGGTATAAGCTATCAACCGTCTAATTTTTCGTAATTGTTTATAAATTTAAATATTCACAACATTAATATTTTTCTAATTCAGCAATCTTTATAGGGCGATTTTCTTTATATGATTTCTGAGCAGCTAATGCTACTAGAACATTTTGTAGACCATCTTCTCCGTTTGGCTTAGGTTCTATATTTTTACGTAAACAATCAAAGAAGTTTATTAATTCAGTTAAATAAGATTCCATATATCGCTCCATGAAAAAGTATGGAATCTTATCAATATTAGTACATTCCGCTGTATAAATGCGAACAGTATTGGTTGCTTCATTGTCAGCTACAACGCACCCTTTTGACCCAAACACTTCTACGCGTTGATCATATCCATATACAGCCTGACGAGTGTTATCAATTATACCAAAAGCGCCATTTTTAAATTTTAAAACAGCCACAGCGGTATCTATATCTCCTGCCTTACCAATTTCAGGATCAATAAGTACTCCTCCAGTTGCATAGACTTCTTCAACTTCACTCCCAGCTTGAAATCTTGCCATATCCCAATCATGGATAGTCATATCAAGAAAAATTCCTCCTGAAACCTTTATATAAGCGATTGGAGGGGGAGCTGGGTCTCGAGAAGTGATTTTTACAACTTGTGGGTTACCAATTTGACCAGAAGCGACTGATTCATGACATCTCATAAAATTGCGATCAAACCGTCGATTAAATCCAACCATGAGTTTCATATTTGTTTCTTTTAGTATTGATAGTGTCTCTTTAATTCGCTTTATATCTATATCAATAGGTTTTTCACAAAAAACATGTTTATTTGCCTTAACAGCATCTTGGATAAATTTAGTATGAGTATCAGTTGAGGAACAAATTACAACTATCTCAATATTTGGATCATTAATAATTTCATACGCATCTGAAGTGATTTTAGACACTCCAATGTCTATTGCCCATTCCCTCATTTCATCATTAATGTTAATATCTGCCACTTTTGTTAAATTAACGCCGGGGATTTTCCTTAAAAGATTTTCGATATGTATTTTACCAATTCTACCGGCCCCAATCACACCCACTTTAAAAATTTTTTTCAAATTATCTCACTTAAATACGTTAAAATATAATTAATCAAAAATTTTTTGATAAAGAATAATAGATTTATATTTTATTAAGTCTAAATTGAATTAATTAATTAAAATTTTATTAACAAACAATAAAAGTGTTAGCTTAATGAGTGAAACGAATATACAAATTTATGGGTACCGTTGGATCGTTCTATTACTATTTATGTTTGTAAATATTGTAATGCAAATTTTATGGATTAGCTTTGCTTCAATAACTATTGAAGCAGCAGTATTTTACGGAGTTACAGAATTAGATATTCTTTTGCTATCTTTAGTATTCATGATTGCCTATATACCAATTACGTTCTTAGCTTCATGGATAATTGATAAATATGATTTTAAAATCGGTGCAGGGATAGGAGCAGTACTCGCTGGGATTTTTGGGTTGTTAAGATATTTTGCTGGGAGTGATTATACTTTATTGTTAATTTTTCAGATAGGAATTGCAATTGGTCAACCTTTTGTTCTTAATAGTATTACTAGGCTTTCAGCAAATTGGTTCCCAGAATCAGAAAGAACATCGGCAACTGGATTGTCTATGATTTCTCAATTTATTGGAATAATGTTGGGTGTATTGATAACTCCATTTATTTTTGAGGCTGTTAATAATATATCGATAATAATATTAACATATGGAATATTAGCTGTAATTTCTGGAGCACTCTTTGTTATTTTTGCTAAAAAGAAACCCCCAACGCCTCCATCAAGGGAAATTTCGGATGAGAAAGTATTAATGGGTCAAGGTTTGAAACAATCATTTATGAATAAATATTTCATAATTCTTTTCATAACCTTTTTCTTTGGATTGGGAATTTTTAATTTTGTCACTTCATATATTGAATTAATCGTAGTTCCAAGGGGATTTGATGCAACTTATGCGGGTATACTTGGTGGATTAATGTTATTAGGTGGAATAATTGGTTGTATTATAATGTCATTTTTATCCGATAAGTACAAAAAACGCAAAATTTTACTTATTACCTCAATCCTGATAGCAACTATTTCTATGTTTATAATCACCTTTTTCTCAGATCCAATTTTATTATACTTATTTAGTTTTCTTTTAGGTTATGGAATCTTGTCAGCGGGACCTGTTGCTTTAGAATATGCTGTAGATTTAACAAAACCTGTTCCAGAGGCAACTTCAAATGGGATGTTAATGATGATTGGTCAAGTTGGAGGAATTATTTTTATACTCCTTTTTGAAGGATTTACGACGCCGTTAGGAGATTACTTTCCAACTTTATTATTAGAATCGATTTTTCTTTTAATTGTGTTAGTTATAGCTTTTCTTTTAAAAGAAAAGTCTGATTAAAAATTATTTTTTCTTTTTTTTTAATAATTTTCAATTAAGATATTGAATTGATAAAGCTTTATTTTATATTTAGACTATAAAATTAAATGAAAAAATAATTATTTCAGAACAATGAAAGCAATTGAATTAATGGCGAAATGGGATCCAAAACCTGATTTTAAGCTCGGATCTAAGGATATTGAGAGTAAGTTAACATATTTGGGATCACAAGTATGGAGATACCCAGAAGTGAGACATGTCGAAAAAGAAATTCCGAAAATTAAACAAAGTGAGGTACTTGTTAAAGTTAAAAGATGTGGAATTTGTGGATCTGATGTACATATGGCACAAACTTATGAAGATGGATATATCTATTACCCTGGTTTAACAGCTTTTCCTGTAACACTAGGGCACGAATTTGCTGGCGAAATTATAAAGGTAGGCAGCAAGGCATTTAATAAGAGAACTGGAAAACTTTATCAAGTTGGAGAACCGGTAACAGTTGAAGAAATGGTTTGGTGTGGTGAATGCAAGCCATGTTGTGATGGTTATCCAAATCATTGTGAGAGATTGCAAGAGATTGGTTTTTCTATAGATGGAGCTTATGCGGAATATATCAATGTTCCTGCAAAGTTGTGTTGGAGTTTAAAAAAATTAGAAAGTGCGTTTGATGATGTTTTCAAAATAGGAAGTCTTGTAGAACCAACTTCGGTGGCATATAATGCAGTAATTGAGAGAGCTGGAGGGATTAGACCTGGAGAAAATGTTGTGATA
Source organism: Promethearchaeota archaeon (assembly GCA_048941185.1). Lineage (GTDB taxonomy): Archaea > Asgardarchaeota > Lokiarchaeia > Sigyniarchaeales > SOKP01 > Loki-b32. The sequence goes on from JBHLNW010000001.1 coordinate 137,100, forward strand.
TTAGGAGCTGGTCCTATTGGGTTAGCTGCTGCAAAAATCTTAAAAACCGCTGGAGCCGCACTATGCATTGTTTCTGAACCACAAGAAAAGAGAGCTTCACTAGCCAAGAAAATGGGGGCTGATTATGTAATTAATCCTCTTAAGGAAAATTTTGTAGAACATATTAAAAACTATACAGATAACGAAGGAGCAGCTCTCTATCTTGAAGCTACTGGCTTACCAGATATTGTGACAGACGATATACAAAATGCAATATGGGAATGTAAAGCAGTAAATAGTACTGTAGTTTTAGTAGCAAGAGCAGAGCAAAGAATGCCAATATATGGTGAATTTTTCCAAGTAAAGAGAGCTCGTTTAGTTGGGGCCCAAGGCCATTCTGGACATGGTAATTTTCCAAACGTTATTAGCAGTATGGCTGCAGGAATGGATATGACTCCTATGATAACAAAAGAAATTGCTCTTGAGGAGGTGCTTAAACATCTCAAACTTCTACAAACAGATAAGGAAAACTGCAAAATTTCGATCAAAATTAGTTAAAATAATAAGAAATTAATCAATCATAACTTTTTTATATCATTCTCCTCTATTTTCGTTATCAAAATAATAATAAAAAAAATAGAGGTCTGTTAATATGAATGAAAATCAAGAAAAGGAAGAAGAAATCGAGCCAAAAGAAGATTTTGAAATAGAAAAGGAAATTATAGAAAGTAAAAAAAAGGATGAAGAAGCCACTATTAAAAGAAGTAAAGCATGTCAGTTTAAAGTCGAAGCTTTGGAATCTTTAGAAATAAAAGAAGATGAGCCCTTTTACCGAGAACCAATGTCTAATATTATAGAAAGTGAAGAATTATATTATATTCAAGTAGAATTACCTGGATTAGACAAAAAGAATGTCCAAATTTCTCTACAAGAAGGGATTTTAGAAATTTGTGGAGAAAAATCGATTAAAGATAAAGAAAAGAAAGAAGACAAAAAAGAGAAAGATAAAAAAGACAAAAAAGATGAAAAAAAAGAAAAAAATAAGAAAAAAGAAAAAGATAAGGATATTAAAGGTACTTATTTAAGAAGAGAAATCCGATCTAATAACTTCTTTCGATGCTTTCAATTACCTGAAGATATATCTCCAGAGGATATTGATGCAAGTTTTAAAAATGGAATTCTACACCTGAAAATTCCTAAAAAGTCAGTAGATACCGGTTCAAAGAAAGTAATAGAAATTAAATAAATTCTAAATTTTTCAATTTATACATATTTTTATTGTTTTATTTAATTTTAATGAGTTTTTTAAATTTCAATTTTACACGAAAAATTTAAATATGTAATACAATTATTATAAATTAGATATTGTCAATTATGTATTGACACATATCAAATATCAAAAATTAATCCAAATTACTAATTAAGTATAAAATCATTAAGAAAGAGGTGTAAAATATGTCTGATGATAAAAATATCGATATTAAAAAGGAAAAAGATTCAAAGTTGGAGAAAAATGAGAAGAAAAATAGAGAACTAGCTATAAGAAGAGAAAGTCCTTTTTCGTTATTTCAAGAAATGGATAGAATGTTTGATAATTTATGGAAAAATTTTGATGAGAGTATTTGGCCCTTTAGTCGAAGACGTTATGAGCCTATAAAATGGGAAGAAATTCCGTTCTATAGAACCCCTTTATCGAATATTGTCGAAAACGAGAAGACATATAATATAACTGCTGAACTACCTGGATTAGATAAGGGAGATCTTACTATTACTTTTCACGATGGCATGTTAGAAATTAAAGGTGAACAAAAGCAAGAGAAAAAAGAAGAAAAAAAAGGCTTTATAAGGAGAGAATATAGTTCAGCAAGCTATTATAGAGCTTTTAGTTTACCCGAAAATATTGATAGTGAAGCGATTGATGCAAAGTTAGACAAGGGAATGTTAAAAGTTACTATTCCTAAAAAAGAACCAGAAAAAATTGAAAAGAAAAAGATTGAAGTAAAATAATAATCCAACCCAACCTTTTCTTTTTTTTATTCTACTTTAAAATTTAAATTATTAATCTTAAAAAATTGGAAGATTTTTTTGCTACTTCTTCAAAAGAAGGTTTCATTATTGTTTCAACTGAAGCAAAACCATTATAACCGCTTCCTTTAAAAATCTCCAAAAATGTTTTAAAATCAAAATATCCAGTGCCGGGAACCCTTCTATTTGTGTCTGCTAAATGAAGATGACTTACAAAGTGAGCGATCTCCTTTAGATCTTCCCATATAAAGCCAAGATCTTCTTCTAAATATATATGAAAAGTATCAATTAGTAATTTTAAATTATCTGAATTAATTTCCTTTATTAATTCGATTGTTTCTGAGATTGTGTTATAAGAATCAATCTCAAATCGGTTAATAGGTTCAAATAATAGAATAACTCCATGGTTTTCTGCAACTCGGCAACATTCTCTTAAAGATGATTTAATATTACTCTTTTCTTTTTTAGAACTACTTTCATAGTTAAACCGTCCTCGAATTAATCCAATTATTACTTTTGACTCTGTTTTATAGGCAAAATCTATATATTCCTGAATCCTCTTAATCGCGTTATTCCTAATTTGCTCATTTTGATGACCTAATGAATATCCATAGCGAATATATGTATTACCTGTTCCAATAGCAGCGATCTCAAGATTGTATGAGTCCTTAATTTCATTTATTTTCTTTATGTTGAGTTTTTCGGGTTCAAGAAGGGACAATTCAATTCCATCATAATCTAAAGATTTTAACAATTCGCATAATTCTGAGAAATTGTTTATTATTTTCTCCTCAGTACATTTAGTTTCCTTTAGGCCAGAAACAATACTTAGTTTCATATAAATTTCCGTTTATATCCAATGGAATATTATTATTATATTTCTTTGCTAATATAATAATATTAAGAAAAGATATTTTAAAATTAATTTAAATTACTAATTTTATATCAATTCTATTCCTAAAGTAGATAAAAAACAAAAGCAAAAACATTTACTTTAAAAATTTAAACTTATGAATCATTTTATAATATAAATTATCTAATGTGAGAATTATGACTAAATGGGAACTACCACCAAAAGAAGGACATATGGATAAACCTAGCGGAATTTATCTTCAAACTATGTCTATAGTTGAGATTAATGAACGTGTGAAAAAAAACGATGTTATTATCATCCCTTGTGGATCTACTGAGAATCATGGACCAGCTGCGTGTACTGGAGAAGATACATTCTTAGTAACACGAATGGCAGAATTGGTTGCACAAAAAACGGGATGTACTGTTGCGCAACCAACTTGGTATGGTTCACATCCTTATCATCATTTAGGAATGCCAGGAACTATTATAGTTCCCGAAGAAACTTTTAAATCTCTATTAAGGTCAATAATGGCGGGATGCTGGAATATGGGTTTTAGAAAAATTATATTACTGAATGGACATGGTCAAGAGTATGTCATCCCTAGTGCAATGCATGAATTTGCTAAAAACTATCAATTACCTATGCTTTTATGTAATGTGAACTGGTATCATGCAATTCCTCAGCATTGTATGGACAAAGAACATGGCGGTCCATTTGAAACGCCTTTTATTCATGCTGATGAAGCTGAAACATCTTTCTCAATGACACTTTTCCCTGAGATGGTGAAAAAAATAGATCAATGCGAAGATAATACTCCAATAGGTTGGATGCCGGATGGACACGTAGACAAAGCAGGAAATATTTACCAACGACCTATTAAATGGTATGGACAAGTAGGATTTGGACCTATTGAAGTTTCTGCTTACCCTGAAGGCCATGTGGGATGCCCCAGTAAAGCATCTTTTGAAAAAGGAAAACCAGGTATAGAAGCATTTTTAGATTACTTAGAAAAACTAGTTGAAGATATACTAAAGACATTTCCACCTGGAAAATTACCTCCTATAGAAGGAACCACTCAAAGAAATCCAAAAGAAATCGAACCCTATATTAAAGGACCGTTAAATGGAGGAAAAAGTATCTATGAACTAAGATATCCTCCATAAAATCTTAATTTTTTTTAGTATTATAGATGGAAAAAAAAGATAATAAAAAAATTTAATCTTTATTTATATGAAATTAACAAGAAAAAAATAGGGTAAATAAATTATACCTGCGCTCCACAATATACACAATATTGTGCTGTTTCTTTTGTAATTGGTGTTCCACAATTAGAACAATACTTTGGCCGTTCTCCCGGAGATAATTCCTTTTCTGGAATCGACATATGTTTAATTTGACCTGTGGATGAATTAAATTTTGCTACAAGTTGACCTGATGCTTTTAAATCTAATATTATTGCATGAATATCTTTTCGTGAAATCCCTGTACTTCTACTAACCTCTTCAACAGTAATTTCTGGATTTTCTTGAAATTCTTTTAAAATGACGCTTCTTAGTTTACTTCTATTGGTTAGTGCATAGATTTGCCCTACTAAAATCGCTATTCCAATTGCTAATGAGATGAAACCCCACCATGACCAAGCATCCCATGGAATAAGTGATGTAATGCCCCAATAGAGGAATGCACCAGCAATTATTAACGCACAAATAGAGAATCCTTCAGAATATTGATTTTTTTCATATTTCACTACAAATCACAAATATTTTTAATTGCATTTTAATAGAATATTGGGTATTAGATTAGAAGTTTTATAAATATTTAGGTTAGATTTTAAATGATTAGTATCAATATTTGAACAAGCGATATTATTATTCTTAATTAATTTGTTCTAACACACTTATTAATAACATTAAAAATTTGAGAAAAATCTAATTGATCATCCAATAATGTTATAATTATTTTACCCATAAATTTAATAGAAAAGATATAATAATTACTTGCATGAATTAAGTTAAAATCTGGGCTATGAATTCCTATTTCCGAAGCAATTTCTTCAGCTAATTCATATAATTGTGACATATTTAAACCTATTGAAGTCTTATTAAATTCTTGGTTAATATATGATTTAATTACAGCACCATTCTCAGATGTAATTATAATGAAATATAATCCTGATTCTCCAAATTCTTTGATTAAAGAGTCAAGAACTAAATCGACTTCAAGAGTTGCAGTCATTGTGACATAATTTAATGGTTTGTTTAATTATAATTTTAGGTAAAATTTAATCTTTCTACTCAAAACTCTATTGTTATTCTAAAAACTAAAAATAATTACTTCAAAAGTTTTATTGAGATACTATTTAGATCTCAAAATATTGATTAATCACGATTTCGAATTCGTGAAACGGGCTCAAATCTCCCTTAAATCTTATTACATGAGAAGAATAATATTTGTCTAAGAACTCTTCTACTATTAATTGCATATATCTTTTTATATTTTCAGATCTCTTTTCTTTATCAATATTGTATGCAAAAATAACATCCTTCTTTGTTTTTAGGAATAAATGGCATCAACCAAGATTTACATCCTCGAGTTTTAACCGGTACTCTTCACCAACAATAAAGTCTTGAGCATAAATCAGAATTGCTGAAATGAAACCAACTATTTGGAAATTTCTATTCACGATGTTAGGTCTATCTTCATTGACTTTTGAAAAATGTAAAAACCCTGTCTTGTCTATAATAAAGATGTCAATCTCACTGAAAAAGCAATTTTATTTGAAAAATTTGGTAAAATTAAACCATATGGCATGAATTTAGGGGTCGATATCGAAGAATCTGGCCTTGGATTATACATTTCAAAAGAAATAATTGAATCATATGGCGGAGAAATACTTGTACAATCTAAAGAAAGACATAAGGGAGCGATACTTACAATTAGATTATTTAAAAATAGATTGTCTATTTTCCTTTTATCAATTGAAGAGAATATAGAATGGGCCTGGCAGGAAACTCGAATCTTAGTATAGAGCGAAAAGCTCAGATCTTTCGAACCTGCGACATCCCAGTCCGAAGCCGGGCACCCTATCCAGACTAGATTACAGGCCCTAAAATTAAGGTTAAAAATATGTAGGCTTAATTACATTCATTCTTTATTTCTAAAAAATCTTTTTGTATTAAATATAAAGCATAAAGAAACTCATTCTTGAAATTTTAAAAAAAGAAGTAACTGAAATAAACCTATTCCATTTTTTTAAAACCATTGTTTAGATATACAAAGAAAATCCGAAATAATTTTGTAAATCTTAAACCTTGAGAGAGATCTCCATCAACATTTATAAAACCTTTCATATACGCATCAGTTCCATCCATCTCACGTTTCAAAATTTTGAGTAATATGTCTTTAGTATATTTAACTTTAAATGATGCGCTTCTATTAATTCCTTTTTTATAAATAATTGAACCATTTGATACTTTGAGCCAAAAATTAAAATCTAAATCTTTTATGATGATTTGATATATATCATCGTAAACCTCTATTTCTTCCCGTAAATCTTCCGTATTTAGGAATTTGTTGACTGCGAACTTGATGAATTTGTCTAATAATGCAATTAGTGCTCCATTCTGGTTCTGCAAGTCAGTAAGAACCAAATTGAGACTCTTCGAATTAAGCATAGTACACATACTGGAGTCTGATTTAAATATATTCTTTTGTTATACCTAAATATTCCTTATAGTCTACATCATTTTTAATTAATATAAATGTTTCTATTATGTGTTTTACTTGTTTTCTCCATCTAAATTGTCTCAGAATAAAATTTTTAAACTTATCTTTATTTCATTTTTTATAGCAATTTTTTTTCTAACACAAATAATCTCATAGTGCTGCCCACATAGTGTAGCCCGGTCTAGCATTCGGGACTGTCACTCCTGCGACGCGGGTTCAAATCCCGCTGTGGGCGCCATATTAAAAAACTAGCAAATATTCAAAACTCTATGTTCTAGATAGACCCTCATAAACTTAAATTAGCCTTGGTTTGAAAAATAATAATCTTAAGGGTTAAAAAATTGTGAAATAAGGATAAATTACTCAAAAAAATTTATGATTAACCAAAACTTTTAAGATTCCATTTTGAATTTAATGGTTTTACCCAATTTCAATAAGTAACACAAATAAAACCTTTTTATATAATTATAACCTTTTAATATTGTTATTTATAGAATATTTTCATAAACAATTTTCAAAATAAAAGAGGAAAATTATACAAAAAGGTTGAAAATTAAAATGGTTGACGAATCGTTATTAAAGAAAATTAAGGCTGCTCAAGACGCGGGAGCATCATCTGCTTCTGCTGAAGATGTAATGCTGATGTACGAATTTATTAAGCAAATTTCAAAGGAGAATGAAGATCTCAAGGAAGAACTTGAAGATATGGACATAGCTATAGCGATGATCATCACAGATCAGGATAAAAAGTATTGGCTTACTGTAAAGGAAGGGGATTTAGATTTTGGTGAAGGAGATGTCGATAATCCATCATTTACAATGTCTTCAACACTCGAGGTTGGAGCAGGTATTCTTATGGGAGAGGTAGATGCAACATCAGCTTATATGGCTGGAGATATCACTGTCGAAGGAAATCTTCAAGACGCAATGGCATTCCAAGAGATTGTGGAGCTTGCTTTAGAAGCTTACGAAGATTTGGTAGAAGATTTATAAAATTAGAAACAACCTATTAAACTTTCCATGAATCTTTTCTTTTTTTTTTATTAGTTTTTCAATTATAATTCAATTTATTTTTTTAATTTATTTTTTTTTTATTATAAAATGATTATAAATTCACCAGAATTTTAATACTAGCAGAAATAATTTTCTAATTATATATTATACTTGTATTATTTTACCCTAAAATCTATATTTAAAAAATTTAATTAGATAAAACAAAAAATTAAATCTATATATTATTATTAAACGTTTGAGAAAGATCAACAGATTTTAGAATTAGGTGTTTTACCATAAATATTGTGTTAGAAAAATTGTATGAAAGCACAGATAATCTTGTAAATCAGCAGTTTTATAAAGATGGTCGAGATCTCATTACTGGTAGGACTCCTGAGATTACTCTAAAGATAAGCAAATCGGGCCAAATAATTAGGAAGTTTAAAGATTTATTTAATGAAAATTTAAATTTATTTTTGGAGGGTAAATATTTAGAGTTCCTTAGTCTTTTCAAAAAAATAAAGGGTTTAGATGAGAATTATATAGAAGAGATTTACCAAGATCTCCAACTCAAACTTGAGAACTTAAAAGGAGCCGAACATATTAATTCAGTTATTTTATATTCTCTTGTCTTAAATTCTCTTATATCAAGTATCCGAGATCTTAATTTTGGAGAAGCAATAAAAGAAATTAAGAAACGGATAAAAAAAAAAATAAAAATTCCCGAAAGTAGGATTCAGGAAGAATTAGATAAATTATATATGAGAAATGATAAGAATGTGTCAATCTTATATAATCTTTCATACCTAGACACTTTAGCAGAATCCTTTAATTATAAAAAAGTAGCTCGTATTTGCAAAATACAAATGAGCAAATTTATGAATCGAATTGTGAAGCAAATTATCTCATCAAATAATTAGGTGAGCTTATATCTTCAAAAAAAATAGCAGCAAGAGCCTTTATAACCTTTTGTTTTAAATTCTCATCATGTAATCGTAATCGATCGGAAAATTCAATCTGAATTGTTCGACTTTTTGGAATACGAGAAGCACCATATTGGGTTGTTATATAACCCCCTGTTAATACATATTCTTTTCTTCTAGGATGACCTGGTGCGATGGGTACATCCAATTGAAGCATTTTTTGAATTAATATTCCTCGAATGTTTTTCTCCCAGTTTCTCTTTTTAATTGGTTCAGAATAAAATGACTCTAAATTATTCGTGCCTAAAATTATATCTACGTCTCGGAAACCCGGTGGGCGAGCGTCTCTTTCAAAACCATGTATATCTATAAGTAAACAGCTCTCATATTTTTCTAGATTTGTAAAAACCCATTCATTGATTTTATTATGATAAAAGTTATAAATTTCTCTAGCGAGAAATGAATTTTGATCGTATGCTTCATGCTCACTACGATTTAAATCAATTTTACTTCTTCGTACCCTTGAACTAATGTAAAATGGAGTTTTAAATCCCAATCCTTCGTTAATAAAAATATTATTAATTGCTTTAATCAAATTCTTAGCTAGATCTATAGTCCCTTTATCGATTCCTAAAACACCTGTATTCCTTTGAGGAATGGAATCACACTCTAATGACCCTCCATGAGGAATAGACAAAATTAAAGGAATATTACCATTTTCAAACTCTATATACTCTTTCATTTCATACATTTCTTTTAGAGTGATAATAAAAAAAAAGATTAAATTATTGGAGAGTTTTGAAAAGTTAAATATCGAAGTATTATAAAGACACTGATCCAAACTCCGAATCCTATTATTCCGAAAGTATAATATGCAAACGCACTTTTTTCTTTTTCAAATGTGAGATATGCAAATAGCCATGTTCCAAGACCACCTAATGCGCATAATAGAATATCAGTAGTCATATTCATCCAACTATCAGGTCGATTTTCAAATTTCCACCCTAATGGTAGAAATAATGCATGTTCAATGATTTCCCAAATAATAGCACACACAACCGTAAGAATAAAAACAAACAATAAAGAGAAGATTGGAATTCTTCCTTTCTTTTTAGGTACTGTATAAAATAATGACCAAAATAGAAATAGTCCTATTCCAAAACAGATATGTCCGATCGAATAAAAATCAAATAAAGAAATCCCTACTTCATCTGTTGTAGTTGCAAACCATACATTGAGTAACATGTTTTCAACTCCTTATTAGATTTTAATTAATAAATAACGTAATACTAATTTAAGTTTAAGTATTATACTAAACTGGAGATTCTCTGTAGGAAAATTATAAGTATTGTAGATTATTAGAATTTATTTGATATCACTTATTGGATGAAAAATTTGCCTAAAGATTGTGCTTTAGTTGTATATTATTACAAAAATAATATCTATAGTTTCAATGCATTAATCGCAGCATTGGAAACAGATAATTATTTCGATGATTTTAAAATTTACTTTATTAAAAAGAAAGAAGAGTTAATTGATGGGTTAAAAAATATAATTGAAAAACATGAATTAATAATCGTTGGATTTTCCTTTTTCACTACTCAATTATGGGAGATTTATGATTTAATTTCAATATTAAAAAAAAAATGTAAACATAATGTAGTTTATATTGCAGGAGGTCCACATGCTACTGGTGATCCTTTAGGAGTACTCAAACTTGGGTTTGATTTTGTTGTTGTTGGTGAAGGTGAAAAAACATTTATAGAATTACTAAAGAAACTTAAAATAGATTCTGATTATGAGAATGTAAAAGGAATTTCTTACATAAATGGTTCTAATGATTACGTTTTCACAGGAAAAAGAGATCTCATTAACTTAGATGATTATCCTCCATTTCCCTTAAAAAATCGAAGATTTGGGGCAATAGAGATAACTAGAGGTTGCCCTTATTTATGCTACTTTTGCCAAACACCCTATATTTCAGGGACAAAACCAAGGCATAGAAGTATTGAATCTATATGTAAATATGTACAAGTATTGCATAATTATTATGGTGATCTTACGGATATAAGATTTATAACTCCAAATGCATTTTCCTATGGTTCTCTGGATGGAAAAGTATTAAATTTAACAAAATTAGAAACCCTACTTAAAAGAGTAAGGGAGATAATTGGAAAAAAAGGTCACTTGTTTTTAGGGACTTTTCCATCAGAAGTTAGACCTGAAGATGTTACTAGTAAAACTCTAAGTTTAATCCTCCAATATGCAGATAATGATAATATTACAATCGGAGCACAATCAGGTAGTCAAAGAATCTTAGATTTATGTCATAGAGATCATACTATTAAGGATATTTATAGTGCTGTAGAATTAAGTTTAAATTATAATTTAAAAATCAATGTGGATTTTATTTTCGGTTTACCAGGAGAAAATGAAGAAGATGTTAAACTTACCATTTCGATGATGAGAGAATTGTCAAATAAAAGTGCCAAAGTACATGCTCATTCATTTATTCCTCTGCCACAGACTCCCTTTGCTAAAGTACCTGTTAAAAAAATTAAAGATTTATATAAAAAGGAAATTAATAAATTAATATCAAAAGGATCTGCATTCGGAGATTGGAAAAAACAAGAAAAATTAGCTCTGAGAATAGCTAGATATATGAAGACGATGAAATTAGAATAATATTCTTTATTCTTTTAAATTAATTGTATCAGTTGTCATTTCAATAAATCCTTCTTTTTTGAGTTGGTTAAGTATATTCATTATTTTATATTGTTCCTTTCCATCAAATACTCTTTGGATATTTTTTATTTTCATTTTTCCTTGTTTTATTAATAATTCTAAAATCTTTCCTCTAATCTCTCGATTTGATCCTTTAAAAGGTACTTGTTTTCGATAATGAATACTCCTTTTATTCAGTTCTGGGTGAGTTTTTTTGAGCATAACACCATAATCCATCAAGGCATAATACCATTCACGAGGATCATGAATATCAATTGTATTTTTAACGATCGACATAATTTCTTTATCATTAATCTTACTTTTATTAGGAAAGAAAAAGTAAATATAAACTCTTCTGATATTTGTTTCAATAAAAGCTGTAGGTTTATTAAAAGCAAATGTTATTATTGATGATGCAGTATTATGTCCTATTTGTGGAAAAGATTTCAAAATACCTATTGAATCGGGAAGCTTCCCCTCATAATCTTTAACAACGGAATCTGCAATTCTTTTTAATGCTATTGCCCTCCTATTATACCCTAATCCTTTCCATTCCTTAAGAACTTCTTCAATTGAAGCTGCGTGCAGAGACGAAAAATCTGGAAATTTATTTATAAATTGGAGATATTTTTCCGATACTCTCTCTGTTTGAGTTTGTTGGAGCATAATTTCTGATATTAAAACAGTATAAGGGGTTATGTTTTCCCTAAAAGGAAATTCTCTCTTATGGTTTTTATAATAATAATAAATCATTTTCTGAAATAAAGATATTACTTCAGAGGTTAAACCGTTTTCATTATAAAGTCTGTGAAAGTCGCTGATAAATATTTCTTTGCTAATTATAAACACTAATATAATTATATTTTTATAATATACATGAATAAAGAAGTAGAAAAATTGAATGTATGGATTTTAAAATATAATCTATATTTGATATATTGTAATTAAGAAAGATCAAATGCGAATATCGTAACTCCTCCCTCGATTCTCTTGAGTTTTAACATATATCCTGAACTATTAATGATATGAAGCATAGGTTTATTTTCTAGTAAAATTGATCCTGTAAATGTTCGATAATTAAGTTCTTTACCAATTTGTACTAAGAAATTCAATAAAAACTTAGTTATTCCTAATCCTCTCCATTCTTTATGAACTACGAATGCTAATTCTGCGATAGATGGTTGTACAGTTTTAAAAAATGCACCTAAAGCAATAATCTTTTCTTCTCCACTATCACTATATTCTCCTACTAAAATCATATCTGTTGAATAATCAATATTTACCATTGGTTGGATTTTTTTATGACGAAAATCTTTGACGGGAGTAAAGAATCTCAAATATCTATCTTTTTCATCTAAGGAATAATGTAATTCTTGAATCATTCTTTCATCTGTTGGTTTTACAGGACGTATTATTATTTTTTTACCATTCTTAAGTTTAAACTTAGTTTCATATTTCTCAGGATAAACACTTATTCTTCCATCTATAGATATAGGCAATTTTTGATCTGAATAAACATACTTCCATTTTTTTGCATGTTCTAATAATTCTTCTCTAAAATCTGGATGTGCGATATTAATCATTTCAAGAACTCTTTCTCTAATACTTTTTCCATAAAGATAAGCAATACCCCATTCAGTTACCACATAATGGATATCTCCCCTTGTTATTACAACACCGGAACCGGGCTGAAGGTAAGGAACTATTCGAGAAACTAAAGTTCCATCTTTTAGAGTAGCTGTGGAAGGCAAAGTCATAATTGGTTTTCCATCAATGGCTCTTCCCGCCCCTCTTACAAAATCAACCTGTCCACCAATTCCACTATAAAATTGGTGCCCTAAGGAATCAGAATTTACTTGCCCCGTTAAATCCACACTTAAAGCTGCATTTATTGCCACTTGCCTTTTATTTTGACTAATTATGAAGGGATCATTAGTATAATCACAAGGATGGAATTCAACCATAGGGTTATCATCAACAAAATCATATAATCTTTTAGATCCCATTACAAATGAGCAAATGATCTTATCTTTATGCAGAGTCTTTTTTTTACAAGTTATTACGCCTCCTTCTACAAGATCGACTGTCCCATCCGAAAACACTTCACTATGAACTCCTAAGTCTTTTTTATCTAATAATTCTTTAGTAACTGCATTTGGAATCTGACCAATTCCCATTTGAATTGTAGATTCATCCTCTATTAAGGAGGCGACAAATTTTGCTATTCTAGTGGAAACATCATCAAGTTCTCCATAACTAAATTCTATAATATCATGATCACTTAATACATAGGCATCAATATCATCCATATGAATAAAAGAGTCACCCAAAGTACGTGGCATTTTTGGATTTATTTCAGCTACAACAAATTCAGCGGATTCTACAATTGGTTTAACAATATCAACATTAATTCCATAACTACAAAAACCGTATCGATCTGGTAGGCTCACTTGAATTAGTGCAGTATCTAAGTGTATTTTCCCTGATTTAAACAAGCTTGGAATCTCTGAAAGTAGCATTGGAGTATAATCTGCTTGACCAGCTTCTACATATTTACGTAACGATTTTCCAATAAAAAATGCATTATGTCTAAATAAATCTTCTATTCCTCCAGCAGTTTCGTAGTAATCTAAATCACTAAGACTAAGAAAATGCAGTATTTCAACATCAGGGAGTTTTAATCCCAGTTCAATTAATTTCTTAGTAAGATCAATAGGTTCTGAACAACCAGAATCGATAAAAATACGATTTCCCGGCTTAATGTATTTATTAATGGCATTATCAATCGACACTTGTTTCTTTTGATATGGTACTAATAAACTAGTAATATTTTGATTAGTGATATTTGGCATATATTTAAAATAGTCCTTATAGAATTTTAAATATACTCCTATGATCTGCTAGATGCAATATTGTTTTAAAATTCAAATTTTATAGAAAAATTTCTTATATCATACTCATAGTTATAACAATTGTTTTAGATTCTCAAAAAACATGAATGTGATTAATTTTCGAATCTAACAAATATTCTCTATTTTTTGTACAAAAATAAAAGATTGTATACAAAAAAATATAAATAATACACATCTTTTTTAATAACTATTGTTTCGAACATTATTTGAATAAAAAAAATTTAAATGTTAAATCAAAAATTATTAAAAATAAGACATTTGTTATACAAAAAGATCATTTTTTGTGATAAAATAAGGATTTGCATTTATTTAAAATTTCACAGTTTTAACGAAATTTCATTTAGATCCATAGTTAAAGGAACGGATTTATAAAATGAATCTACAACAGCCGCAGGTGAGGAGAATTAATGAGCAATCGAAGGAATCAGCGCTTTTTTTTCTTTTTCTTTTTGCTTTAACTTTTTAGGATGCTTTCTTTTGGATTATTAGCTTTCAATTTTTCTTTTTAAAGCAAAATAAACAATAATAAATATTTAATTTCCTTCTAGAACTTATATTTTTATGTGAATGATTACCTACGATTTCAAATGGCAAAAGATAAAGTCGATATTGAAGATCTAGAAGCATTTATTAATGGCTTAAAGCATTCCTTTGATACTCTAGAAAATATTGATCCGACACAATCAAAAGGATTCCAAGCACAATTAGCAAAAGCTATATCAGATTTAAGGATAAAGAGGGCAGCAAAAATTGAACCTCTACCAAAACATATAGGGCAATTTACCAAAGATGATCTTAAGAATATGTTATTAAAGGAGTTAGAGTCTTTGCAAAATGATTTAGAAATTTATGAATATAATTGGAGAAAAAAGTTTGAATTAGTAAAAAAGATCGCTCTAATTCGAGAGCAAGTTAATAATATGTAAAGTTTTTCCCTCCCACTTATTTAATATAAACTTATAAGGTTTTACAAATGTTAATCGATATCCATTGTCATGCTAATCTTTATCTTATCCTTGAAGAAATTATTAAAGAAGCTGAAAATGCTGGAGTAGAAAA
>JBHLNW010000104.1:0-11707 GCA_048941185.1 Promethearchaeota archaeon
GCAAGCTCTTTAGTATCAGCTATGATAAAAGGAGGAATTTGCTTGTTAGATGAGGGAAATAGAATGAGTGAAAAGAGCTGGGCATCTTTAGCGCCGTTAATGGATAAAAGACGTTATGTTGAGAGTATTATTGCAGGCATAAGAATATATGCCCATCCAGAGTTTCGATTATGTGTTACAATGAATGCAGATAGTAGTACCTATGAAATTCCCGAATATATTATGTCAAGATTGAATCCTCGTATTCTAATCGAATTCCCTAATAAAATTGATGAGTTAAAAATTTTGAAATACAATTTATCATTCGGGTCAAAAGAAATATTAGATTACTGTGTAGAATTTTTACAAAATGCTCATAAACATGACGAGCCGTATACTGTAAGAGATGGCATTAATATCATTAGATATTATATGAAAACAAGAATTATAAATAATGAGAATAAAGATATTTTAGATAAAAAAAAGTTCCAGAAAGCAATTTTATTTGTCTTAGATGAAAATGCTATAAATTATTGTCCTGATGAATATGATAAATTTTTGAAAAAAATTACACAAGAAAAAATAATTATAGATAAATTCATATTTTCAAAAGAAGATTACGATGAATGATAATACTTAATAAAGAAAATTTCATAGATAGTCAAGAATATTTTTTGGTTTTACTTCTTTTAATAAATAAGATAGGTCTTCTTCATTCTCATAAAGTAAATGTTCTTCCAAATTTTCTTGTTGCTCTAAAAGTGTACCATATTCAGTTTCTAAAATTTGTTGTGCCTGGTTTGTTTCCATTTCCAATTGTTCGTAGTTTTTAAGCAAAATCGCATTATTAACCAATTCTATTATTCGATTGTATTCAGCTAAATACTTGTGTTTGTATCCAATAAACTCAGCAAATTCAGAAGAATTCAGTATTATCATATTATTTTTATTAACAGCTTTATTAGGTATTTTTATATTCTTTTTCCTAGTTAGCAATGATACAATTATTAAGTATTTTTGACCACCATGATATCCTTTATTAGATTTAATTGTAAATGTTACATTTTCTGAACTTAAAGTATAGTCAATACAAATTAATAATATATTTTTTTTTCTCAGTTTGGTATGTAATTCTTTAGAATATTTAGTGTGAATATTTAACGCTGATTGAGTTAAATTCTATAACTAAATTTGAATTAATCAATTGGCTAAACAAAATCAAAATGGGTAATGCTAGTAAGAATGTGATAGCCGTTATCATTAAATTAATTACAAACAATACATAAATGAAAACTAATATTACTACACAGATTATTAAACATAAAATATATCCTAGAATAGGTAAGACATCCATGAAGATGAATATGAAGAAATTGATGATCAACTTCACAAGTTCCACGATTGCCATTACGATGGTTAAAATTACACCAATTATTAGGTTTACAAGTTTATTCAGTGATTTCCAGAACCAATCTCCAAAAGTTTCAGGTTTCGCGCCCATTATTGAGTCAGAGAAATTACAGAAACATGGAACGTATTGGAGCACAGAAATCGGTAGGTTCATCATCACCGCAAAAGTATCATTCAATTTGGTGGACACATAGGAATATACGACAGCAGTTTCATTAGTGGTTTCATTGACAAGGCAGGTGAGCAGTAAATCCAGGATTTCCATCCCATCTGCAGAGGAAATGTCAAATCTAATGATGACAAAATCGATCTCGTCGCACGCTTGCTCAGTGGTGCCGTCCCTTCCTACGGAAATGAACTTGAAAATTTCCTCGTCTGAGCTATAAATAGGTGTCTCACTGAGGGATTCATTTTGTACATAGGCATTAAAAAGCGTTTCTGTAAATAAGCTAGTTGGAATTACGATTGTATTGAGTCCTGATTCAAACGGAGTGCCATCACCGCTGTCGTTGATATAGAGCTGGATAATGTTCATCCGCTCCTGCTCTTGATAATGCCCATTGAATACCGTTCCATTCGTTTCATAAATCGCAATGGTGTTTGCCTTTTCTACCCCAATAGTGCTTACCTGCACTGTTGCTATGTATTTATCATCATTATTGATTGTCAAAATCTGAGAATGCCCTACACTGCCAATATTATAGGTGTTAGTCCCTGAAACAAGAAGCATATCCCAGATTTCAAACCACAGGAAGTATCGTTCTATCCACCACATTTGAGTCTGGATTTGAATTTGATTTGGTTGGAGTTCCATATCGTCATTAATATTCACATAGTAATGAAGATCAAGCGAGCTTCCATGAGTACCATCGAAATATGCCGTCCAGATGGATTCTTCATAGATGTCGGGAAATTCTCCGACTGCAGGTATATAAACTGGCTCTTGCGTTTCCTCTTTCGTAAACAAAGTGACAATTTGCAGTTTGTAATTGCTTGCGATAGATTGTCCGTGAAGTTTACATTCAAACAGATACATTCATACAAGCGGGAACGAGCGATACTGAAGAGTAGATTACCAATCCTGCCAAAAAATTTATGTTTTTTAATTGTTGGATTTTTATGACGAAAAA
This sequence comes from Promethearchaeota archaeon, assembly GCA_048941185.1. Taxonomy (GTDB): domain Archaea; phylum Asgardarchaeota; class Lokiarchaeia; order Sigyniarchaeales; family SOKP01; genus Loki-b32. Next base: position 2,520 of record JBHLNW010000104.1, read on the forward strand.
GTAGCGCAGGAAGACGAGTCTCACCCCATGAAATACATCTACCATTAAAAACCTGCTCGATAATAGATCTTTTTCTGATCCATCTTTTTATTTAATAAATCATCCTTCATTATAAGTTTAGCAATATAATAATTAAGTGGTAAAACATACATGGAACAAGGTCAAAATGAAATTGATAAAGGAATACTACTTTTTAGAAGTAAGAGACATTGGGAAAATCGGTGTCTGAATTTTCAATAACTTATGGATCAAAGACTGAAATTTTTTTGTTACATATCAATTTATATTATTAATTTTTCGTTCTTCAACATTAATAGAAAGTATACCACTACTTCCTAATAAAAGAAAAATTAAGCTTAACTTTACTAGAATATTATATATTTGGCCAAATGGAGTGGTTTTCAGCAAACGATTGATAAAAATTAAGAAAGGAAATAAAAAGTTAACTATGCCTACAAAAAAAATTATTTTGAAAATTCTTCTATATTTCACAAGTTCTCCTTCACCTATTTGGATAACTATTTTTCTCCAGATAATTGTTAGAGCTATTATCGCTATACATGTAGTAATTAAATTAGTAATTAAATTAATCAACCTAAATTGACCCTCACTTGTAGCTAATAAATCAAATCCCTCCATACTATAATTTACTAACTGAACAATTCCTATAATATTATCAATAACAAAAATGGAAAAAATTATAGAATAGCTAACAAAAAAATACACTTTTCGCCTTATAGTAATCACTTTATTCAGTTATAAATCATTAATTCAATACTAATGATTCCCATAATTTTTTAATGCAGTATTAAAATTATTTCAATATTAAGACAATTCCAAGAATAAATAAACCTATTCCAACAATTTCTAAAACAATAAAAATATCTGTAAAAATATTTGGCCCAAGAATAAACAATAAATATTCTCCAAGTAAAATTGATGCTGACATTATGCTAATACTAATTATTGTTATGATTGTAATTAATTTCTCATATTTAGTAAAGTTTTTAGATAATTTTCTCTTTTCTTCATTTTTAATAAGTTCAAATTTTTTATCTATAAAATAACCCAAAATACCTACAAAAAAAAGAGAGAATGTTAGAATTGTATTAATTAAATTTATATGTTCTAAATGGGGTGACCCTTCCTCTAAAGAGAAGACTCGAAATAAGTTGTACAGAAGAAAGAAGATAATTATTGTTGCTATTATATAAAAAGGTAAAAGCCTTTTGCTTCTAGACTTCATAATTGTGATTATGATTTGATGTTTTTAAATAAATGGAATTCCATGCTTTTTATTTCATAAAAAAAAAATGTAAAATTATTTAAGATTTTTTTTAAGAAGTTTCTAAATCTTCCCAAGTAGGAAGTAGAGCATAACTTAAACATATTACTGTTAGGAATGCTATAAATATGTTGATAATATCCATTCTCCTGGGATAGTTGAATTTTCGAATTGTTATTGCATAAAAGATTAATCCTATACATATAACTACTATACTTGGTCCAAGATCCAATCTTTGTTGAGTAAAAGCCTTAAAGAACTTTAAGTAAAGACTCATACAAGCATATAATAAACCAAAATTAGTAAGGAGATCTTTTATGAGTAGGTCCAAGTTTCCACCCGTATTCCCTACCACCGTTGAAAAGATTATCATGAAAAATGAACCAGCTGCTAAACCCCAAGAAAGACTTTCTGTCATTCCACCAATTTCTATAGAATATTTTACTATTAAAAAGAGAGTGAGTGAAAGACTTACAATTGACATTACAACAGATATGTATTGTATTAGGGGGTGTGTAATTGTTCCTAGTACAGCAAAAATAATGGATAAAGTAGTACTTACTATTGCTATCAATGTTGAAAAGCCATTCCAAAACTGATCAAAACTAAAGCTTTCAGAATCATCCGTACTCATTGCTAACCCTGAACTCTGTGAAGGATTTTCTTCACTCAGATCTTCAAAAAATGTTTGATTTGGAGCATCTAGATTAGTTGTAAAGAAATTCAATGGAATTATGTATTTTCCAGTTTTTGTATCAAATGAAATATATACTGTAGGTATTAAAAACGCAAAAAAGGGAATATTTATCAGACTAACCTCATACTTATACGTCGTGTAGTCATCTCCTTTTTGAACAGTCAATGAGTTCGCTTTGATAATAAATTCCCCTCCTATAAGGATGCTTACTAAAAAGAAGTACGGGAAAAATGCTAAGAAACTGAGAATAATCAAAATTAGAGTTAATGCGAACAATATGAAGATAAATATAAGTATCTGAGCACAAATTACTAGCCATAAAATATATCCTAAAATTGGTAGGACGTCCATGAATAAGTATATGAAGAAATCGATGATCAGCTTTGCAAGTTCAATTATTGCTATTACGATGGTAATAATCACACCAATAATTAAGTTCACAAGCGTATTGAGAGACTTCCAAAACCAATCTCCGAAGGTCTCGGGTTTCGCACCCATTATTGAGTCAGAGAAATTACAGAACCACGGGACATATTGGAGCACAGAAATCGGCAGGTTCATCATCACCGCAGAAGTGTCATTCAATTTGGTGGACACATAGGAGTATACGACAGCAGTTTCATTAATGGTTTCATTGACAAGGCACGTGAGCAGTAAATCCAAGATTTCCATCCCATCTACAGAAGAAATATCAAACCTTATAATAACAAAGTCGATCTCGTCGCAGGCTTGCTCAGTGGTGCCATCCCTTCCCACGGAAATGAACTTGAAAATCTCCTCATCCGAGCTATAAATAGGTGTCTCACTAAGAGATTCATTTTGGACATATGCGTTAAAAAGCGTTTCTGTAAACAAGCTGGTTGGAATCACGATTGTATTTAGCCCCGATTCGAAAGGAGTACCATCACCGCTGTCGTTGATATAGAGCTGGATAATATTCATCCGCTCCTGCTCTTGATAATGCCCATTGAACACAGTCCCGTTGGTTTCATAAATCGCAATGGTATTTGCCTTTTCTACCCCAATAGTGCTTACCTGCACTGCTGCTATGTATTTATTATCGCTGTTTATGGTTAAGGTCTGAGAATGCCCTACACTGCCAATATTATAAGTGTTAGTCCCTGAAACAAGAAGCATATCCCATATTTCAAACCATAGGAAGTATCGTTCTATCCACCACATTTGAGTCTGGATTTGAATCTGATTTGGTTGAATCTCTATATCATCATTGATGTTCACGTAGTAATGAAGATCAAGCGAGCTACCATGAGTACCATCGAAATATGCCGTCCATAAGGGATCTTCATATATATCGGGAAATTCTCCAATAGCAGGTATATAAACTGGCTCTTGCGTATCCTCTTTCGTAAACAGAGTAACAATTTGCAATTTGTAATTGCTTGCGATAGATTGACCATAAAGAGGGCAGATCTCAAGCATCACATCTTGATGGGGATCTCGATCGATTGGATCCCATGCACCATCTCCATCTGTATCTACCTGTAGAGGGTTAGTCTCATGGGTAAAAATCTCTGCGTAATCATCCCATCCGTCGTCATCGGTGTCTTTTTTGGCAGGATTGGTAATCCACCCTTCAGTATCACTCATTCCCGCTTGTACGAATGTATCTGTTTGAATATAAAAGTCTGATATCGTAAATTTATCGAATAAGTATGTTCCATTAACCATAATGCTTAAAATAAACTTTCCATAGTGCTGATAAATCGAACCATTATTCACATACTCTGAAAGATCGAAATAATTCTGATAAGTAAAGGCTGTTGTATTATCGAAATTATTGGTGTAATTTATTAATACATAATCACTTATTTTGGAGCTAAGGTCCTCTTTTTTAAGTTGAATTGTAATATTACCTGTTCCTATTGGAGTCCCAGTAGAATCAATTTGGAGCGTTAGATTAGCATCATATACTCTCCCAACATGTGGAATTTCGATATAATATTCAGTTTCAACATTATTTTCACCTGAAATATTAAGCGTCTTTAGAGATTGCCCATTACCATCATTATTTAACCATGCTATTTCATATTGAGAAAGTACTTTAGAGTAAATCCTTACATCATCAATTTGACCAGAAAAATAATTCCCTCCAGTTCGGGCACCGATCATAAAATCTACATCTGTTTGTATTGTTTTATTCAATGTATCTTTTACAATCGTAAGATTTTCCAAAACGCCATCTACATATATCTTTACACCAGAAGCAGAACTGGAACCGTTGTAGGTAATGACTATAAAATGCCATCCTCCGTCATCGATTTGAGTAGAACCGTCCACAATTATTTCATTTGAACTTAGAGTGTGTATTAAGTGGGCTCTGATTACACCATTACTTTTGCAGTGCATATCATACCCCCTAAAGTTCCCTGACGCATTCATTTTTGAAAGAATTGAGCCATTAGCCGAAGTCGTTTTTATCCATGTAGATAAAGTGTAGGTTTGATTTCTCTCAAAATTTAAATAAAAATATTATTATAAATGTTTACAATTCTGCAAAAATTTTTTAATTTCATCTAATTCCTTTAATGTATGTTCTTTATTAGTTTTATTTTTATTTAAATCCACCGTAAATTGGATTTGTAAAGCTTTAGCATATTCTTCTAAAGCAGATAAAAGCAGGTTTTCATTTCTGTGGTTTAAGCCTAAAAAATACGGTCTTATAGATTTATTCAAATTTGGACCTTTAAAATATAAATTAATCCATTTAGCAAAACTATTTGGAGGATATGATATTTCTTTTATTGCAATTATCTTTTCGATGTCGTGCCACAATAACCTGATAAATAATTTATCTTGTAGAAAAAAATCAATTGATTCATTTGATATAAAGATCCTTGTCCTTTGGATTGGTATACTCCTCCTAATATAGGTTACAAGAATTAGAAAAAATGGTATGCTAAAGATTATTAATAACGGAACTAAATATAATGAAATATGAATACCTTGGAATTCTAAAATTATAACCCATATTAAAAAAATTATGTCGAGAATAATAATTGGTGAAAGTAGGCATGAAAGCCTTATAATAAAGCTTTTTTTTAATGAATCTTTTACCTCAAATTCTTCCATTTTTTCAAACACATCATAAAATATTTATTTCTTTTCAATATTTTCACTTCTACTGTATATAATATTTGGTATACCATCAAAATTAAGAATTAAAAAAATTAGAATCGCAAAAAAATTTATTCCTATAATTATTAAAGAATAAATTATCAACGTTAGAACGATAATTGTAGTTCCTGTTAACCCTAACAGTTTTCGATACCATTGCTTATATTCAATATTAATTTTGCCTTCAATAATTTTTGTTACGCCAATTAGTAATAAGTTAATTAATAGAAGATAGTATACATAATTGATAATTGTCCAGAGATCAATTGTATAAAAAATGAAAATAATTAAATTATATATTATCATAAAAAATCCTACAGAGATTTTCAGAATTTCAACCTTTTTTAAAACAAATATATTTTGAAATCCATCAAACCATGCTGATATTCCAGGAAAAATTAAAATTAAAATTATGAGTGAATTGATATTATCATAAGTTATAAAATAGATTATTAATTCTAAAAAAGCTAATGAAACTGTAGCAAATCCAAGATATAAAAAAAAATTCTTAATTTGATTTTTGTTCAAATATTTATTAAATCTAATCATTTAAAATATAAATCCTATTATTTTAACTAGTTTTTAATTTATTTAATCTTATGTTAGTAGATATTTTGAGATATGGAAAATAATCAAAACACCCTTTTAAAAATATATTATTTCAATTTATTAATATAAAAAAAAATTTAAATTAAAATTTATTTACTCCTCAATCGTTAGTATAAAAGCTAATACTCCCCAAACAAATACAAGGATATGGAACAATATAATTGTGATAATTAAGAAGTGTCCGGCATGTGGAATAACATTTAATTATTTGCCAAATCAATGTGAAAATTGTGGTTATTGGCTTATTAAGCAAAAAGTCTCCTTTACAGATAATCGGTTAAGACCTAGATATGCTATTGAACTAACTGATAAAGGTAAAAATTTCATCCATGATGTAATCAATTCCTATTTTCATATTGCCACATTTTTTGATATATGGAATAAATCTCGGGCTCTAAGCTCTTATAAAAATTTAAAATTATCTATAGGAGTATCCAATTTTGCTAAACAAAATAATTTTTAAATGTTAATTTAGCTGCTTTTTCTTTCTTAACTTCTCCATTCTTTCTTTTTTTCTTATTCTAATAGCAGTTAATTCCCATTCTCTCTTCTTAATTTCTTTTCTTTTGTAATTTCTATATATTAAGAAAAATGAAATTCCAATAATCCCTATAATTAGTAGAAAAGCAAGGAAGTAAACAATCTCCATACTATTCCTTAAATTTTCATCAATTACTTCAAAATTACAACTTTCTTCATAAAAAATTTTTGTATTATTTGCAAAATCTCTTGCTATTGCTAAGTATGAATATTTTCCGGGTTTTATATTATTCTTAAATAAATTATAAGTATAAATATTATCTGAACTGTCTTTTTCCATTACTAGGATCGAGAAATCCTTAAATTCATTTCTAGAAAGTAAAATAAAAATATTTTCAATTCCAGAACATAAATCATACCCTTCAGCAGTAAATTGAATCGTTTCATTTCCAGTTAATATCTCTTGTCTCATTTGCAAGTTTATAATTTCAGGATCAACTGTATCCAGTTGTGTTTTAAAATTAAATTGAGAGGGTATGATGTTATGACCTGTTATTATGAAATTATAATCCTTTTTTTCTAATGCTGGAATTATAAAATTACATTGACCTGAAGAATCAGTATATAAAGAACGGTATAATCCATCATTCGAGGTAATACTTAATCTAGCATTAGGTATGAATTCATTGTGTGTATTTTTAATAGTAATTGATAAATTTTGTCCTTCAAAGATCTCACCAGGAAAAGGATTAGATACTACAACAGGTTTATTTGTATATACATCAAGCTCAGGATCACCTAAAAGGCAATAGGTTAAGACATTTTTCCTCTCATATTCTAAACGCATCGAAACCGAAGGATTATCAAAATAATCACTGTTCATATAAGCTATTTTTGAATTATACAAAGCTTTTCCTTGTTGAAAATTCTTCTCTTCAAAAAATTCTCTCCAAAACAGTTTAGCATTACCACGATTTAATTTTTCGAGTTTAGTATCATGTTCAAAATACCATGTTATTCTCATCCCACCTATATATCCAATAACTCCTGAATTGTTTCTTTTTATCAGAATTTCTCCAAGGTTATTATCATTTTTATCAAAAGGAGAGGTAGTACATGCGAATGCATAGATTAAAGATGCCATATTTAAGTTATTACATACATTAGCATCACTGTTAGTATATGCTTCATCCTCTGAAGGATTTCTAATCAATCTAAAAGGATTACCATGCCCAGCGAAAAATACAGTTGAGAACCCTAAATTAAAATTGTTAACAAATATATTTTGATATAAAGGATCTTTTGGATCTGGGGGAATATAACTTGATGTATATTCGCAAAGATGAGTATAATTCATGTTAGATGGAATATAATTTTGTATTATGTGTGTAGTTAGCCGAGTTTCATCTTCTGCAGGAGAATAACTAGAGATACCTCCTGCTAGTAGCATTTTATTCATCCAATCTCCTACACTTGGATTTTTTTCATAATTAATGATTTTATTGACCATCGTTTCAAGTTCTCTAGCATTACAAGCTGGTAGGCGCCCTGCATAGACTTCGGCTATCCAATCAATTTCATCTTTTCCATGAGCGTTATATTTAGATGATTCTCCCCATTTTCCATCTCCATCCTTGTCCCAAGTATCTGTAAGATCAGCATAATAGAAGTCAGTTGGTTTATAATAATCATCATAACCATCATATTCACTTCCACTATATTCTATTGTATCTGGGTTATATACATATCTAGTAGGAACTAAACTTTCTGTAGCATCACCACATAGTAAAACCCATTGAATATTTTCTTTATTATAATAAAACTTTATCATATTTCTTATTTTTTCAGCTTTATCTCTCCCCTCATAGGAGGAAAAATTACTTAAAACAATTGTTTTTACCCCTTTTTTATTTTTCCAATCCATTAAAGGGGAAACAGCATCAATAAAGCTCTGATTATCAGGGGTTATAATCAACATTTCAGCTTTGGGATGATACCATTCATAATATATTGTATTATAGTTAATTTCTGGTAATTTTGATTGATCAATAGGGAAAATAATATCTTGCGATAATTTTGACTGAATAAAACTCGAATTTATGGCTTCAGTGTCTACAATGTTGAAAACCAAAGGATTTACTAGACATATTAACATTAAATTAAGCCAGATAAACAAATTCATTAATTTCATAATAACAATCTTCCCATGAATTCTCTTAACAGTTGAATATTTTTATACACTTCAAACCAAATAGAAAATAAAAATCCAAAGACACCATTTGATTATTAAAACATGTAAGAAATAAACTAACTCGATGAAATTTCAGACTACCTTAATTAAAAACAGTATTAAATAAATAATTTCGCTTAAAAATGGTAAATATTGATATTTAGTAAATATGATTGTTTACAAAATTAAATGTAAACTCAATATTTAATCCTGGTTAATAATTTGAAGAAAGATCTCCCTGTTTAATTTTTCTCTTTTTCATTCTTTGTCATAACATTTAATACATAATTTAGGAGGAGATTAATGAAATAATATTAAAAGATCGGAGTTACTCTCAAAAATCAATTCTAGATGACCACGATAGGTCTATTATTAATCTATTTTATATCAAATTTCAACCCGCTAATCATCTTGCTAGAAGAGCTCAATGGAGGACATTATTCTAAATATATTTAAATTACATATCAGAGGTGATTTTATGGCAAAGAGTAAAATAACGCCTAAGGCTGCATGAAGGATTCAATCTCATGCAGATATATCAGGAAGGAATCAGATTTTTAAGAGTTGGGCTCAGAGAACAGTAGCTAAGAATATGAAATAATTAATATATTAATTTTTAGAAAAACATTTTTCAACAATTTTTAAACCTTAAAGAAGTTAATGAATAATATGATAAATTTATAAAAAAATCTGATAAAGATTCAAATGGATGAGAATCCCTATATTAAATTTAGAAATATTTACGTTATTCC
>JBHLNW010000105.1:0-11677 GCA_048941185.1 Promethearchaeota archaeon
GTTAGAGCAAGTTCTGACTTCATCTCAATAAAGCATTTTGAAGAATTATTTTGGCCCTATTTTAAAAAAACTGTTAGTACCTATGTAAAAAAAGGATATATAGTTCAAATGCACATGGATACTAATTGGACAGACCGTCTACATTATTTGCTCGAGTTGCCAAAAGGAAAACTCTACCTTCATATGGATGAAAGAACTGATATATTTAAGGCTAAAGAAATACTTGGTGGTCATATTTGTATCGAAGGAAATCTTAAACCTTCACTGTTTACTATTGGAACACCAAATATGGTTGAGAAACAAGTAAAGAAAATTATTGATGAATGTGCAGACGGTGGTGGCCTTATGGTTGGTTCTGAAATTCCAGATAATGCAAAATTAGAAAATATTAAAGCCATGTGTGATACATGTAAATCCTATGGATTATATAGAAAGTAACTCCTTTTTTTTTTTTTTAATTATTGGTTAATAAGTATGTTAAAATTGAGTTTTATCCAATTTTAAAAGTAAATAACATTTAATTCTATTCTATCCTATAATTATTGAGGAATTTCTATGGTAAATGTGTTAATAATTGGACATGGCGCAAGAGAACATGTTATCGGAGAATCTCTTGTTAAAGGAGGGGCAGTGTTATTTGCATTTATGAGTTTTAAAAATGCGGGCTTAGAAGATTTGAGTAGAGAAATTAAAATTCACTCAGAAACAGATTTCACGGAAATAATTAATTTTGCCCATGATAAAAAAATTGATTTTGCTGTGATTGGTCCTGAAGCACCACTGGTTGTTGGAATTGTTGATGCCCTCGAAAAAGGTGGAATTCCCAGTATTGGTCCTAAAATTGAAGCTGCTCAATTAGAGGGTTCAAAAGTATTTGCCAGAAATCTGTTAGAAAAATATGATATTAACTCGAATGTTGAAAGTAGAGTATTCAACTCATTGGACGGAATTGAGAGTTTTATTAAAGATATGGGGGAGGAAAACATTGTTGTAAAACCAGAAGGGCTCACTGGAGGTAAAGGTGTTAAGGTATATGGGGATCATCTTTTCTCAACCGCAGATATTATAGAATATTGTCAAGAATTAATAAAAAATAAGAATAGATTCCTTTTAGAAGAAAAATGTGAGGGTGAAGAATTTACCTTACAAACTTTTGTTGATGGTAAAACTGTTGTTGGTTCACCTTTAGTTCAAGATCATAAAAGAGCATATGAAGATGATAAGGGTCCTAATACTGGAGGGATGGGCTCCTATTCAATGAAGGATCACCTTATGCCATTTATTACTCAGAAAGATGTTAAAAATGCCTTAAACGATATGAAAAAAACTATAGCTGCTGTACGAGCAGAAACTGGAATAGAATATAAAGGTTTTTTGTATGGACAGTTTATGAAAACAGCAAAAGGATTGAAATTAATAGAATATAATTCTCGATTTGGAGACCCTGAAGCAATGAATGTACTACCTCTTCTCAAGGGAAATCTAGTAGATATTTGTTGGGGTATAATAAATGGGAATCTGTCTCAAAATTTTGAATTTGATAAGAAAGCTACAGTATGTAAATATTTAGCCCCGGAAGGTTATCCTGTTAATCCAAAAAAGGATGAGGAGGTCAGGATTAATAATGATAAAATTAATCAATCTGGGGCAAAATATTATTACGCATCAGTTTACCGAGAGAATGAAAAGATATTTACAACAACTTCAAGAGCAATAGGTGTGTTAGGGATTGCAGATTCTTTAGAAAATGCAGAAAAAATAGCAGAAAATGGTGTTAATTGTATTGAGGGGAAATTATTCCATAGGAAGGATGTAGGCACACGGAAATTATTACAGAAACGAATAGACCACATGGATTCTCTCCTTAAAAGATAAAGGAAAATTATTTTTTCTAATGAAATCTATCTTACTTATAGAGTTTTATATTCTATAATCATTAAATTCTAATATTTACTTAAAAAAATAATCACTTGAATTATGAATTGGCATGAAAAAAATGCAGAATTTAATGCCTTAATTAAACAGTTGTTTCATGATAATGATTGGCAAAAAAGAGCTGAAGCTGCTCGTCGACTAGGCCTATTAAAAGATGGTAGAGCCACTAATCTGATGTGTAGAGCTCTTAGAACAGAAGAAGACCATATGGTTATTAATAAGATCATTGAAGCTTTGGGAAGAATAGGCGATGGAAGAGCAACTTTAAGAATTATAGAAAAACTTAAAGAAGAACAAGAGAAAAATGAAATTGATAAATTTAGAATTTTATATATTTTAGAAAGTCTGATAAATATTAAAGACAGAAGAGCTTTAGCATATCTAGGACCTTTATTAAACTCTTCGGATCAAGATATTAAGGAATTGACATTACAAGCTTTTGATGTCATAGAACCAAAATGGAAAGAAATAATAGATAAAGAACGAAATAAATCAATTCAAGAAATATTTAAAATATAAAACTAATATCTATATCCTTTTTCAATATCTTCTTTAATTTAACTTTAGGGAATAGGGCCCTTTTTAATAAAAGTAATCTCTTAAAATATAATTTTCTTCCTCTAAACGTAATTTTATTTATAAATCGGAAGAAGAGATAAACAAAATTCAAAGTTAGACGAGAAAATTAAGTTAAGATATAGATAATTTATTTTCGTTATAGAAATCATCTCGAGCAAATCCCAAATTGATAAATATTATATTTTTAATCATACATTTTTTATATAAGAAAAGAGTAGTTCTTTCTTATATTATGTGGATTCAATCCAAAAATTCCAAATGGTGTAATATTCAAAAATGGCAAGTATGTATGAAAGCTACGATAAATTAGGGCAAATTATCTCTAAAAATATGGAGGACCCTATCTTTATACTCAATGAAGATTTTCATTGCGAGTATACAAATTCCCAATATTTCCAAATAAACCAAAAAATTAATGAATTTATACATCCAGAAGATCTTAAGCGAATAAACCGATTATTAAAAAACATTTTAAAATTAGGACATGGAACGGAAGAAGCTCAAATCAAATATGAAGCAAATCAACCTAAATGGTTTGAAATTAAAGGAAAAAGTTTTGTAGAAGGTGCTGATAATAAAAAAAAAATTCTGCTTATTTGTAGAGATATCACAAAATTTAAAAAATTAGAATTTGAGATTAAAGAAAGCCAAGCTCGTTTCGGTGAATTAGCAGATTATGTGCCAGAGATACAATTTTGGAAGCTTCTTCAAACTAGAGAAGGAAAAAGTGTGGTGCAGAAGACTAGAGAAATGCTAGAATTAGTATTAGACAACATTCCTCAACTTATTTACTGGAAGGACACCAATTTGGTTTATATGGGATGCAATAAGAATTTTGCACTTTTGAATAAAATAGAAGAACCAACGAGCATAATCGGGAGGAATGATGAAGATCTAATTTGGCTTAAAACTAATGTGAAATTGATTCAGGAAAAAGAAAAAGAAGTTATGAAAAACAATAATGCTGAATATAATGTTATAGAGTCATTAACAACGATAAATAGCAAGGAAACTTGGTTTGAGGTTAGCAGGATACCATTACACGACACAAAAGGTAAAGTGGTTGGAATATTAGTTACTTATGAAGATATTACAGTACGCAAAATTGCCGAACAAAAATTAAAAGAATCTGAAGAAAAATATCGTGGAATACTTGAAAATATTAAAGAAAGTTACTTTGAAGTTGATTTAAATGGAAATTTTACATTTTTTAATGAAGCTCTTTGTGAATTGCAGGGATCCTCTAGAGAGGAATTGCTTAAGACAAATTATAAGAATTTTGTTGATGAAGAGAATAGAAAAAAAATCATTGAAGTTTATAGTGAAGTATTTGAAACAGGAAAGCCAAAAACTAATTTTCAATATCAATTTACAAAGAAAGGTGGAGAAGAAATTACATGTGAATCTTCAGTATATCTAAGATATGATTCAGACGGGAACCGCATAGGATTTAGTGGATTAGCTCGAAATATTACTGAAAAATTCTTCCTTGAACAAAAAATAAAAGAATCTGAAGAAAAATATCGTACAATATTCAATTCAAGCCCAGATTATATTTTTATAACTGACATTACAGGACAAATATTAGATATGAATCCTGCATTATTAGACCGGATAGGAACAACATTGGATGCTGTCAGGGACAAAAATTTCTCAGATTTTTATGTTGGAGAAAATATTGATAAACTAAGGGCAGTAGGAAACTCAATAGTTGCTGGAAACGAGATTAAGGGCGTTGAAGTTAAAGCAATGACTAATAAAGGTGATATATTTGAATACGAAGTCAATTCAGTTCCATTAAAGGAAAATGGCAAAGTTAATAAAATATTAAATTTAGCACGAGACATAACTCTACGGAAACAAACCGAACAGAAACTAAAAGAATCTGAAAAAAGATATCGCCATTTATTCGAGAGTTCTCCATATTCTATCTGGCTTATGGATGAAGATGGAACTATCGTTGACTGCAATTCAACTATGACAAAGATACTCCCATCTTTAGAAACTAAAGATCTGATTGGAAAAAAATTCTCCGAAGTTTTATCGGTTTTAAAAAGACCTGAATATCTCATAAAAATGTTAAAAGATCGCTTTAAAAGATTTCTTAAAGGTGAAAGATTAGGACCTTTAGAATTTCAAATTACTCGACTTAATGGAACGAAAGTTTGGCTTTCAATCCAAAGCTCACTCGTAAAAATTGGAAAGAAAACCCTTACACAAGCAATCATTCAGGATATTACTGATAAAAAAAATGCTGAACAAAAAATAAAAGATTCAGAAGCGAAATATAGACATTTATTCGAAACTACTCCATATTCAATTATCCTTATTGATCGAAAAGGAAAAATTATAGATTGTAATCCTGCCACTGAAACATTATTTAATAGAAAAGTTGAAAGTTTAATAAATAAAAACTTCTTAGATGTAGGCATAAAACCGGATAAAGCTTTACCCTTATTTAAACAGAGATATCAGTCGATCTTAAAAGGATTAGTTCCAGAACCACTTGAAATTCAAATTTCTCGATCTCAAGATGGAAACTTAATATGGATTAATATAGATGATTCACTTGTCGAAATTGCGGGTGAAAACTTTTTTCAAGTAATAATACAAGATGTCACAGAAAAAAAAAATGCCGAACAAAATTTAAAAAGGTCTCAGGAAGAATTGAAGGTTTTAAATAGAGAATTAGAAAAGAAAGTATTAGAAAGAACTCAGGATTTAATAGATTCTGAGCAACAATATCGTGCTACAATAAATTCACTTAATGATCCACTTCACGTTGTTGACACTAATTTAAGAATCATATTATCAAATGCAGCATTTGATCGTTGGCTTGGTCAATTAGAAATTGATAAGAAAATTGTAGGAAGAACTGTTTATGAAGCATTTCCATTTTTGCCTAAGGTAGTTCGACAGGAATATCGTGAAGTTTTTGAAAATGGAAAAATGCTCCTGACAGAAGGTAGCCTTTTCTTAAATAACAAAGAAATCTTTACTGAAACTAGAAAAATCCCAATTTTTAGCGAAAACAAGGTTCGTCAAGTAATCACAATTATAAGAGATATCACAGAAAATAAGAAAATGGAGAATCAATTAAAAAAATCTGAAAAAAATTTTCGAAATATGATAACTAACTTAGATGAGGGTTATTATAAGATTGAATGGGAAGGAAATGTATTATATCATAATCCTGCATTCAACAAAATTGCGGGGTATGGTACATCTGAAAACTTTATTGGAGAGCAAGTTCCATTTTCGTGGGAAAAACCTGAAGATCAAGCAAAATATCGAGAATTATTAATGAAAAATGGAATAATTCGGAATTTTATCGTACCTATTAAGAAAAAAGGGGGAGAAGAAATTGTCGTTCAAGTAAATGCACATCTAATAAAAGATGAGAATAACAACCCCATTGAGGTTGAAGGGACTTTCTCGGATATTACTGAGAAATTCAGATTAGAACAGGAGTTATTTGAATCTGAAAAAAAACTAAGACTTCAGAATATTGAATTGAAGAAACTTGATAAAGTAAAGAATGATTTCATTACAATGGCTGCTCACGAATTAAAAACACCATTAATCTCGATTTCAGGATATACTGATTATATCTTAATGAAACATAGAAATCAGCTCAATCCAGAAATTACAACAGATTTATTAACAATACAAAGAAATGTAAGTAGATTAGAAGTTCTAATGGATCAGCTTTTAGAAGTATTAAAAATTGATGAAAATGAATTAAAATTACAGAAGGAACAAATTAATATCAGTAAAATAATAAATGATTGCCTTGACGAATTAAGTTATTTGATCAATGAAAAAAATCTCGAGATAATATTGAATATTGAGCCCGATATTAGCCTAAATGCAGATCCAACACGCATTTTCACAGTAATGACTAACTTAATTTCAAATGCGATTAAATTCACTCCTGATTATGGCTGGATTGAATTATACGCTAAAAAGGAAGGAGAGTATTATCTTTTTGAGATAAAAGATAATGGAATTGGATTAGTAGGAGATGAATTTGAAAGATTATTTAAGAAATTTGAAAGGATTAAACCACCAATTATGAATGAACACATTAATATTAAAGATTCTGGGACAGGTTTAGGGCTATATATTACTAAAGGGATTATTAATGCTCATGGAGGTAAAATCTGGGCAAGTTCAGAAGGAGAAAGTAAAGGATCCACCTTCTCTTTTACATTACCAATATAATTATTTTAAATATATTACAATAGTTAAAATTCTATTTTGATTAATTTTTCTTTAATATAAACAGAAATTTATATATCTCTTAGAGAATAATACAATTTTTTCAGAACTTTAATTAAGATATTATCTATACATTAGAAAACTCATATGGCTACATTAATTATAACGGAAAAAAAAAAAGCTGCAGAAGCTATTGTGAATGCTTTAGGTCCAGCAACAAAATTAAAGATTACTAAAGCTTTAAATATTTATGCTATATCTTCCAAAAATGTTTATATAATTCCTTTACGTGGTCATCTCCTTGAATATAGAAATACAGATTTTTACAAGAGTTGGATCAATCCACCTCCACGGGAAATAATAACAAATGCTGATTCTATTAAAAAACTCCAAATTCGTGGTTTAAGCCCATATATTAAAGCTGTTAAAGAATATGCTAAAAAGTGTGATCATGTAATCATTTCAACCGATGCCGATATTGAGGGTTGTAATATTGGGTTGTTTGATGCTCTTCCCCTTGTAAAAAAGGTAAATCCAACTATAAAAGTATCACAATTATGGCTTAGTTCCCTTCAAAAAAGCGAAATTAACAATAAATTTAATAATCTTATAGCCCCAAAGTATAGTTGGGGTGAATCAGGAGAAGCAAGGGCAATAATTGATGCTTTTATCGGGTTTTCTGCCACCAGAGAATTAACAAACACTCTTCGTCCTTTATTAAATAAATTTAGAATTAGATTTACGTCCATTGGTCGTGTTCAGACTAGTCTTCTGTATTTAATATATCTGCGAGAACAAGAGATTTTGAATTTTGTTTCAGAACCATATTTTCTAATTGATGCTGATTTAATTCATTCAAGGGGTTTCTTTAAAGCTCATCATTACAAAAATCCTTTTAATAAGGATCAAGAAATTATAGCTAGGCAAATCTTTCAAAAGATTAGAACTGAAAAGAATGGAAACATAATAGATAATTCTAAGAATGTTTTTAAAAGATCGCCACCAACACCATTGAATACTTCCAAAGCTTTAGTACTTTTAACAAAAAATTTAAGAATTTCTGCTAACAATGCCATGCGAACAATGAATGCATTATATTTGAATCAAATAATCTCTTACCCAAGGACTGATAGTGATGTATACAAATTAGATTTTAATCATAAAGAAATCATTCAAAAGTTTTCTACTCATCCACAATATAACAATTATACTTTAAGCTTATTAAACAATAATCGGATACAACCAACTATAGGAAAAAAAGATATGGGAGATCATCCCCCTATTACACCCCTTGAGAGTCTTGACATTAGCAACTCTAAATTTGAAAATAATTTACAAAAAAAAGTTTATGATCTTCTTGCTCGTCATTATCTTGCTCTTTTTGGAGAAGACGCTTTAGAATCAAAACAGTCTTTAAAAATACTAATTAAAGATGAACAATTTAATGCTCAGATTGTTTCCCTGATTACTCCAGGTTTCTTAGAAATTGCACCATTTCTTAAACCTCAATATGAAGATGAGATCCAAATTATAGGTAATACAATTCCAATAAAAGAGATCTTATTTATCCAAAAAGAAACGAAACCACCCCCTCGGTATACTGATACATCCCTACTTAAACTAATGGAAAAAAATCACCTCGGAACAAAATCTACTAGACCTATTATAATTAAGATCTTACAAACTCGTGAGTTAATTGATCGAATAAAATATCATTATAATATAACAGATTTAGGGAAATTTATTATAGAAAATTTGATTGAAGTATGGCTTCCCTTTCTAAAACCAGATTTCACTAAAAATGTAGAAGTAAAACTCGAAGAAATTAAAAATCAGAAGCAAAGTATGAAAACTGTAGTAGATGAGACAAGAAAGGAGTTTTTACAACTATTCGACAAGTTTTTGATAAATAAGCATAAACTAGTTTCCAAAGTCAATAGTTATAAAATGGAGTATTCAACACAACTTACTTCTTCCAAATGTCCTTTTTGCAATAAAAATCCTATGAAATTCATAAATACAAAAAATAAACGATTTTTAGTCTGTTCTGATGATAACTGCAAACAATATTTATCATTACCTAAGAACGGAAAATTAGAACTATTAGATTCAACCTGTATGATCTGTAATTTTAATATCTTTAAGGTTATTCTTAAAAAAAATAATAAATCTTACTCTTATTATTTATGCCCTAAGTGTTGGAATGAGGGTTTAAATGATAAATCAGGAAAAGGTTTTTGTTCTAACTGTGAGTCTTTTAAAATTTATCGGGGAAAATGCGAAAAAAAGTAAGTTACTTATTTAAAAAAAATGCTTTGAATCGAATCTATAGGCAGCTCGGGTTAAACCTACATAATTATCGTTTAATTTATACATCATTTTTCCATTGACAATTTTTTTCTGTAGATAATTGTTTTGAATATAGTGGTTCAATGATGATATCATCGTACCCAAAGTGACAGCTCCAATAAATTCATGCTGTTTCTTTGTAACTCTTATTAATTCTAATTCCGAGTGCCATTGTCCATCAAGGAGTGCTATTAGTATCTCATTTTTTATAGGAGTATTGATCTCTTTAATTTTATTAAATAAAGTAGAATAATTTGGTTTATAATACTGATTCTCTTCAAAATCTTCCATATTTAACTATCTCATCAAAATAAATGAATTTAATATGAATTAATATTAAGATTTTTTATTTAACAAAATATATGATCTCAGTGTTATTTGGATATTACATTAATAACTTAAAACATTATTTATAATAGATTTGGAGGAATCCCTTCATTATAATATTTTGCACGGGTGACCCAATTTTGAGAAAATTCTGGTATCATCGCTAAAATCGATCCACCAATCCACACGGAAAAAGTTCTTTCCATTGGCGCAATAATTCTGATTCCAAGATTTTTCTTTTTTCTCCTAGCTAGTTCTAATTCCAATTCCTGATATATCCGTGATTTTAAATTAGGGAACATTGAAGATCCTCCTGAAAGAAAAATATTATTTAATAAATCTGGTCGAATATCTAGATCACAAGCTTCTATTACATCCATTATTGCTACATGTAATGAATCTTCTTCTAACTCTGAAAATGGTTTAAATAGTAATTCTGGAACAACAAATCTTTCTTTATTGAGTGAAATCCTAGAACCATCAGGTAAAGAATATTCTTTCTCATATTGTTCAATGCGTTTTAGATCTTCATTATAATCCAATGAAACGAAACACGACTTTTCTTTTAAAACTCTCACTAATTCGCGACGTATTGAGGAATCCACAGACCATCCAATAGATTCAAGTATAGTTTCCATATAACGGGTAAGTGTTCTCCCCCCGATATCCAAAATCCGAACAGCATGTTCTAGTTTATATCCTTCATAAATTGGAACAATCCTAGTGTTACTATCCCCAATTTCTACAATCAAACCAGTTTGAAATCCTCCAGAATAGAGAGTTAACATTGAATCCAATACGGGATAAAATGCCATGCATTGATATCTTTCTAAAAACAATTCAAATACTTTCTCCAAATCTTTATAAGGAAATAATGGATGTACTGCAAATAACACATTAACAAGCGTTGGATCTACTCTTAAATTGTAAAAAATATAATCAATGATATTCCCTAGATGATTCCAATCCACAACAATTCCTTTTTCAATTGGATGAATAATTTTATATAATCCAATAGATTGAATTTCGTCTCCTACATATATTTCATCCTCACGAGACTCTTTTCCCCCATAATTTACACCAACATCTTGATATTTAGGCTTACCAACCATTGTAAGAAATACTTGAGAAGGTGTATCTTCCCCAGCGAATCCAATTTTAGTCGAAAATTGCCCAATATCAAGAACAACTGTAAGATTTCCCATACCTTAATATTTCTAAATTTTCTTTATTATAATTACCCAATTTAACAATAAAATAACTATATCTATAATATTATTTTAATTATTAAAAAAATACTACTAAACTAATTTTTTTAAAAAAAGGAAAGAAAATCTTATATTCCTTATTCTCCTCTCATGATTTTCTTCAGACGATTTAACTCATCCAACATCTCATCTCGAAGAGAACTTAGACCACCACCGGCTTTTGGAGCCACTGAGGCTGCCCCAGGTGTCATAGGCGCTGCAGGGGGTCCAGCGCTTGGAGGTCCGGGTCTTTTCGCAAATGCAGGTGCTGCTGGAGGACCAGCACTAGGAGCTTTAGGTGGTCCGGCACTAGGTGCAGCAGGAGGTCCACCACCTGCAGGGGGTAATTTTGGAGCTGGAGGTAAACTAGGTTTTTTAGGAGGCCCACCACTTGGAGGTGCAGAAGGTGGTCCAGCACTAGGGGCCTTAGGGGGTCCCATCGCAGGAGCCTTAGGTGCAGAAGGAGGTCCTCCTCCAGGGGGTGCTGGAGCTGCTGGAATAGAGGTCATGGGAGCTGCTGAAGGTGTTGTAGCAGGGCTTCCACCACTTAATAAAGAGAATAAGGTACTTGCTGCTGCTGTCTTAGCATTAGCACTTGCTGGAGCAACAACTTTTTTAGAGGAAGTACTTACAGTTTGAACCTCTTCAGCAACGGAAACCTCTTTTAAATCTTTCTGCGCTTTAGCCAATGACTTAATAAAGTCATTTATACCTTTCACAGTATCTTCTAGATCATCAGCTAAAGAAGCTAATCCTTTTTTCATAAAATTAATTACTCGTTCAATCTTTTTCTGTTCTTTTGAAACCACGTTCTACTCAAATCCTCTAATGTTATTGAAAAATTGATAAAAGTAAAAATTACTATTTATAATCTTTATATTTTTATTATATTAATATGTATTTATATTTTTATTCCATTCTTTTTCAAGTCTATAAATCCCTATATTACGTACATCTAGAAAAAACGTTAATTATTAAAAAACCTAAACTAATAATATTATATAACATATTTCATTAGT
>JBHLNW010000106.1:0-11609 GCA_048941185.1 Promethearchaeota archaeon
TTCTCTTCACTCATATTAATTTTCTTTTATATTAATTTTAATATGATTATTAATATGATTTAACCATTTAAATAATTTTGAAAACATGTAATTCTCTTTCTTTCTGTTATATTGGTTAATTTATTTTGTTCATCAATAATTAGAACAAAAAATTTCTAAAAACAATTTAATAAATAAATAAGTTTTTTTTTTCTAAGAATATTTAAAAAATTCAACATTACCAATTTAAGAATTAATTTATATTTTAAGAGTTGATTGAATTGGTTAATAAAAAGGGACAAGTTCAATGTGTTAATGATGAAATACTTGAAAAACTTTCTTTAAAAAATCGTTATAAATTTTTGAATTATAACTTGATGTCATACCTACCAAAAGAACAATTAGATTTCCTTAAGAAGGTTCAGAAATTTTATATAGGGTTTGAAAAAGACAACAATATCACTCATAATGAAGATTTTTACGATTGGATTCCTGAAATTGGCAAAGAAGGTTTAATTACTCGCCTAAATAATTTCAAATTTCTTGATTTGAATTATGATCCACATGGGTTAACTACAGAATTTATGAGAACTTTAGCTTCCGATTTCTTTGACCCTCAAATGACCATGGGCATGGGAGCTAATATTTTAGCAATTAATCCTTTACTAGTACATCATGAAGATAATGAAATTCGCTTAAGAGCATTAAAGGAACTAGTCACAGGGCAAAAAAATGGCTGTATATGTATCACTGAGCCTGAAAGAGGTTCAGATGCAGTCCACATGCTAACAACTTGTGATCAACAAGAAGATGGAAGTTTTATTATAAATGGGGAAAAAATTTACCAAACAAATGGGCCAAAAGCAGATTGGGCAGTAATTTATGCTGTCAGTGAAAAAAATAATGGAAACACCATGGGTCAATTTTTAGTTGATACTTCGTGGGAAGGTTGGAATGTAGAGAGGATTAATATTCCTTGGACACCAAGAATTTTTCTTGGTAAAGAAACCTTTACAAACTTAAAAATCCCTCCAGAATACGTTTTAGGTAAACCTGGGCAAGGGAGAGAGCATTTATTTGAAGGTTTAAATATAGAACGATTAGGAATAGTTCTACTTAACACAGCAGAAGCTTGGAATGCAGTAACTCATGCTGTTATCTATGCGAATATAAGAAAACAATTTGATCAAGAAATTTTAAAATATCAAGGAGTTGGATTTCCTCTATCAGATTTGTGGGCTGAAACTATGAATTTAACTTTATCTGCTTTACATGTATGTCAAATGGTTGATAAAAAAGTGGAACAGTTTGGTACCCTTCCAAAAGAATTTAGCTTAGCCTTAGCAGCAACAGCATCTCAATTAAAATCTATAAGTGCCAAATTAAGTCAGAAAACAGCTTATGAATGTGCTAATCTTATGGGTGGTGCAGGTGTGTGTGATAACACATTAATGCACGATTTATTGGGAGTTACTAGAATACAAGAAATAGGCGGTGGAACAAGGCAAATCCAGCAATATATCATGAGTTTAACCTTACGACAACTATTTAAATTGCTTTAATCTATTGTTTTCTATTTTTTTCTTTTTTTTTCTATTTGAATATGTCATATTAGATCATATATCTCACTAAAGAGATACAAAATCAGTAATAAAATTGAGATTCTTCTAATTTATTTTAAAGAGGATACGTTAATCATTAATCTTTACAAAAAAAATGTCAATTTTTATAAACTTTCCAGAAGATAGTTAATAATTAATCAATAA
Organism: Promethearchaeota archaeon; assembly: GCA_048941185.1. Classification (GTDB taxonomy): domain Archaea; phylum Asgardarchaeota; class Lokiarchaeia; order Sigyniarchaeales; family SOKP01; genus Loki-b32. The sequence goes on from JBHLNW010000106.1 coordinate 1,746, forward strand.
AATTTAATATCAAAAATATTTATAAAGTGAAATAATGAATGAGTCAACAAATGAGTAATGAAAAATTTTGGCTGAAATCCTATGATAAACATGTTCCTCCTACTTTAACGTATCCAACTATAGATATAGGAACTATGCTAACCCAAAGTATGACTAAATACGTTGATAAAGTGGGTATATATTTTATGGATCGCACATTCCTTTTCAAAGAGATATTAGAACATTCTCAGAAATTAGCAACATTCTTACAGAAAAACGGTTTAAATAAGGGTGATGTACTCGCAATTTGCCTTCCTAATTCACCTCAATACCTGTTTTCCGTATATGCGACATATATGGCAGGAGGTACTGTTACTGGATTATCACCACTTTTAAGCCCAGAGGAAATGGTATACCAAATGAAGGATTCAGGTGCTAAATTTTTAGTTACCATGGATATTCTTCATGAAAAAGTCTTTTCAAAAATTTATGATCGTTTAAATGAATTGAAAGTAATAGTACCAACAAACATCTCGGAATTTATGGGTTTCGGGGGATTTAAAGTTTTTATGGGAAAATTAATAAAAAAAATCCCTAAAGGTAAGATTATCCCTTGGCCAGGAAAAATAGTTGTTCCCTTTCTAGAAGCATTAGAAACCGAAATTGATTTGAAGAAGGTTAATATTGATCCTAAAAAAGATATAGCCTTGATACAATATACTGGAGGCACTACAGGACTTCCTAAAGGTGTCGAAATCGTTCACTTTAACTTAATGGCAAATATTCATCAATTTGATGTCTGGCTTAATAGAGAGAAAGGTAAAGAAATACTTCTTTCAGCATTTCCTTTCTTTCATGTTGCAGGATTCTTGATAGGACTTTTTTTAAATTATTTAGGAGGCGCTCAAATTTTAATAGCAAATCCTAGAGATACCGATCACATAATAAAGGAAATCATTGATAAAGAACCAACTAGTTTTGGAAATGTACCAACTCTATTTCTAATGATTCAGAATAATCCAATGTCAAAAAAAATACCATCTGATGTATTAGATAATATCTCATTATACGTAAGTGGCGCAGCACCCTTTCCACCCGAAGCAATAAAAGAATTTGAAAAACAATTTCATTCTGAGAATAAGTTTGTCGAAGTTTATGGAATGACTGAAACTGCAGTTGTGATAACCGCGAATCCAATGTATGGCAAAAAGAAAATTGGAACTGTCGGGTTACCATGGCCAGATACAGATATTAAATTAATAGATACAGAATCTGGAGCAGAAATAAAAGAGATTGGGCAACCGGGAGAAATCTTGATAAAAGGTCCCACAGTAGCTAGACAATATCATAATAAACCCGAAGCCACAGCTGCTACATTTGATAAGGATGGTTATGTACACACTGGCGATGTTGGTGTTTTCGATGAAGATGGATATTTAAAAATTGTAGATCGTACAAAAGATATGCTAATAGTCAGTGGTTTTAAAGTGTATAGTGTCCATGTAGAAGAAGTGATGACAAAACATCCTGATATTCAAATACTTGCAATTATCGGAGTTCCTAATCCTGATAGACCTGGAGCTGAGATAGTTAAAGCAGTTGTTCAACTAAAAGAAGGAGTAGAAGCTACTGATGAAGTCAAAGATAATATTAAAAAATATGCTGAAGAAAATCTTTCAAAATATGAAGTCCCCAAGATCTGGGATTTCCGTGAGGAACTTCCTCTAACTATGGTTGGTAAGGTATTGAAAAAAGCACTTCGAGAAGAAGAAAAAAAATAAAATTCTAAAAATTATACTTTTTTTTATCTCTTTTCTTTATATTGGTCGTAGACTTAACTATAAATATTCAAAAATCGATAAATTATTCATATTAAAAATATAAATTAAATTTAACTATGCAAATACAAGATTTTGAAGATATTATTTATGAAAAGGAAGATAATGGCATATGTACCGCCAGTATTTCAAGACCCGAAGCAAGGAACGCTGTAACTTATATAAGTTTCTTGGAATTATATTATGTTTTAGAAGATATGGAACAAGATAAAAGTGCTAAGGTACTTATCCTTACAGGAGATCCTAGGGGAAATGCTTTTACTTCTGGAGGGTTTTTTAAACCAGAAATGATGGAACAAATGAAAAAATATCCTGAAATTGATCTTATGGATATTGCCCAAAAAAAGGTATGTATGAAATTTTGGAACTTTAACAAACCAGTTATCGCCGCAATTAATGGAATGGCCATAGGGGGAGGTATTACAATGCCTTTAGCATGTGCTGATTTAATTTACATGGCAGAAGATGCTTGGTTAGGATTTTTCTTCGCAAAAAATGGGATTATTCCCGAATTTGCTTGTTCATTTCTTTTACCGCTACTAGTAGGTTTTCAAAAAGCAAAAGAAATTTGTTATTTTGGTGAAAAAATCACTGCACAGAGAGCACTGGAACTTAATCTTGTAAATAAAGTTCTAGCACCAGAAGATCTAATCCCTTATACGAGAGAACAAGCCTTAAAACTAATACCACCTAAAGGTGCCACTTTAGCATTAAAATTGATGAAAAAGACCATGCATGCCTATTATAGAGATATTTTAGAGAAAACCTTAGATTTGGAAAATAGAGGATTAAGAAAAACTTTTGCTTCAAAAGATTTCAATGAATTTATGAAAGCTATTAAAGAAAAAAGAGATCCTATATTTATCGGCCGTTAGATAAAATCCTTAACTAATTTGATTAAATTTGTCTTTACTTTTTCAATATTTGGTAAAAAGGAATTTTGTAGATTAAAATCTATACTTTTAAAAGTAATCTAATAGAATTATTTTTTATGAATGATAGTATTTATGATGAGAGTAGAGTAATAGACACTTATCCTATTATTGTAATTGGAGCTGGACTCGGAGGACTTGGTGCTGCATGTCAACTAGCTTCTGTAGGAAAAAAAGTATTGTTATTGGAAAAGCATAACGTTCCCGGTGGTTTCGCTTCTTCATTTGTAAGAGGTAGATTTGAATTTGATAGTGCTTTACATGAATTAAGTGATATAGGGACAGAAGAAAATAAAGGTAGTTTATACCGATTTTTAGAAAGAATAGGAGTAATTCCTGACAAAATTCAATTTAGGCAAATACCAGAATTTTATCGTAGTGTTTTTTTAGATGGCTTTGATGAAAGTATTCCTATCGGTTTGGAGGATTATACTGAGAAATTAACTGAACTATTTCCTTCAGAGAAAAAAGGTATTGAAGAATTTATAGAAATGTGTCAGAAAGTATTAGAAGGAATACAATTTATGATAAAAAGAAGAGGTCAATATTCACCAGCAGAAATCCTTAAAGAGCATCCGTGGCTTATACGAGTTTCAGGTATTACATTATCAGAACTTTTTCAAAAATTCTTTACTAATAAACGATTGATTTCAGTTATAGCACATTTATGGGGATATCTTGGAGTCCCGCCTTCCAGGTTAAACGCATATGCTTATGTCGCAATGATAATAACCTTTTTAAAATGGGGCGCAGCTTATCCAGTTGGGCGATCACATGGATTATCAACCTCTATGGTTAAAGCGTTTGAAGAATTAGGCGGGGAAATTAGATATAATGCTTTAGTAAATAGAATAATTGTCGATGAAGGAAGAGTCAAAGGAGTAGAACTTCTAAATGGAGATATATATAATTGTCATGCAGTAATTTCAAATGTTAATCCTATATGCACAACCATGAAAATGCTTCCAAAAGCTGTTGTTCCGGATAGTTATATAAAAAAGATATATGCTCCTGAGATAGGGCCTTCAGCCTTTTCAGTTTATTTAGGCTTAAATGCTACATATAAAGAATTAGGATTACATGCCCATGAGATGACTATAAGTGAATCAGACGATATGGATAATGCTTATGAAACATTTGCAAGATTAGAACCTCCAAAGTATGCAGTAGCAGGTTGTTATAATCATGTTTATAATGAAATATCTCCTCCAGGAACAGCAGAGCTCTGTATTACAACATTACAAATGGGTAAATTATGGCATAATGTTTCTGCAGATCAATACCATAAAATTAAAGATTATCTTGCTGATAAAATGGTTGAATTAATAGAAAAAACCATTTGTCCAAATATTCGTGATTACATCGAAATAGCTGAAGCTGCTACCCCTTTAACTTATTATAGATACTCCAAAAATATGGAAGGAGCAATATACGGGTATACTCAAGATTTATTAGATGGACCAAACCTCAGATTAAAAAGTCGAGGTCCTATCCCAGGATTATATCAGTGTGGGGCATGGACAAATATAGGTGGTGGATTTTCGGCAAGTATTCTTAGCGGTAGAATTGCAGCAGGAATGTATTTAAAAGATAATAAGGAAAGGAGGTGGTAAAATTGGAAAAAGAGATAATGAATGACGTTAAAAAATATCAAAAACTTGAAAAATTGAAAAAGACACGTGATGAACTTCAACCAATTCCATTCTATTTCGATGGATTGGAAAATCTATGCGATCGAATTCATCCAGAAAAACAATTACTTCAGGTTACTGATATAAAAGACCTGTCTAAAGATACTATATTAATTCGCTTCACTTCTGCAAAACCTACTAAACCTTTAGCCCCATTTCGAGCAGGCCAATACATCGGATTAATAGTTGAAATTAATGGTGTTAGAACTTCACGACCATTTTCATTGGTTTCATCTCCTAATCAACTTGCATATTATGAACTAGCAGTAAAAAGAAAAGAAAATGGATTTGTTAGTGTTTATCTTCTTGATGCATTAAAGGTTGGAGATATCTTAGAAGCAACACAACCATTAGGAGACTTATATTACAACCGAATATTCCATGGAAAAGATTTAGTCTTTATTGCAGGAGGATCAGGCATTACCCCATTCATTTCGATGTTAAGAGATATCACTGAACTGAATTTAAAATTGAATGTTTGGGTTTTTTTCGGATGTTTGACTGAAAAAGATATCTTATTTAGAGAAGAACTTGAGGATATTCAATCAAGACGTCCGAATATCAAAATTAACTATATACTTTCAGAGCCTGGATCAAGTTGGGATGGTGCTTGCGGATTTATTACAAAAAGTATCATCTTAAACACAATAAAAGCCATTGAAAATAAATACTTTTATGTTGTTGGAAATAGAGCAATGTATTCCTTCATAGAAGAACAATTAAAAAAGTTAAATGTACCTAAATCCCGTATAATTTTTGAATTATATGGAGTTCCTGATGATGTTACAGAAATAATAGGTTGGTCAAAAGATATCACGGTTACAAAAAAAGTAAATATTAAAATAGATTTCATACAGCAAGGTAAAAAGCTCCAAAAAACAATAGAAGCTTTTTGTATTGAACCATTGTTAAATACTCTTGAAAGTGAAAAAGATTTAGGTTTAACAATTAATAGTGGATGTCGTTCAGGAGCTTGTGCATTATGTAGAACTAAGTTAAAGTCAGGGAAGATTTTTATGCTTCCCGAAGTCAAAATGAGGGAAATTGACCACCAATTCGGCTTCATTCATCCTTGTGTATCATATCCCTTAACAGATATTCATTTAGATTTAACTTTAACTTAACCAAAAAAATTCAAATCTTATATTATTTTTTAACAAATTATATATTTAATATTATAATTGAAATATGAATATCTGAAAAGTAAAGAATAAAGTGATATAAGTGAAAATTTTAACAGAAGAATGGGTTGAAGCTTTTGGTAAAGCTATTAATGAAAATCCAAATTACAAACCTTCAGCTTTGACGTGGGAAGGGGATATGCTCCTTGTTATTGAACCTAGTGGTAATTTGGATCATGAAGTTAGAATATTTATAGGATTATATCATGGAGAATGCACTGGAACTAGACTAGTTCCAGAAGGTGAAGAAATAAAAACAGAATATGTCATGGCAGGGCCTTATGATAATTTTGTCTCAGTTATGAAAAAAGAAATCGATCCAATAAGAGCAATAATGGCTGGTAAATTAAGACTTGAAGGAGATATGGCAAAATTAATGCGTCATACTAAAGCGGCACTAGAAATCGTGAATAGTCTTGGACGCTTCGAAACTGAATTCTTGTAAAACATTTCTATTTTTTTTTATGAGAATTAAATTTTCAAGGAAAACTAAATTTAATTAATATTTAAGTAATTTATTCAAAATATTCATATTATATTTATGGAGGAAAAATATGTGGTACTTTTATAGCCCAAATATAATTTATGGGGAAGACAGCTTAAATTTTATTGAAAACATCAAAGGAAGTAAATGTTATATAATTACCGATAAAGTTATTGAAGAATTAGGCTACCTCAAAATATTGACAGATAAATTAGTAAAATTTGGTAAAAAATTTAAGGTTTTTAATGAAGTTATACCAGATCCTCGGGAAAATGGTGTTTTAAAGGCGAAACAACAGTGTATAGATTATTCTCCAGAATTAATAATAGCTTTAGGTGGAGGATCTGTAATAGATACAGGTAAAACAGCATGGGTTTTATATGAATTTCCAAATTTGAAAATTGATGATATTCACCCATTTAGGTCTGATTTGTATGAGACGGGAAAAAAAGCAAAATTTATTGCAATACCGACTACATCTGGTACTGGTTCAGAAGTTACAAATGGAACAATTATTTCTAAGTTTGAGGATGGTGTATGGAAGAAATTTATTTATACCCATAGAGGAATAACCCCAACATATGCTATAGTGGATCCTATCTTTCCGAAAGGTATGCCCCTAAATTTAACAATCGACACTGCTTTTGATGCACTTACTCATGCTATCGAAGCATTAAGTTCGAATTGGAAGAATGAATTTTCTAACGGAATAGGTTTAAAAGCTATTGAGTTAATTTTTAAATATTTACCAATTGTTTATAAAGATGGCGAAAATATTGAAGCAAGGGACTTTTTGCACCAAGCAGCAACAATGGCAGGTTTAGCTTTTGCTAATTCTCAACTTCACATTGGTCATGGTATGAGCCATAGTTGGGGTGCTGTTTTTGGGACCTCTCATGGAAGATTAGTTGGAATTTTACTCCCATATGTCTCGCAATTTATTTTAAATAATCCCGATAAAGATGATAATACTGTAGAAATATATGCTAAAATTGCTAAACAATTAGGATGGGCTAAATGGGCAGATGATAATAAAAAAGCAGCATTTAAAACAGTTGAAAAAGTTAAAGAACTCCAAAAAATGGTTAAGTTCCCGACAAAATTACAAGATTTAGGTGTTTCATTAAATGAATTAAAAGATAATATGGAATTATTAGTAGCATGTTGCTTTCAAGATGCAACAAGTATAATGACTCCTAGATCAATTACAGATGAGTATTACAGAAACTTATTTTATTATGCATATGAAGGTAGAAAAATTGATTTCTAATTTCAAAGCAATACTTTTACTGAAGGGAATTTAATTATGGTTATTTTAAAAGGGTTTGTTGGTAAAATTCTAAAAATTAATCTAAGCTCCAAAAAAATTTCTGAAGAATTGCTTGATGAAAAAATTGTTAAAGATTTTCTTGGAGGTGCCGGATATTGTTGCAAGTATCTCTATGATTATATTGATAAAAATACCGATCCAATATCTCCAGATAATATTTTAATGATGATGACAGGGCCATTCTGTGGTTCGAATATTCCAACCAGTGGGAGATTTGTTGTATGTGCAAAATCACCATATACTGGAATATGGGGTGAATCTAACTGTGGTGGTTATTTTGGTCCAGAGCTAAAGAAAGCGGGATATGATGGAATTATAATAAAGGGTGCTTCAGAAAATCCAGTTTATCTTGAAATCACAGAAAATGATACTAAAATTAAAGATGCATCGTTTCTATGGGGAAAAGGGATATTTGAAACTTCGAAAATCTTAAAAGAAAATTCAAGGTCTAACTTAACAAGAATAGCTTGTATAGGTCAAGCAGGTGAAAATATAGTTAAATATGCAATAATTGCTTCGGAAGAAAAAGCTGCAGGAAGAACGGGTATGGGAGCAGTTATGGGATCTAAAAAATTGAAAGCTATAACTGTTCGTGGCAAGAAAAGGGATTTTGAAGCTACTGATTCTGAAAAATTTAAAAAAGCAGTCCAAAAAACATTAAATGATGTAAATCAAGCATTCACAACAAAAATGTATGGTGATATTGGTACATCTGCGGGTATAGATTTATGGAACAGCACGGGGGAGATACCTAAAAAATATTGGACTTTGGGTGAAGAATGGGAAGGTGCATACAACATTTCTGGTATGACAGCTTTAGAAAAAACAGTTACCCGAAAATATCCTTGTTTTTCATGCCCAATCGGATGTGCTAAAAAGGCAAAGGTAAAAGAAGGAGAATTTAAAACTGATGATGAAGTTGCAGCTCCAGAATACCAAACGCTTGCAGGTTTCGGTTCAATGATATTAAATGATAATATTGAGTCAATAGTAAAAGCAAATGAATTATGCAATGATTTCGGAATAGATACAATTAGTACTAGCAGTATTATCGCTCTTTTATATTATTTAAATGATTCCGGTCAAATCAAACCCGAACAAATTGATGGTTTGAATCCTAAATGGGGAGATATTAAACCAGCTTTAGATTTAATTAAGAAAATCTCAATGAGAGAAGGTATAGGAAACTTATTAGCAGAAGGATCTGATGAAATAGGGAAGGAATTTAACATAAATCAAGATGAAATTGCAACTGTGTATGGTATGGAAGTACCTTACCATGATCTTAGATCTAATTTCGGAATGGCAATAGCTTATGCTATAGCAGCACCTAGAGGTCCTTGTCATAATACATGTGATATGTGTACCATCTTATTAGGCACTCCTCTCGAAGAATTTGGAATCGAAACCATTGATAAATATAAAGATGATTCAGATATGGCTATAATGAGCGCTAGAGCTCAAGACTATCGAGCACTTTACAGTTCATTAGTCTTTTGTGTGTTTGCTAATCCATTACCCTCCTTAATTGCCGAATTAATAGAAACTGCTATTGGGTTGGAATGTGATACTGAGAAACTTAGACTCTACGGTGAGAGAATTTTTACTATGAAGCGAATATTTAACCTGAAAATGGGTGTCACTCCTAAAGATGATAGATTACCTAAAATACTCCTTAACCCACTAAAAGGAACTGAGAGTGCGGGTAAAACCCCTGACTTTGAACAACTAAAACAAGAGTACTATAAATACAGATCTTGGAATATTCAAACAGGAGAATTAGACCAAGGAAAATTAAAAAAATTAGGATTAAATGAGCTTTAAAAATTCATTGAATTTTCATCAAAATCAGATACTAAATTTACCTTTCCATTCCAATTTTACAGTTAATTGGGACGAAATTTAAAAAAATCCTAATCTTGTATCTCTTATTATTATTTGGTAATAGATCCTGGAGCATCTCTGAAGCCACACCTTTCCAGCGCTTTTTGAGAATCCACTGGTTAAAATTACCGCCTTTGACATAAAATCGAAAATTTTAGAAAGATTGGGAAAAAAAAACATTGAGAAGTAATAAACCCTTCCCTAATAATAATATCTAACTTTAGTGAAATCCATGACTTAAAAATTATAAATGAATTTTATTTATAATGCAAATTTTTATCTTATACTAGAGATTACTGTAAAAAATTATATTTGTGAAAATATTCATGAGCTTTAGAATTGAAAGCAAAGAACAGTTCGTCGATCTATGGACAAATATATACAATACTGAAGGAAAGCCTGATTGGTCACACATCCTCCCATATTATGACGATAATATCTATTTTCGTGATTCAATCCAGGAACTTAGAGGTATAAAAGAATTTAAACCAATGACTGAACGATTGACTGAGCGATCTAAAGATTTAAAGATGAAAATTATCAAT
>JBHLNW010000019.1:0-47347 GCA_048941185.1 Promethearchaeota archaeon
AAATTTATGGATCAAGCTATTAATGATGAAATTCTCGAGAAAATGAGCCTTAAGAATCGATATAATTTCATAAACAACAATTTAATGGCAATATTATCACCAGAACAATTTAACTTCTTTAAAAGTGTTCAAAAATTTTGCATGAGGTTCGAAAAGAAAAACAATGTTAATCATGGGCCAGAGGAAGATATTTATGAGTGGATTCCCACATTTGGGGCAGAAGGATACGTCACAAGAGCGCATAATTTTGAGATGATTGATGTTAACTATGAGTACTATGGAGCTGTAGCAGATTTTCTTAGAACTCTTGCGATAGATAGTTTTGACACACAATTCGGAATGGGTATCGGTGCTACGGTATTAGCCATTAATCCTGTTTACGAACATCACGAGAATGTAAAAGCTAGACTAGAAGCGTTAAAAGATATGGTGACGGGTAAAGCTCCAGGTTGTATTTGTATAACTGAACCAGAGAGAGGTTCTGACGCGGTTCACCAGCTTACCACCTGTGATGAGCAGGAAGATGGCAGTTTTCTGTTAAACGGTGAAAAGATTTATAATACAAATGCTCCTAAATCTAAATGGTCTGTTGTTTATGCTACCGCTGAAAAAAATAACGGAAACCTGATGGCACAGTTTTTAGTTAATACAAACTGGGAAGGTTGGAAATGCAATCGTGTGTTTATTCCATATGTCCCAAAACTATATTTAGGTCATGAATGGTTTGAAAATCTAAGAGTCCCTGAAGAATACATTTTGGGTCCAGTAGGTAAGGGAAGAGAACATCTTTTTGAAGGATTAGTTCCCGAGAGAATTGGTATTGCTTATGGTGCTATTTCCCAATGTTGGGGAGCGGTATCTCATGCTGCAATTTACGCGAATATGAGAAAGCAATTTGACCAAGAGATCTTAAAATTCCAAGGCGTAGGTTTCCTTTTAACTGACTTATGGGCCAAGACAACGAATTTAACCCTTGGATTGTTAAAGTTTTGTGAGGAATATGATAAAAAGATGGAAAAGTTCGAGGGTCATATTCCAGCCAATATTTCAAGAGCAATGGTTGCATCAGCAAGTCAATTTAAATATCATTGTACTAATCTTTCTAAACAAATCTGTTATGAAGCTGCTAACTTAATGGGAGGTGCGGGATTATCAGATAATACATTGATGCAAGATTATGTAAATGTCTCTAGAATTCAAGAAATTGTAGGAGGCTCCAGACAGATACAGCAATATATCATGAGCATGGCTCTAAGGCAACTGTTTAAAATGCTTTAAAACTAAACTCTTTCTTTTTCTTTATTAATCATTATTAGATTTTAGTCCTAGATTTATCAAACTTTAATGATTTAAAAGTTAAGGAACTTAATAATTAATTCTTAGTTTGATATAAAAAATAACCCTCTAATAAACATAAAGAGCAATTTTGGTAAAATTTTGATAAGAAGAAAATAAAAAAGAATTTAATTATTCTATGAGACTGACATCTTATATAAAGTCCTCAATGAGAGCGACATTATATATTGTTGAATTTGCCTTGAACCGCCTACAATTTCTTGTATCCGTGATATATTTAAATAATCGTGCATCATAGTATTGTCACATAGGCCTGCTCCGCCCATCACATTTGCAGCTTCGTAACAAACCTCTTTCGAAAGTGCTGTTGATTGGTATTTGAATTGGGAAGCACTTGCGACCATTGCTTGAGATATATTCTTAGGAATATTTCCTTCAAACTTAATAAACTTCTCATCATAGGATTGACAAAATTTAAGCAAACCTATTGTTAAGTTAGTCGTTTTTGCCCAGAGATCCGCAAGTAAAAATCCAACTCCTTGAAATTTCAAAATCTCTTGGTCGAATTGCTTTCTGTTATTGGCATATATTACTGCATATGTCAAAGCACCCCAACACTCTGAGATGCTCATCATAGCAATTGCAATTCGTTCTGGAACGAGCCCTTCAAACAAATGCTCTCTACCTTTACCTACAGGACCAAGTATGTATTCCTTAGGGACTCTAAGGTTGTTAAAATATTCTTTTCCGAGAAACAGTTTAGGAACCCATGGTATATTTACTCGTTCGACTTTAAATCCATCCCATTTGGTATTAATTAAAAACTGTGCCATCAAGTTTCCGTTATTTTGTTCAGCAGTTGCATAAGCAACCACCCATTTTGACTTAGGAGCATTTGTATTATAAATCTTTTCACCGTTTAACAGAAAACTGCCATCTTCCTGCTCATCACAGGTGGTAAGCTGGTGAACCGCGTCTGAACCCCTCTCTGGTTCAGTAATAAGTATTGCACCTGGAGATTTTCCAGTAACTAAGTCTTTTAACGCATCTAATCTTTCTGGAACATTTTCATGATGTTCATAAACAGGATTAACGGCAAGAACGGTTGCTCCACCACCCATTCCAAATTGAGGATCAAACATATCAACGGCTAATGTTCTCATAAAATCTGCTGCTAAACCCCAATCTTCATAAACTACATCTACTGCTTCAAAGGAGTGTTGACGTGTAATATATCCTTTTTCACCAAAATCTGGAATCCATTCATAAATATCTTCGTCTGGGCCATGAGTAATATTGTTTTTCTTCTCAAAACGCAAGCAAAAACGCTGAACTTCTCGAAGAAAATTAAATTCTTTTTGCGTTAAAATCGCGGTTAGATTGTTATTCAGAAATGCATATCGATTTTTAAGATTAAACTTCTCCAGAATTTCATCATTTATAGCTTGAGTTTTAAATCTTCTTTTTTCAGACATATTCCTTTACTCTCTACCTTTTTTTATTATATTTTAGTCTAATTTAATTTAGAAGATAAATATACACTTTAAATATAACTTAGTATTCTATAATAAAGTTTGTTCAATTTTTTTATATTTATAAAAAAAAGAGGAAATAAAAAATGAAAGAAAGAAGATATGAGACTCAAGTTATTAATGATGAGATTTTAGAAAAACTAGAATTGAAAAATAGGTATAATTTTCTTAATGAAAATTTATCTATTATTCTAACTGAAAAACAGTTAGCATTTCTTAAAGATGTTCAAGATTTTTGCTTAAAATTTGAAAGGGATAATAAGATTACACATGGACCAAATGAGGACATTTATGATTGGTATCCTATTTTTGGAGCGCAAGGATATATTACACGTCAACATGCGTATGAATGTATTGATTTGAATTATAAAGAATTCGGAATGACTATGGACTTTATGAGAATACTAGCACTTGATATGTTTGATCCTCAATTTACCATGGGTAGTGGGGCAACAGTTATTTGCATTAATCCGATATATGAACACCATGAGAATATACCTATTAGACTTGAAGCTTTAAAGGAACTTGTGACTGGAAAAACGACGGGGTGCTTATTGATCACAGAACCGGAGAGAGGTTCTGACGCGGTTCATATGCTAACAACCTGTGACGAGCAGGAAGATGGTAGTTTTATATTGAATGGAACTAAAATTTTTAATACTAACGCACCTAAATCTAAATGGGCAGTTGCATATGCTACTGCTGAACAAAATAATGGAAATTTAATGGGACAGTTCCTTATCGACACTTCTTGGGAAGGATGGAATTGTGAACGCGTTGGAATACCTTGGGTTTCTAAATTATATATAGGTAAAGAAAAATTAGAAAATTTAAGAGTTCCTAAAGAATACATATTGGGGGGAATCGGTAAAGGAAGAGAGCATCTCTTCGAGGGATTAGTTCCTGAACGAATTTCGATCGCAGTGAGAGGTGTAAGTGAATGCTGGGGAGCATTAAGCCATGCTATTATTTATGCGAATATGAGGAAGCAATTCGATAAAGAAATATTATTATTTCAAGGAGTAGGTTTTACGTTAACAGACTTATTGGCTAAGACAACAGCTCTTACACATGGAATTTTAAAGTTTTGTGAGACTTACGATGCTAAAATGGAAAAATACAACGCTAAGTTGCCTGAGAATGTATCTCGTGCATTTGTTGCCTTAGGAAGTCAATATAAATATAATTGTGCTTTACTTTCTAAAAAAGTATGTTATGAAGCAGCTAATCTAATGGGAGGAGCAGGATTATGTGACAATACTATGATGCACGATTATTTAAATATATCACGGATTCAAGAAATAATAGGAGGTTCTAGACAAATACAAAATTTCATTATGTCAAGAAACTTAAGGTATCAATTTAAGAATTTATAATAAGAGTATAAAAAATTAGGTTAAAGAAATAGAATAAAACAAAATATAAGAGTTTTAAATTTGATATGGGAGACGTTTAATCTTCTTCATCGTCTCCCATTAAATTTTCAATTTTTTCTTCAAGTTTTTCAATTTTCTCTTCAAGTGCTTCGATTTTTTTATTGGTTTCACAAGTTGCGCATCCATCATCTTCATTACATTGAGGTAGGGTGTCACATATTTCTTGCAATTCATCCATTTCGTCTAATAATTTATCGACTTGATCTTGTAATTCATCAATACTCAAATTTCACACCTTAATTTTTTAAGATAATAAAGATATGATTATTTAATTTTTTTTTGGTTTAAAAACTTAAATTAGTTAAGAGAGTACATTTTTAAATAATTTTTATACCTTATTAATAAAAGAATGCTAAAAGAAAAGGATTTTGAAGATTTAATAACAAAATTAACGGATAGGAATACATTAACTCGAGCTGACTCCGTTTCAGATAATGTTATAAGAATTTTAAAAACTGATAAAGAAAATGGATTGATTGAAGCCGAAGTACAAGGAAATACAATAGTACCTTATAAATTAACGATAGATATTTCAAAAAAGAACTTTTATGATGTTATTACTCATGATTGTCCTGACTTTTTAGCTAGAAAAAAACAAAACAATAAATTTTGTAAGCATATCGTAAAATTTTTTCTTGTTTTGAAAAATCAAGATTTTGAGTTCGCAAATACTCTATTAAGTGAATTTAATTCCAAGATTTATGAACAAACTCCAGCAGATAGAATTGATTTGCATGATATGAACCATTTTATAAATAAAAATCTTAAAAATCAATTAGATTTTGATTATAAAGGTTTTGACTATTTTTTTGAAGTTGCTGGACTCGAAGATGCTGCAGTAGACTGTATAAAAGAAATATTAATGGAAACTAAAAGATTACCCGCTGCACTAAGGGGATTTCATGGTGGGTATGAAGGAGGTTTATTTGATCATATTCTATTAGTTACAAATTATACCTATAGGTTAGGAAAATCAGAAGACTATGATGTTGATATAAAAAAAGCTATTTTAACTGCTATATATCATGATTTTGGAAAAATATCATACTATTCTTACAAAATGCAAGATATTAGTTCGAAAATCACAGTAAAACGTGAAGAATTAGATTTGATAAACCAAGAGATTATAAGAAAATTTAACTACGAAGGACGGGATTATCATGTGGAAGAAGCAATAGTAATTCTTAAAAAGTATAGTTCTGTTTTAATTTTTGACGATGACATCTACAAAGCAATAATTTTCCATCATGGTAAATGGAGTCGGTATTATCCTATAGAAATGAATGATCTGGCTACGTTAATACATACTGCTGATATGATAGCAAGCCAAACTCATTTTGTTTAAAATAGAATCAGATTAAGTGTTGTAATTATTGAAATTCTATTGGAATTTATTAAGATCTTCTAATTAGCCTCTTATAAGATTTAACTGATCTTTTTATGAGTTCAATTGTTTCTTTTGGAAGATGATTTTCAGGGATTTCAAGATCTACTGTCATAAAATCCAAACCTACAGTTAACTTATAATCTTCTATAAAGCTTTTTTCGGTAAAGGTTCTGATTAAGGATGATTTTCCAACACCTGCAGCACCAGCAAGTAAAATCTTGAATCTAAAATGGTTAGTATCTTCTACTTCTCCTAATCTTGCTCTAAAATCCAATAACGCTCCAATTGTTAATCGATAAAATAAATTTTGAACATTTTTATTTTCTAAGGCAGAGGTTTCTATATACTCAAACAAGTAGTATTGATTTATTTTTTGAATTATCTTTTCTCTAGGGATAGTTTCTCCTATACCCTCTATAAGATCGTTTTTATTTCCAACCAAGAATATTGGAATGTTCCCAGACAGATCTCTAATTTCATTGAAATATTCATCTATTTGATCAAATGTATCAGGACGGCTTAAATCAAAAACCAAACCAACTGAGGCAACACCTTTGAAGAAATCAGTTTTAAAAAAATCAAAACGTTCTTGTCCTCCAGTGTCCCATAATGATAATGTAACGGTAAACATATTAAGAAAAAAACCTAATTTTGATTTTATGATTCCTAAATAGCAATAAACACATCCAAACTTTTCTGTATATTATAAGAAATTAACAATTTTGAATAAAGTTATCGGCAATTATTAAGTAAAAAATATTAATATCTCGTGAAGATTTCATTAAGATTTTCTATTTTTTATATTGTAGTTATTGAGAATAAAACGATCTCAATTTTAATTTTACATAAAAAAAAGAAGAAGATGTTTATTTTTAAGGCGGTGAGAGCATATTCATCTTATTTTCTATATCGGAATTTAATCCCTTGATCTTTTTGTCTAAAGTCTTCAAATCTTTATTGATTTCTTCAAATCTACTTTCTTGATTGTTCAATTTATTTATATAGCGTTCTTTTAATGAAATAGATTGACTATCTTCTCCTAAAACCGAGATATTTTCTCTAAGTCTTGATTGTTCCTCGTTCATTAAATCTCTTTCTTCATTTAACTTATCTTCTTTTGACCTCAAATCATTTAAACTTTGAATTAATTGAGCAATTTCTTTCAACTTTGTTTCTAAATCTGGGTCAATAAATTTCTTTTTCACGTAGAAACCGACTCGTTTTAAAAGATCTTCTCTACTATAATTCCATAGATAATTACTTGAGTAATTTTCTTTTTGTTCTTTCAATTTAAAAACTGTTGCATCTTTTGGTTTTAGTGTCAGTTTGAATCGCCAAAAATTAGCAGTCTCTTCGGGTTCAACGGGTTTTTCTATGAATTTGTAGTCATAAGTCTTCGGATGATCGAGATATAAAACCTTTTCTTCATCTGTCTTGTTTTTGATTTTATAGGTAGTTATTACATTAGTATAATAATATTCATAAGAATAACCACTTCCAAAAGTGACTCTATGTACATTTAAATTCTCAGATTTTTGTTCATGATTAATTATAACTGCCTGCTCTATAGCATAGTTTAACAATCTTGTATCTTCTTTATTTAAGAAAGGAATGATAGCTTCACCAGCAAGATTATCATCATAAATGATTGTTACAGGCCCCCTCTCTAGTGTTAAATTAGTATTATTGGTGATTTCTAAGCAAGCATTAGGGTTTTTATCCTGTTCGTTCTTGTTATAAAGTAAAATTTTTCTTGCTTTTATTGATTCCGTAAGAATGGGCACTAGAGCAGATTGTTTTCTCTTAATTGTTACTGGATTTGAAATATTGTATTCAAATAATTCTCCTAAATCTTTTGTTTGAGTTTTGACTTGAGATTTCACTTTATCATATATCTCCGTGTCTGACATGACACTTTGCATATATCCCATCCCACCCGCTGGTGCTGAAGGAGGTCGTGCTGCAGTTCTACCAACTTTAGCTTTTTTCATAGCAATAGGTTCTCGGACCATTTCATCCATCGCATATTCCTTATATTTTTCTGTTTCTAATCCTTCTTCTATTTCAGTAGGCCTGGCACTTAAAATTTTGGGTGGTTGAATAGTGGGTCTTTGGATGAATATAGGTCTATAAAATTCATAAACAAAGGAGACTGGCATCCCCGCAACTAAAGAAAGTTCAATATCCTCCCAATCTTGGTTAGTAGTATTTTCAATTAAACTCCAACCGGATAACAAACATTTTTGCTCTAATGCTTGTTGTTTACTCATAATTAGTCGATATGACGTTTTCCAGATTGGACTTTCACGAATATACGATACAAAAATGTTTCTTTCCACTACATCATCTCCTCCAGATTCACAGTTTATTATAATTTTTTTAGCGTCTTTTTTTTTTCCAGCAATTACGGTATCTAAGAAAAATTTCAAATCCTTTTGAATTTCCTCATTTAATATTTCAAGACTTTTTATTTCTGAGAAGTCATACTTGGCAATTGTGCCATCTTCTTGTAATAAAACTAAGACTTTCTCTATGATTTTTTCTCCTTTATTTAATTTTTCAAAGTATTCAATTCCCATTATCTTACCAGCAACTTTTTTGGCCCCCCCTATCGTTATATTTATTTCAGCACCTTTAATCTGAGTTACAAGAGAAGAGAAGGAATCTTGATCAGGAATATTTAACATTATAGATTTAAGTAATTGGCTAGTCTCTAATGCAGCATCGTAAGATATGGATGAAATATATCCTTTTTCACTCGTATCTAATACAAAAAGTGATTTTAAAATATCATTCATTTCATCAATTTTAAATTCAAGTTCAAATTTACCTTTAGCTTTGAGAATGCCCTCAAGTATATAGTAAGATACGCCGTGTTTGAAAATTATTACTTTTTTAACTTTTAATTTCGACATAAAATTATTATGGCTTATTTATAATTTAAATTTTGATTATTTTTGAAAATTAAAGGAAAGAAAACAGAAAGAAATAGATTGCTTTTAATTATAAATTCTTCTCGATAATCTGCAAGATATCCTCTTCTAAAGTAGATTGATCTTTTGGATTTTCCACAATCACACCTAAATATTTACCAGATTTATTAAAGAAATAGAAAGTTGGTATGGCTCTTAAATCAAATTTTGGGTCAGTTGCTTCGGGTGGAGAACGTTTTTTATGCCAAATTGTCTCTCCTGGCTTGTGTAAAGCATTCTTCATTATCCCATACAAAACTTTTACTTCAAAATCCTCAGTTTTAACTTCTTCTGCTATTTTTATAATCCTAGGCACATTTTTAGAACAGTCAGGACACCAATCGGCACCTAAAGCAACAACTCTTAATTTTTCTCTTTTATTCTTAAGGTGTTCTTTAATTTTACTAAGGATTTCTGATTTTGGTTCATATTGTTCATAGACATTTTTAATCTTATTCCCATAAGTTTCTAAATATTCCTCTGGCTTCATCGTTGGAGATACAAGATCATCCAATTTAAGATTTTTTTTCGGTGTCATAATTAATATTGGAACAGTATATTTTAAAAAAATTTTATTAATGAATAATAAAGTTTAGACAATTAAAATTTAATCAAGAAAAATAAATACTAATAAAAATACATAAAAAATGAGTTCATAACACCAGAATATTTAAAAATAAATGAGGAGATATAAAATTCTTCATTCTTTTCGAGGCAAGATACTTAAAATTAACCTAACAAGCAAAGAAATTTTAGAAGGACCATTAAATGAAGAAATAGCTAAGAATTTTTTAGGAGGGGCGGGATATGCATGTAGATATCTTTATGATAAACTACAAAAAGATACAGACCCTCTTTCTCCAGAAAATATAATAATGATAATGACAGGTCCACTTAATGGAACATTTGCTCCCAACACTGGAAGGTGGGTAGTTTGTTCTAAATCTCCTTATACAGGAATTTGGGGGGAATCAAATTGTGGAAGTTGGTTTGGAGCTGAATTGAAGAAAGCAGGATATGATGGTATTGAAATAATTGGTTCTTCAAAAAAACCTGTTTATATTGAAATCAAGGATGAAGATGTACAAATTAAATCTGCGAAATTTTTATGGGGAAAAGGCACATTTGAGACAACTAAGATGCTTAAAGAGGTTTTAGGAGATCATAAAGCGAAAGTGGCTTGCATAGGAGTTGCCGGAGAGAATCTAGTGAAATTTGCAAATATTATTTCTGAGCAAAGAGCGGCAGGGAGAACTGGTATGGGTGCTATTTTTGGTTCAAAAAAGTTAAAAGCTATTATTGTTAAGGGTTCAAATCTAAAACTCAATGTTGCAAACAAAGAAGAATTAAATAATGCAATAAAAAGAGCGAGAGACTATGTTAAATCTTCATTTGCAACCAAGATGTTAGCTGAATACGGAACTGCAGCTGCTCTTGATATGTATAATGTTACTGGAGAGCTGCCGATAAAGTATCATACACAATCTAAATGGGAGAAAGCAAGAAATATCTCTGGAGTAACCATGGCAGAAACAATTTTTGTAAAACAGAGCTTTTGTCATTCTTGCGTCATAGGATGTGGAAGAATTATTAAAATTAAAGAAGGAAAATACAAAACAGATGAAATTAAAGGTCCTGAGTATGAAACTATTTGCGGTTTTGGTAGCTTAATTATGAATGACGATTTACAATCAATAGCGCATATTAATAAAAAGTGTAATGATTATGGAATTGACACGATTAGTACAAGCGGAGTTATTGCGAGTTTATTTTATCATTATGATTTAAATAATATAATGTTAAATGACTTGAATGGGTTAAATCTTAAATGGGGAGATATAGATAAAGTTGAAAAAATAATTGATAAAATTGTCCATCGGGAAGGGATTGGAAATTTACTTGCTGAAGGTTCTAATTATTATGCTGAAAAATTTAATATAAATAACGAAGAAATTGCTACAGTAGATAATTTAGAAGTTACATATCATGATAGTCGCTCAAACTATGGCATGGCAATAGCATATGGTATCGGGCCCCGAGGTCCTTCTCATAATGCTTGTGATGCGTATTATGTCTTAATGGGAATCCCGTTGGAGGAGCTTGGAATTAAACAAATTGATACATATAAGGATGATATCGAAATGGCAGAATGTTGTTCTTTACTGATGGATTATAGAGCACTATATAGCTCAATAATAATGTGTTCCTTTTGTAACCCATTACCTTCTCAAAATGCTGAAATAATCAAATTTGCGACGGGATTGAATTTTGGACTTGAAGAGATCAAAATATATGGTGAAAAAATTGCAAATATGAAAAGACTTTTTAATGTAAAAATGGGATTATCTCCTGAAGATGATAAAATACCGCAAATACTTTTACGTCCATTTAAAAAGGGAGGTTCAGTAGGGAGATCTCCTAAGTTTTTTAAATTAAAAGAACTATTTTATGAATACCGTGGTTGGGATCCTAGGACAGGTTTACCTAAAAAAAAACCTTATTAAATTAAATTTAAACCCATAAAAAAGGGAAATCATTGCACATTACTTTTTTTTAACGATTAGATCTGCAAGAAGATTAAAAATTTTATGAACATTTTCTCCAGTTTTGGAGCTACATTCTATAAATCCAGCAGCACCTTTTTTCATTGCTAGATTCATCGCTTTTTTTGTAGAAACTTCCTTTAAATGGATTAAATCGGTTTTACTACCAACAAAAACAATTGGTATTTTATAACCTATTTCTTTTTCGACGATTTCAAACCAGTCATCAACATGACCTAGTGAACCATAGTTAGTGATATCATACATAAAAACTGCACCATTAGCACCTCTAATGTATGATGGAAACAGAAATCTAAATCGTTCTTCTCCTGCAAAATCCCATATCTGAAGTTTTACCATTTCACCATCAACTTCAAGTGCCTGCAAATGAAAATCTACTCCAAGAGTCATTGTTACGTCTTGTTTGAATAAATTTGTTAGAAATCTATGAGTTAAAGTCGTTTTCCCTGTTTGACTATCTCCGAAGATTACAATTTTGAATGTAGAGGTATATGCCAACCCAAATACCCATAAATTTTGATTATAATACCTAATACTATAGGTAATTATCTGGTCTTAAGTATAAATATAATTTTAGTCTTTAAATATTTTACATTAAATTCAAATTTTTATGAAATCTTCAAAAACAATATTCTGAGATGAAATAAATTAAGTATTATCTTGTTTATTAGATATTGAATTAATAATCTTCTTCAATAGATATAGAGCTCCTTTCTTATCTAAAGGATCATTATTGTTTCCACATTTTGGGCTCATTATGCAAAGAGGACAACCGTCAGAACTTTTACAACTACACGAATTAATTAATTTATAAGTTAAGTGTAGTAATTCAATTAAATTCTGATAAAGTACTTCGGATATCCCTATTCCTCCTCTATAGGCATCATATATATAAATGATAGGTTGCTGTTTAATCGGATCGAAATCGATTGAGACTCCACCTAAATCCCATCGAGAAATTTGAGCTAATCCAGGTGCCATAGCAATCATAGCATGTTCTATAGCATGAATAGTTCCTCCGAGATCATAACCTGCTAATTCTAAATCTTTTTGATATTCGAAAGGAATTAAAAACCATAGAGCTTGACTCTCAAACTCAATGAGAGGGATGTTTACTAATGGATGCCTAGTTTTAATTTCTTGAGTTAGAGTGTCAATAACTTTATAGGAGTAATATTCATGTTCAACTTTCACATTTCCAAAAAAAGAATCAATATTGTTGCTTAAATCTAATTTCTTTTCTGAAATCACTTCAAGAGGAGTGATGTTTGTGTGTTTTAAAGATTGAGTGTAAAAATCAACATTTGCTTTTTTTAAATATACCAATCTTTCGGTTAAATCGAGCTCGTCTACTAAGTAGGTTTCTGTTTCATAAAGATAAACAGCACCTTCATGTAAATCACGAAAAACAAAACTTTCATCTTCAATAGTTAAAAGTTCGTCTCTTGAACTAGTTTTTAGTAAAATTTTATAACTACGATTTGAAAGATCATTTAATCCATACTTTTCATTAGGAAAAAAATCACTTTTCCAGAAATAGCGATCACCTCTTTTCATGAGTAAGGATTCTGAAACTAATTCTTCCAAACATTCGATAAATAAATCTTTGTCCTGAACACTGAACTTATAGTACTCTTCAATTGTTATAGGTTTTTCTTTACTTGCACAACATAGATGGTTTTTAATTAGATATTTATTATTTAATGTTATTAGAACTTCTTCTTGGATAGGTCCAAACAGTTTATCCGGATTGTGGATATAGAACAGATCTAAAGGATTCTGCATTGGAATTAAAGTAGATATTGAAAGATCAGAACCCCTTCCAGAACGACCGATTTGTTGTCTAAAATTTGAGATTGTGCCAGGGAATCCAGAACTTATAGTGGCATCTAAAGAGCCAATATCAATTCCTAATTCTAAAGCATTAGTTGAGCTAATTCCCAAAATGTTTTTGTTTTTGAAGTTTTGTTCAATTTCTCGCCTTTTTTTTTTACTAATTCCAGCACGATAACTGAAAATTTTGTTTTTTAGAAGGGGTAATGAATTTCTTGTCCAAATTGCTTGAAGTTCGGCCATTTTTCTAGAAAGAGTAAAGGTTAAGGTTTGAATTCCTTGTTTCAAATGACTAATAAATAAGTTTTTCGTTTCTTGATGAGCTGAACGATACTTATTAGATTTATCATCATATGGTAAGTCCCATAAAATTACTTTTTTAGCACCTGAGGGAGAACAATCCTTGTCAACAATTGCAAACTCTTCACCTACTAATTTTTCCGCGAATTCTTTAGGTTTATAGATAGTAGCACTTGATAATATCCATATAGGCTTTATGTTGTAATTTTCAAGCATTCTTTTTAATCTTCTGATTAGAAAAGCAAAGTTGGAGCCAAAAATACCCCTATAAATATGAATTTCATCTAATACAATATATTTCAGATTTTTACAAATTCTAATCCATTTTTGTTTAAACCAAGGTAAATAATAATGCAATCCATAAGGATTGGTAATAATTATGTTTGCATTAGCTAAAATCTGCTTTTTTTCATTAGATTCTACATCACCATCATATATACCTACTCTATTTAGTTTAATATTTGTATCTTCAAGCATTTTCGATAGAATAGTAAATTGATCTCTTGCTAATGCTTTTGTTGGGAAAATATAAAGTGCTGTAGTTTTAGGATCTTCCAATATTGAATGTAAAACGGGTAAATTATAACAGAGAGACTTCCCTGAAGCCGTAGAAGTTACTATAACTGTGTTCTTACTTTCTCGAATTAAATTAATCGCTTCTGTTTGATGAGCCCATAGTTTAATATTATCTTTATTTAGCCAATTTTTTAATCTTTTGCTAAGAGGTTTCTCTAAATCACCAAATTCGGCAATTTGTGGATCAATATCTTCGATATGATGTATTTGATCGTTATAATAGTCTTGTGACTTTATAAAGTGTAGAAATTCTTCGAAATTGACCATAAATAGCTTCAATATTTATAATGAAATCACTCAATTAAAAATTACAAAGAGAAAAGAATTAATTATTTCTTAAAATTTAAAGATAAACTCTATTTTATTTTTACTATAGCAATTTTTTTATGAAATAAAATTAAATTATAATAAACAAATTCGGTTACCATTTAAGCATGTCCGACTCTGATTGGATTAAAGTTGAGTTTCAGGAGTTTTTAAATAAGTTTGGAAAAGATATTGTAATTAGGAGTGCTCCAGTTATTTTATATTCCAAAAAAGATAAGGAACATGAAGCATATTCTTCTCTAGTAGCGTTCTTTTTCATAGCGGGTTTTTTACTAATATATATTGCCATTTCATATTTTTTAGCTTCTTTATTTTTTAATATAATCCTATTTATCGCGATTATAATTGTTTTAATCATTTCTGATGTTTTTTTAATTATTAATGTTATTAAATCCAATGTTTATATAAGACCACTAGAGTGTTGGGTTGAAATTCATAAAGGCAAGTCAGAAAATATTTCTAATTTTTATTGTTTTACATATTATCCTATCTTTTCAGGAAAGTGTCATCCAAATGAAGCACTGAATATAATTTTAAAATTGTATCAAGACCAAGTTATTAAAAGTAAAATTGATATCACTCAAATTGAAAATTATTTGAAGTTAAATCAAGACAATAACCAAATTGAGGAAAGGTTGGGATTTTTCTTTCAATATGCTGAAGGGAGACCCTTTAAAGATGAAAATATAAATAGAGATTCTTGGAAATACTTTCCTTATGACCAATCTGGTATTGAAAATTATTTAGCGGTTGGGAATTGGGATCATCAATATGAATGGAAAAATGACCTAGAATTTGATTTTGATAAACTTCATGAATATGCTCCATGGGTTATTCAAAGATGGGATGAATTTAATTTAAAACCATTAACTGAGGAATATAAAAATAAAATTAATTGGGATTTAAGATATATTGATTCTAAACCAAAATTAAAGCCCTGGGAAGGAAATTTAGAAAATCAATCCTATCGAAATCCGTTGGCATATAAAAATATCGAAATAATAAATGAAGCTTTTACAAAAATTATTGGTACTAATAGAGAAGTAAAAAAAGCTAAGGAAATTAAAGATGAATTAGGTACTTTTAAAATTTATTTCAGAGATTTAACTTCTTAAACATAAACTTGTTTCTTTTGTAAATATTCTTATATTCATTGAATATTTTATTATAAATCTCTTTGTTGGATGTATTAGGTATAAAAGTTTTATTGATTTTAATCAATGGAATAGCCTCTGAAAAGTTTTTCAATAGTCCTAAACCTACCATTGAAATAATTGCTGAGCCTTTAGCAGCTGCTAAGTCAGGTTGTTGCATCTGAACTATTTTCTTTTCTAATATATCAGCTAAAATTTGACACCAGGCATCAGATTTTGCTCCTCCTCCAATACAATTAATCTCATCAGACTTACCGACTAATTTTTCTAAATAAATCAAGGACCATTTGATATTAAAAGCGACTCCTTCATATACTGATCTCAAGATATCATTTCTAGTGTGGTCGAGACTTAGATTATAGAAACCTCCCCGAACATCTGGATTGTTAATTGGGCTTCTTTCTCCAAACAACCAAGGGGTGAAAATAAGATTCTTGGAGCCGGCATCTACTTTGTTAATTAGGGAGTCTAAGTGTAGATATAATTCAGAAGGATTTTCTTTATATTGTTCCAACTCAGCTATAAACATTTGTTTTATAATCCAATCTAAACAACTGGCACCTGTTTCTTGTTTTGATATACATAAATAATTGTCTTGTGCAGAACATATGCAACCAGTATAATGAGCAAGATCTTTTAGTCTTTTAGATGTATGTGTTGCTACCCAATCAGCTGTTCCTAAGCAAATTATTAATTTTTTTTCTAAAATTCCACCTGAACCTAATGCAGCTGAAGTTAAATCACCAGAACTTACAAAAATAGGAGTTCCAGGTTTTAGGTTAAGTTCTTTTGAAGCTTCGTTTGATAATTCACCAGCAGTATCAGTAGATTTTCTTATTTCTGGTAATTTTTCTTTATCAATTTCAAATTTATTTAAAATTTTTTCAGCCCATTCAAATTTACCAGGATTACTGTCCATCATCCAAGAAGTATTGCCTAAATCTCTTGAAGTTATAGCATTTTGGGTGCAATTATAAATGATAAAATCTTTTACGCTTAAAAACTTGTAAGTTTTTTCATAAATTTCTGGTTTATTTTCTTTGATCCATAAAATGTGAGAGATTGGATCTTTACCATTAAATCCTGGAGCACCTCCAGTGATTTTGAGAAACATCAGTATACTTTTTAAACCATAATTTGAAATTTTAAGGAGTCCTTTTGAATACATACGAGTTAACGGAGCTGCTCGTGTATCTAGCCAGCTAATACTATTCATTAGATTGTTTCCCTTATTATCTATTGGGATAGTACAATTCATTTGACAGTCGAAAGATAAAGCTACAATTTGATTTTGGTTAATATTAGTCTTATTAATTAAAAGATTAGTTGCTTTTTTTACTGCTTCCCAATAATCTTCTGCTTTCTGTTCTGCCCAACCCGATTTTGGATAATATATTGGATAGTCTATTTTAATTTGAGACACAACATTTAAATCTAGATCAAAAAGTACACCCTTATTACCAGAAGTTCCTAAATCATGAGTTAAAATATAATTTTTTTCCAAATTTATCCCATATTCTTTTAATTAATTATATACATTTTGCTTGGAATATTAATAAATCTTAAACACGAAATTAGGATAAACAAAAATAAATTTTAAAACCTTTTTTTTCAACTAAATAAGTTGATAACTATATTAGGTATTATATTATTATAAAAACTTATAAAAACTCAATTCATAATTATTAAAATTGAATGAAACATCATTTAACTGAAAAAGGTTATTTAAAAAATGGAATCATTAAACAGTATTTCTGAGCTTGAAATTCCCACAAATAAAATATTTTATGACAAAAAAACTAATATTTTCTCTGCAGAAATTTTAGATTTCATGTTTGTCGGGATTTATAAGAAATCAACAAAGATTAGCAAGATCTTAAATGACGTTTTTGCATCTTTGAAAGAAGTTCAACTAGAACGCAATAATATTTATTTCATAGATTTTGTTTCTAATACTAAAATTCCTGAAACTACGAAATTGAAGCATTTAAAACTATTAAAGAAAAAAAAGCTTGAAAAAAAAGAAGAAAAATTAGTAGAAGAACCCCAAGTTGAAGATTTAGATAAAGAAGTATTATTTAAGGATGAAGAAGAGGAGATTTTTGATGAAGATATGGTTAGATTAACTTCTGTTGCTGATGATATAAAATATAAGGAAGAAGTGTTTGAAGAAGAAAAATTAGTAAAAAGAGATAAAGAGGAGAGAGAATCTCGTAGAATGAAGGAGGCACCAAAAGCAAAAAAAAAATCACGAGCTCTCTTTGAGGAGACAACGCCTCCTGGAGCTGGAGCTCCAGCAACTAAAGTTCCTGCCCCTGCAGCACCGTCACCTCCACCTTCAGATGCATTAGCAAGACCAGTCGCTCCTCCACCAAAACCAATAATTGCACCTTCTACCGCAGTTCCTGAAGAACCTAAGCCAACAGTATATGAAATTAATATGGGGCTTCAATATTATTCTGTTATGATGCAACAGAGAAGTTATCTTTTTTATGTATATTTCTCACATAAAGAATTGAAGATTGTTGATGAAGAAGGTAAAACAGTATATGAAACTACATTTACGATTGTAACAACTAAAGAAGAACCTCCAATTCTAGACCTTAAAATTGAAGGAGATGGTTTTGAGGTCCACCCAATATTTGGAAAAGTGGAAGTAAAGAAGGATGCTGTTAATCCCCCAGTTATGATTTTTTCTATTATGCCATTGAAATCCAAAAAAGAGAAAAAGAAAAAAAAAGAAAGCGAGAGGAGATTCTTAAATGTATATATAGAATTTGAAGAAAAAGTGATTAGCCATACAATTTTATCAATAATAGTACAACCGAAATATTTCCGACTTGAAATTGGACCATTACATTTAAACCTCAGTAAAAAAGCCGCAGCAATAATTTCCTTTATCTCAATATTAGTAGCGGGATTTTCTTTAGTTTATACGCTATTCTCCTGGGATCCTACATCTAGTTTTATAGATGTTGTAAGTGGAGTTGCTCCCGGCTTAGGTTCGATAGTCTTTATTGTAATATTTTTAATTACACTATTGAAGGAAGGAATTTATCCACTTAAAGAGAAAATTAGCGCTTTCTTAAATTTTGACCAGGCAGGAGTTTTAATAAAATAACTTATTCTATTTTTATGTCTCTTTTTTTTATTTATTAGGTTTTTGATTCTAGCTCATTCCAAAATTTCTTTTTTAACAGGCTTAATGGTTTTTGTTTTAATTTCACAAAATAAAGTGGTCTTTTAGCTATGATTGGAAAATCTTTAACATTTAAAGATTTAACTAACCCGGCTGATTCAGCTTTATCAACCATCAGCTCGCTCATAATACTAATATAGTTAGACTCACTAACAGTAGAAATGATTGAATCATTATCATTGATTTCTAATTCAATATTCAGTTTTTTATAATCTGGAAATTGTTGTTTAAATGTATTTCTCATTCCAGAACCTTCTTCTCTCCACACAAAAGGAAATTTAATAAGATCAGCAAAATTTACAGTATCTCCATCACTTTTCAATAATTCATGCTTTGGTGAACAAATAAATTTAAATTCATCTTCTCCTATTTTAATCGAGTCAAAATCCATATCGTTAAAGTTCATAAAACTACCAATTCCAGCAAAATCTACCATATTTTTTTTTAATAGTTCAATAGATTTCTGAGAATTATTAATTAATATTTTGAAATTTATACTTGGATTTTTATTGCGAAATTCTGCTATATATCGTGGTAAAATATGAGAGCCAGGAATTGTTGAGGCGGAAATAATAATTTCTTCCTTTATTCGATCACTAAACTTAGAAATTTCTAATCTACACTCATTATATATTTCCAACATCTTCTCAGCATATTCAAGTAAAAGTTCACCGGCTTTAGTCAACTCAAATTTCTTTGTAGTTCTATTAATTAGCATAACTTCTCCAAAATCTTTTTCTAATTGAGATATTTGATGGGATAAAGTGCTTTGTGAAATAGGAAGTTCTCTTGCTAGTTTTGAAAAACTCTTATATTGGCATAATTTGATATAATTTCTTAAGTATTCAATATTCATACATTAAACACAAATTCAATTTTTTGTTTTGTATTTAAAACATAAGCTAAACAATTCTTATTTATTTATCGATTTTTTTAATAGATCATTACGAAAAAATTATTAAATAATCTATTTCTTTTTGTAATAACACCTTATTTTAGAGTGAAAAGCGTTGGATAGAATTAAAAATGACTGAAAAAAAGAAAACGTTCACTATTATCATAGCCGATGGTGCTTATACTTCTGAGCGTCCATTCACAATGTTGAGATTTGCATATACTGCTTTATTAGATGAACATAAAGTTAATATTTTCCTTGTAGAGGATGGAATCTTTGTAGGAAAAAAAAATCAAGATCCAACTACATATGATAATGTAGGAAAATGGATGTCGGATGTAATTTCAGAAGGAGCAAAAGTAAAAGCTTGTGGTGTATGCATGAGAGCGCGTGGATTGACTGAAGATGAGTTATTGGATGGAATTGAAAAAACTTCTATGAATGGATTATTAGATATGTGTATAGAAGCAGATAATGTTATTTTTAGTTAATATTAAATAGAGGTAGTAAAGAAAATGACAAATTCACGTAAATTAGATTGTTCTGGGCTTGTATGTCCTATGCCAGTGGCAAAAACGAAGAGAGAACTACTTGAGATGGAAAGTGGAGAAATCCTTGAGGTAGTTGGCGATTATGGAGAAGCAGGAGAAAATATTAAGCGCTATCTAGATAAACATAAAGATAAGATATTAGAATATAAAACAGAAGGCGAAAAATATTATTTAAGAATTGAGAAAGCATAAAAGTTATTCATTTTTTTTTGTTTTTTCTATTAAGTGTTTCTATTGAGAAAGGTAAATTATCATAACTTTCAACTAAAAATTGGTTTATATTGATCGAAAAACAATAAAAACCAAAATCTGTATTTTTTCATTATGGAATTAATGTTAAAAGATAAATATTCAATACCATTAGAAACTCAAAAGTTTATCTTACAAATGTGTTGGGCTCAACATGATGGGCAGTGGTTTTTAAAATCAAAGAAAAAGTATGGGATTAAAGAAGCTAATCAATTAAACGAAATAGTGATCTTTTCAATGGGTAAAATCGAAGCTCGTTATATTATAAATGCTTTAGGAATTAAAAAAGGATCCATTCACACTATCTCGGAAATTTTCAAAATAATGAATACTTTCATGGACGTCATTATTCCAAAAGTTATGAAATTCAAATTTTTTGTTCATTCTAAATCTGAAGGAATTGCGTTGGTTGAGAAATGTTTTATTTGGAAAGAAGTGGAAAAATCTAAAGAAAGCGCAGAATATAAATGTGCTTGTAATTTTAGACATAAAGGCTGGCTAGAAGGAATGGGAGTTAGAGGAGAAATAATGCCCATGGAAAGAATTTCTAATGGAGATAAAACTTGTAAATTTAAATTTGTTTTAAAGTAAGTCGTTAATTGAATGATTTTGATATTTATAAAACATTTAAATCTAATTCCCTTTTTTTTCTTTAGGTAAAAATGAAAACAGATTTTAAAATTCGTAAAGCTTCACCTAATGATGCAAAAGGGATCCATGAGGTTATATTAACTGCTTTTGAAGAATACCGTCATTACTACACTTCAGAAGGTTTTAATGATACTGTAATGTCAGAAGAGGCTGTGATAGAACGTATGAAAGAAATGATAATCTATGTAGCAGTAGATAAAAAAAAAAATATCATCGGGACAATTGGATGGCAGAAAATTGATAATGAAGAGGGACATATTCGTGGAATGGCAGTACTCCCTAAATGGCAAGGAAAGAAAAGCCCTGCCGCAGCTCTATTAATTACTGTTGAGAAAGATGCTATTACTAAAGGGTGCACATTTTTAACGTTAGATACAACAGCAGTATTAAAAAGGGCTGCGATCTTTTATAAAAAACATGGTTTTAAAGAAACAGGAAAGACTGGTGATTTTTTTAACTCAACAATTTATGAATATATCAAATATCTTAATAAAGAAAAAAAGTAAAAATCTTTACTATCCATCCATAATGAGAACCCATTTGATTTTTTATATAACAAGGAAAAAATAATCTGCTTATTTATTTGGTTTTCGGCATCTAATTATCAAGAAGAACGGAATTATTCGACTTTGATATTCTTCTGGAAACCTTTCTAAGGTTTCATCATCAACAAATGGTTCACAGAATTCCTCTAATATAAAACCCATTCTGATCAGCAAATTTAACCATTCAGAGAGTGTCCGAGTAAAGCGTGGAATTCTAAATTTTCTCATTTTTTCAGTTACATCTTTTGGTGCAGCACCAAATATCCATTCTTCAAGTTCACCATCGATTTTTTTGAAATAATTCCTAACAATTAATCCTGTTCTCCTACCTTCTTCATTTTTTACCCATGATGTGTCAGAAATTGCAAAACAAGGATGAGATATTGAAAATTGAAAGAATCCCCCTGATTTTAACACTCTAAAGGCTTCAGTAATAGCTTTTTTATTATCAGAAATATCCATTATACTCATGGTTGCTATGGCAAAATCAAAAGTGTTATCAGGATACGGCAATTTAGTCGCATTAGCGATTTGATATTTAATTCCTAATGATTCTTCTATTTCACTTTCTTTTGCATATTTTATAAATGTTTTTGAGATATCTATTGCATCCATTTTTGCCCCCTTTTTTGCAGCTATTCTAGTATTGTATCCTTCTCCACATCCAATATCTAGACCATATAAATTTGATATATCAGGTAGCATTTTGAAAAAAGCAGGGGAATTAATCAAATCTCTACATCGATCATATCCCATTCTCGAAAGTTTTACCCAATTTTCTGCATTTTTATCCCAATATTTACCAACTTCTTTATCATCCAAATGAGTCTACCTTTTTGGAATACTTTTATTCTATTTATTAATTAGTTATAAGAGTTTAAAGATTTTGATATTTGATTCAATTCAAAATCTTTTAAATTAGAATATCTTAAAATTAACACAACCATGATTGAAATTTCAAAATACTCTGATTTTGAAGGAAATGTAGGAAAAGCTGTGTCTATTATCGGAAAGTTAAGTAATGTAATATGGCAACATCTAACTGCTTTTATAGATTCCCATCCATATATGAATTACTTTGATTTAAAAGATGGTTATCAAATTGTAATATATAGTACGGATTCAATTTTGTGTGAAAATCAACTTGAAGTTAATGGGAAACTGATAAAAACTGAAGGTAGTCGCAAAAATCCAAGATCTAAAGTTAATGATGAATACTTCGAATACCAATTGCTTGTGAACTCATGGAAGTGTTTATAATTTAAAAACAAATTTGAAAGAAATCAAACCTTTTAGATTTATTCTAATAAATTATTATAAATTTCATAAGAAATACCTTTAAATTTTTTTTTTGTGAAAAGATATTGAAATTATTTATTTTTATGAACGAGGTGGTTCAAAATTTATAAAAAGATTTTAATTGGTACCGATGGATCCCTTCATGCCAATAATGCTGCTGAACGAGCTGCACAATTTCAAAAAGAATGGAAAAGTAAGATTGTTATTTTTCATTCAATAAATCATCATAGGCTTCCTAGGACTATTTATCCTGATAAAAATTTCCCGTTAGAAGTTATCCAAAATATTGAAGACATAAGTAGAGAAGCGGGTAAAGAATTATTGAAAAACACCGAAAAAATGTTTAATAAATCAATTTCTTCTGTTGAAACTCGTTTAATCGAAGATTTAAGCCCTGAGGACTATATTTTTAAAATTGTGAAAGAAGAAAATTTTGATCTTGTTGTTATTGGGAGTAAAGGACACCATTCTAAGATAAAAGAAATATTTCTTGGAACAGTATCAACTCATGTCTCGAAAAATGCTCCATGCGAAGTATTGATAGTCAGATAAAAAATATAATAAGGTAATTTTTTTTCTTTATTATTATAAAATAATTAGATGTATACAATATGCCAATTATTCATGTATATATGTGGAAAGGAATTTCCGAAGAGAAAGTTAAACAAATAATATCAGGAATAACTAATGTTTTTGTCGAGATGGATATTCCCCACCAGGCGGTACACATCATTGTTCATGAGGATCCAAAGGCTCATTGGGGTATAGATGGTAAACCTGCTACAGAATCTAGACCAGATGTACAAATTAAATAAAATGATTTTAAATAATTTCCTTTATTTTTTGTAAGGCTTAAAATATTTAGTGATTAAATTATAATAATTCCTTAAAGCCTCTTTACCTTTATCAGTGGCTAAATATCCAATTACACCACTATTTTCCTCATCTACCTGATAAATAAGTTCTCTTTCCATTAGAAAAAGTAAAGATTCTTTTATTGCACTTGTTTTAAGTCTTAATTCTCGAAGCAACCAACTCTGAGTCCTTGGCACTCGGTTACACGCTTCTAAAATCTCAGACCATATTTCAAATTTGTTACGACGAGTTGAATTGTTCTTCCAATGTTTATAAGAACCTGACCACATTTTAAAAAATTACTCCTCATTAAATTGATTCCTTTTTTGAAGGTAATTGCTCTAAATTGTCAGCCCATGATTTTAAATCGAAGTATCCTGCCATCCAATGAGAAAGAATTTTACGTGTTTTTAATGAAATAATTATTAATAGGCTATAGCTTATAATTATTCCAATAAATGATAAATAGACTATAGGATTAGGGAGTATAAAAGAGTAATCAACTAATAAATAAACGCAATAACAAATAATTACGATACCCATAACAGCATATCCAATCATAACTAACATAAGACGTTTTTCAAGTTCTTCACTTAATTGACGTGATGTATAATTTAGATACTTTTGTTTTAATTTCCTTCTCTGAAAAATCAAAAAATATAATTTATTAAGGTATCCATTAATTGATTGGATGAATTGAGAAGATTTTTCTTGTTCCTCATTACGATTAAGGATTATTTGTCTTAATAGCTCTAGATAATGACCAACCTCACGTAAGTACGGCCAAATTCGAAAAATTTGCACTATACTCATAATTGAAAAAAAGAAAGCA
Organism: Promethearchaeota archaeon; assembly: GCA_048941185.1. Lineage (GTDB taxonomy): Archaea > Asgardarchaeota > Lokiarchaeia > Sigyniarchaeales > SOKP01 > Loki-b32. Next base: position 24,454 of record JBHLNW010000019.1, read on the forward strand.
ATTATAACTCTTGGTATTAGGTATAATTCATTGACATTGTATGTTATAAATGGTACAAGGAATATACCAATCAATATCGAATATATAAGAAGAATTATTATTTCGCCCAAATAAAATCGATGGGTTCTTTGAATTTGAGACAATAAATGTCGTTGAAGGTCTACTAAGTTATGATTCTCAGAATCTTGTAAATTATTTTTATTTTTCATATGTTAAAGAGAAAATTCTAATATTTAAATTTCTAAGGACTTAAAGTCCTAAGGATCGATGATTTTTAAATTAAAATTCTCTAAAATTGCATTCATATTAAAAAAGAAAAAAAGTTTTTTGAAAATCTAACGCTTTAAATTCGCTGAAACCCAGTCATAATAACCTTTATCTTCCACTACTTTCGGGATTTCTGCGAAAAATTGAGCTGTAATCTCTTTTACATTCTTCGCGGCTACTGGATGGAACATCATGGCTAAATCTAAGCCTACAAGACTCAGAGAAAGAGCATTAATTATTTCCCAAATCGGACCACGATATTGGCGTAATCCCCATTCAGGAGCTTGCTTTTCGCTCATCCAAGCTTCCCTAGCACCCCAAGCGTTAGTTGTACCTCCACTTATTGGATATGCTAAATCAGTTTCTCCTAATAACCCAGCAACACGCATTCTTTGATAAATACTAAAAGAATATTCCATACCATACCCCAAAGTTGCACATGTTGGGTCCATAACAATCCGATTTCTTGGTAATCCTAACTCTAAAGCATCTTTATTCATTTTTATCTGGTTATTCATGTCTAAACTCGTCCAGAGTAGGCAATTGTGATCATATTTTACCGCGAGAGGGATTACATCTTCCCAGGTAGCTTTGTCTGCAGCAGAAAGCATCAAGACTTCACTTTCAGTGATAGGTGCAGTTGCTTCAAAGAGTTGTTTATCCTTTTCCTTATTACCAGAACATCCAATAATTACAGGGACATCAACAGCTTGAAGAATTTCTTCTAGAAACTTGACTGATTGTTTTACAGGTGCATTTCCCATAGCAGGATCAATCTCTAAAGAATGAAAAGTAATGCATTCTGCGCCAAATTTATCAACAGCAAATTTTGCCCACTCAGCTGGGTCTCCTAATACTTCACCATACTCTTGTTTTATAGGTTTTGGAAGCATCATCTTAGCGCCCATATCAAACACGTCATATGTGACGAGTGGAGGATTCGGATTTCTTTTGTCAAGTCCCAAAAAGTTGTAAAAGGGAGGAACTACTTCTCCACCAATAATAGCTTTTTTTCCATTTGAGCGGACAAATTCAATTGTTTCGATTTTTCCTGGAAATTCTAAATCAAGTGAAAATTTGGCAGGGGTCCATTCCGCTTTCCCCGGAACACCCGGTAATACCGCTTGAGCAGCAGCTTGTACGATACTTGGCAACATTTGAAACTCGAGATATTCAGCAAACAAGTCAACATCTTGAAGTTCAATTTCTTTAGTATCTTTCATAAATTCTGCTAATTTTTTGCTTAATTCATCGAAGGAAATTTTACATCACACTTTTAATCTTAAAACTTTATTAATATTGAAAAAAACATTATAAAAAATTTAAAATTTGTTGATTAAAATTGACAATTATTTAAAAAGAAGGAATGTCGAATTTCGTCGTTTAAGTTTTTTTTATCTTTTTCTTAAACAGAATGATTATAAAACCAATTATGAAAATAATCGTAGGTATGACTACTTCGAGTGGGAAACTTGGAATTATAGGCAAGTAATATCTCGTTAATTCTTTATCAATAAGTGTACCATTACTATAAGTTATAGTAGATGTTAAAAAGAAGGTATCTGGTCCACCGCTAACTAATATTATCTCAATGTAATAAATTTTTTCTAACGGAGCTGTGTAGTTAATGTATGGATTATCATCTAGACTATGGGCAACGGAGTGATTGAAAATAGTTTCATCCAGAGTGTTATCAATGTTCACATAAGATTTCACTGGTCTTATGTTAAATAAAAATAGTGTAAAATTTCCACTCCCAGTGGAGGGATGAGTAATATTAACTTCAATGTTATTATCAACTTCTAAGTCAGTTAGGAAAAAAATGTAATTTCCGTTTTTTATATTATCTACATAGGTAAATGCCATAACAATATTTATCGGAATTATCATTAAAAGCAAAAGGATTGATACTGATATCTTTTTATAGTTCATTGTGAAAGTTACCACATCTATTTCGATAAAAGCATATTATATAATAATTATAAGTTTTAATTAATATTCACTTTAGAAATTTATTTCAATTTTAAATAAAATTTAATATTATTGTCAATAACAAATATATTATATATTTCATGGAGCAATTAACTTTAGAAAATTTAGAATTTGAGAAATATCATGGTTTAGGGAATGATTATATCATTATTAATGATATTAAATGGGCGATTCCAGACGAAAAAAAAGCAGCATTAGCCGTTAAATTATGTGAAATTCATTTTTCTATTGGAGCAGATGGTTTAATTTTTGTCTGTGAGTCCAAAAATGCTGATATTAGAATGAGAATATTCAATAATGATGGATTAGAGGCTGAAATGTGTGGAAACGGCATCAGGTGTTTTTCAAAATATGTTTATGAAAACAATATAGTTAAAAAAGATAAAATTAGAATAGAAACTCTTAAAGGTATCATGGTAGCAGCGCTTAAAATCGTTGATATGAAGGTTATAAGCGTGGAGATTGACATGGGTCCTCCGATTCTAAATTGCGAAGAAATACCTGTAGTGTTAGAAAGTTCAGTAGATCAATGCATTAATGAGCCCATAGTAATACTTGATAAGATTTTTAGGTTTACAGCCATTTCGATGGGAAATCCACACGCAGTTATATTTATTGATGATATTTTTAATGATGATGAATTAAGTAAGTATGGCGCCACAATCGAATCGAATGAACACTTTCCCCGTAAAACTAATGTTGAATTTGTTAAAGTTATTTCTAAAAATGAAGCAATTGTAAGAGTTTTTGAAAGAGGTGTTGGTATTACAAAGTCATGTGGTACTGGAGCTTGTGCGACTGTTGTTGCTGGGACAATCTTAGGAATATTCAATGAGAATGTGCCTATAACAATTCATAACGATGGAGGCGATTTAAAAATAACTTATACTGGAGGGAAAGTTCATATGGAAGGCTCTATTGAAAAAGTTTTTAATGGTGTGCTTGAAAAAATAGAAATCTAATGGTTGTAATCTTATGAATTATATTGAGTGGTTGGATAATAAAGATTTAAAGTATAGAGATGGAATCTTATACTTTGCTAATTTAAATACTATAAATTTAGCGGAAGAATTTGGGACACCTATATATATTGTAAATGAACAAATGATTAGAAAGAGGTACCATCAATTAAAAGATACTCTAAATTCAGTATATAAGAAAAATAAGATATATTATGCCGTGAAAGCGAATACAAATATTTCTATTCTACATATCCTAAATTCTGAAGGGTCAAATTTCGATTGTTCTTCTATAGGAGAAATCTATAGTTGCTTGAAAACGGGCATATTACCGGATCAGATCATTTATACTGGAAATATGTTTACAAATAAAGATTTTGAATTTGCTGTTGAGAGAGATATTTTGATTAACTTGGATAGTTATAGTCAACTTACTAGGTTAAATAAAGTTCTTGAAAAGCAAGGTAAGGAAAAAAATATTATTTCTTTTAGATTTAATCCAGAATTTGGAGCAGGTCATCATGCTCATACTATAACTGCTGGGAAAGATATAAAATTTGGTATATTAGAAAATCAAATTATTCAAGCATATTCAAAGGCAAAGCAATTAGGTTTTAAAAAGTTTGGAATTCACCAACACATAGGTTCAGGAATTATTGAGGCTGCTGATTTTGAAAAACCAACTGTAAAATATTTGAATATAATTGATAAGTTAGTGAAATCATTAGGAATTCAATTTGAATTTGTAGATTTTGGGGGTGGTCTTGGTATCCCTTACCATCCCGAAAGAAATTCAATAGATTTAAAAAAATATAGCGAGATAGTTCTAAATAGTTTTAAAGAAATGGTGGAAAAAGGAGATATTGGGGAACCTAGTCTCTTTATTGAGCCAGGACGGTATATTTCAGGTGAATCAAGCATTATATTAACACAGATTAATACAATAAAGGATAATGGCTTTAAATTATTTGCTGGAATTGATGCAGGGTTTAACACTTTAATAAGGCCTACTTTATATGGATCTTATCACCATATTATTGTTTGTAAAGAAAAAGTTAGGGAAATTAGTTTAAAGTATGATATTGCTGGACCGATATGTGAATCTGGTGATGTTCTTGGAAAGGAAAGGGAATTTCCAGAATTAGATGAAGGAGATTATTTAGCAATATTAGATGCTGGCGCTTACGGCTATACTATGAGTAGTCCTTATAATTCAAGACCAAGACCAGCTGAACTCTTAATAAATAAAGGAAACGTTTATAAAATCCGTAATAGTGAGACTTTCGATGATCTACTTAGAGGGGAAACCATTCCAGATCATCTGAAGTAGTTGTCTTTAATTAGGTGAATCATTAAAAATAAAAATTTGATACTCTTATTTTAATATTGAGATAAAATTATAAAAAGTGAGAGTATTAGGGCTTGGATACCCCTTATTATTCTCGATGAAGTGTTGGCGTTATGAAATCTAAGTTTAGCATAAATGCTAAGGAGATTGATGAAAATACTGATCTGCACTGATAACTTTTATAATTTTATCTTATCTATTTAAATAATTGGCAAATTAATTTATTTTTATAAACCCAAAACTTCATTTGTTGAATAAATTTTATTTTCTTTTGCTTGTGCGATAAATTTTATTGCTTTTATGGCTCCGTTAGCGAAACATTCTCTGCTATGAGCTTGATGTCTCAATTCAATCCTTTCTCCAGGCCCAGCATATAATATTGTATGATCTCCTACAATATCCCCTGCTCTAATAGAATGAATACCAATCTCATTTTTTGCTCCAATTGAGCGTTTATTAATTCCTCTACTACGACCAAATTTAGCTATTTCATCAAAATCAGAGCCAAGGGCATTACTTAGTATCTGTCCTATTTTCAATGCGGTACCGCTTGGGGCATCAATTTTTCTATGATGATGCGCTTCTAATACTTCAATATCCCAATCAATCAAATAATTAGCTAATAATGCTGCCATCTTGAAAATTACATTAACTCCAGTTGCCATATTTGGTGAAATAACTGCTGGTGCTTTATTTTCTTTTACAAGTTCTTTAAATTTACTTAAAAAATCTTCTGATAAAGCAGTTGTCCCAACAACACATCGTATTGCATTTTGTACACATACTAAACAATTTTTTTCTGTTGCTTTTGGCAAAGTAAAGTCTACTGCAACATCTGGGTTAGTTCCATTAATTATTTCTTGTAAATTATTTACATCTTTTATCTGTATTTCATTTGGATCATTTACACCTATTATAAAAGCTAAATTATCACCAATATGATTAATATCACAAGCAGCAACTACTTCGATATCATCATCCTCTAAAGCTAATCTACTAATTAATTTACCCATTACTCCTGTAGGTCCTAAAATCAGTAATTTAATCATTTTTTTCTACCGAAATAAGTTAAATTAGGTTTAATTTTTGTAAAACTCTCTTTATTTTGATTTGATTCTCTTCTAATGGGGGAGTAAGGGGCATACGCATCCTTAAATTCATTATTCCCATGATTTCAGCAGCATATTTGACAGGTCCTGGATTTGACTCTATAAACAGAACTTTAAACAAATCATATAGATTTAAATGCATAAACCTTGCCTTTTCCCAGTCATTATCTAGCATAGTGCTAGTAAATTCCACCATCTTTGAGGGAATAATATTGGAGGCAACACTTATTACTCCTTTTCCGCCTAAGGCCATTATATGGAATGTCATTCCATCATCACCACTCAAAACTATAAAATTATCTGGAGTAGTTTTTATAATTTTTGTAATTTGGTCAATATTTCCACTAGCACATTTTATCCCGATGATATTATCTTTTGTATTTGCTAAGGTAGAAATTGTTTCCGGCTCTAGATTTGTTCCAGTACGACTTGGGACATTATACAAGATCATTGGAAGGGAAACAGAATCTGCAATCGCAGAGAAATGGTCTATTAGAGAATGTTGCACGGGTTTATTATAATAAGGTACCACGACTAATATTCCATCCGCACCAACTTTTTCAGCATATTTAGATAAAGAAATAGCTTCCTTTGTCGAGTTACTTCCTGTACCTGCTAAAACAAGTGGATTTTTTCCACTTTTGTTCGCCTCATCCATAGCAATATTCATCGCTTCATGATGTTCTTCATGGGACATTGTAGCACTCTCTCCAGTTGTCCCCATAGTCAATATTTGACATCCATTTTCAATTTGAAATCGGATGAATTCTCTATATTTTTCCTCATCTATTAATAGATTTTCTTTAAATGGTGTTATCATAGCAGTTATTACATTTTTAAGTTTATCCATCTTAGCCATCAGAATCCTCCTCATTCTTTTTAATATATAAATTAAAGAATTTATTAGTAAATTTCCTATATAAGCCTTTTTAATAATAATATATTTTTTTCTAAGTTGATTTGTATTTTTTATATGCATTCATATATAAAGAAAAAAAAATTATCATGAGATATTATGGAGGTTAATTTATTAGATAAGTTTCAAGGCTGTTTATTAGGTGTGGCAATAGGAGATACATTAGGACATCCTTTTGAGGGGAAACTTCGCACCCAAATTTATTCTTATTTTGATGATTTTGATTTGTTTATTCAGAAAAATAAGTCTATATTTAGAACATACACTGATGATACACAGTTAACTCTGCATCTTGCCGAGGCACTAATTAAAGGTAATGGATTTAAGATTGATTATCTCATCAGAGAATTTATAAATTGGTTAGATGATCCTCCTATTGGTCCGGGTTATGGTTGCATTTCTTCTATTCGTAAATTAAAGTATGGGGTTGACTGGGAACAAGCTGCTTCGAATTCTGGGGGAAATGGAACTACTATGAGGATCGCTCCAATTGGATTATTTTACTGTAAAGATCCTAAGGCATTGAAAACAGCAGCATTAAAATCTAGTTTAATTACGCATTCTCATCCAGCGGCTTCTGCTGGAGCTATTGTTATTGCTCGTGCTATAGCTTATCTAATTATTAAAAATCCCGATACAGGTTTCTCTGTTGAAGATTTTTTTAATGTTATAACTAGTTCAATTTCTAACTCTCAAGATGAGATATGGAAAGAATTCATTGAAATCCTATTTAAATTAAAATCGAAATTGGACATGCCTGTGGAATCAGGGCTGATAAAATTTTCTCAAGCGGGAGTTAAATCTCCATACTTTATTGAGCAGTATTTAGGTCAAGCGTTCGTCCATCCATATACTATAAGTACTGTTGTTTGTTCAATTTTTATCTTTTTAAAAAAATTATCTTCTTTTAGAGAGTGTATATTCGAACTTGCAACTGCTGGTGGGGATAGTGATACTGTTGGGGCAATTGGTGGAAGTTTAGCTGGTGCCTATTTTGGTTTAAAAAATATTCCTCCTGATTTAGTAAAATTGGTTAAAAATGATAAGAAAATATCAAGAATAAGTGAAGAACTCTATAATGCATTCGAAAGGAGATTTTTAAAAAAATAATTCTAATTTCTTGAAAAAATTTCTTAATTTATCCAAACAAGATTTACAAAATAATGAGGGCTTATAATCTGTATCAGTTATAGAGTTTGAGAATCGCATGATACAAAATTTATGACAATGGGGTAAACCAAAAGTATGACCTAACTCATGAATAGCTTCTTTTGAAATCCTTTCTTCAAATAAGAATCTATCTTCGGGTCTTCTATAAAAATGTTCTCTGAGTCTAGTAATAGAAATTAAAGATATAACGGGATTACTTGTTTTGAGATTATTTGGGTTCATTGCTAATCCAAAAACAAAATTTAAAGAACTTGTAAATATATCTTTATCAAGAATACCTAAAACTCGAAAAAATCGCCGATTTTGTACATAACTATTAATCTTATCTAAGATCTTAGAAGCATTATATTGATTTCTTTTGACATTAAATTCTGAATTTTCAAGGGGAACTATATCCTTTAGAATATCAACAGAAATATTAAATTCTCTAAAGCTAAATTCTAATTTAGTTTTTAACATTTCAAAAATAGTCAGATCCACTTGTCCTATTTTTAACAAACTAACAATTTTTTTCATTTCACTTATTTAAAAAGAGGGTTTTATCCATTAAAAGTACAAATAGATTAAATCAACTTCTTTTTCAAAATTGAAATTGCAAATTGAAAAAATATTTTAATTTTTATAATTTGTATTATATAAAACTTAAAGTTTATATCAAGTTGTAGGATTGTTTATCCCATCTCTCTAAAAGAAACGAAATCTTTAGAGAGAGTAGCCCACTTAGCAATGGGAGGGTGGTCTAGCTTGGTATGATACTGTAGATCTTATTTCCTACAGCATGAATCTTGGTTTGGGACCAAGGGGCCGGGGGTTCAAATCCCCCCTCTCCCATATTATTATCTTTCACATAAACTCAACATAATTCACGTTCATCAATAAAATCTTCAACTTCAATTGAGTCCTCCTTAATAAAGTAGACTTCTGGCAATATTTCTTGAATAGTTGAAAAAATGTTCAAGATAATAGCGGGGTTATCAGAGGTTACAATGTAATATTTTAAAAATTTACTAAATCTTGATATTTTAATATTATCTTTAAATAGCTGAAAGATTTGAAGGATATCATCATCGAAATCTGAATGCTTTTGTATCCAAGCAACAATTCTTTTTGTTTTAGAATGCCTATTAGGCTTAATTTTCAAAACTAATTTCATTTAATAATACTCCGTTATTAATCTTGACATTTAATGTAGTTATTTGCCTATATATTTAAACATGGATTATTTTAGTAAGCAAATAATTATCCAATATCAAAAAGAGAAGTTAATAATAGATTATCTAAAAATTAGCAATTATATTGTATTATTTTCCAAAAAATATGTATTAGGATTTTTTAAATTTCTAATAAATAATTAGATCTGTAATTGGAAAAAAAAGTATTTCTAATAGGTATATTATTTTGGAGTTTAAAGATCTAGAAATAACATGGTTAAAATCCTATAATTCGCAATTGAAAAGGATCTTAATTTTAATATTAAGTATAGCCCCAATTTCTTTTTTAATGAAGTACGTATCAGAATGGACTCATGAATTTCTTGGGCATTGTGGAATTGGCTTTCTAGTTGGAGCTCAACCTATAAGTTATTATGTTTCATGGATTTGGCCATTAGAATTTGGAGGAGCTTCAGTTTTATTTCCAATAGGGGCAAGCAACATCTCAAGAGCGCTAATGGCGGGTGGAGGGATAATTACTTGTCTTATTGCTGCTATTTCTAGCAATCTTATTATTTACTATATAATAAGAAAAAAGCAAACAAGATCAATTAAAACATTTTTTATACTTCATATAATTTTTTGGTATGGATTTTGGGCATTTATGAATTCAACAGGTTATCTATTAATTGGGGGTTTGTTAAATTTTGGTGATATCCAGAACATTGCTAATTATCTTCAAATTTCTAATTGGGTATTTTTAATCCCGGGATTTTTAGTTTTAGTTTTCTTTTATTATCTAATCTCAATTAATATGAGCTTACTATTTAAACCATTGTTAAAGTTGAATTTAAAATGGATATTATTCATATTTTGGTTATTAATTCCTTTTATTTTTGTTTTATTTTCTTTAAATCCCACTATAAATATACCAGCAAATTCATATTTTTTGATTTTCCCTGTTATGTTTATACCTAGTATAGGTTCATTAATATTCTCGAAAAGAATTTTTTCTTATGGATATCCATGAAAATTAAATAATTTATTTTAAGAGCTTCTTTAATTCTTTGGTAATTTTTTCTGTTTTTTTATCAGTTATCCAATATCTTACTTTTGAGGATTTAAGGAAAGATTGAATCTTCTCATTTAATTCATTTAATTTCTTTTTATCTTCCTTTGATAATTGAGGGATTGTTTCTTCTATTTTTTCTTTTACTTTTCGAACTTCTTCTTCAATGATTGGAATCTGTATTTGTTTTTTGCCTTGAATTAAGGCTTTTCTGAGTATTTCTTTAATACTGCTTATCCAACCTTGAATCCAAGGATAATTTCCTCTTTTTCTAGGATCTTTAATCACTAATTCTTTTCGGTCAACTAAGATTAAATCATCAGGGCAAGAATTTTCACAAGCTCCACAATAAAAACACGCATCTTCATTACAGGCAATTTTCCCATATTTTTTAACATCTTCAGCGCTTTCAGGAATAAAAAATGACTCTGTAGGGCAAATATTGACGCAAGCTTTACATCCTTGTGGATCACACTTGTGGAGCATATTTTTTTTTATGATGACTTCTCCTTTTATGGGAGAATCAATTGAAAAACATTTTGTAGGGCATTCCTTTTGCAGTTTAAAAAAATCTTTGATATTATTTCTATCTCTTACGGTTATACAAAATTGACATGTTTTATTTTTTGAGTCTTCAATACATTTCTTCATATCAATTTTAAAAAATTGACCAATTGAAGGATATTCATCAAGATTAATTTGCTCTTTAGGGGTGATGCTTTCATTAAACGCGTCGTTAGGACAGACTATAGCACATAGCATACAATAACAACATTTTTCATGGTCTATTAGAATTTTTGGATTAGTTTCATCTAATATTCCTTGAGCTATATCTGAAATTGGGCCCAATTCAATAGCATCGACAGGGCAGACTATTTTACATAAAGAGCATCCAATACATCTTTTTATATCATATGATAGTTTTTTATCAACATTTTGAAATTTCCAATTTAAAATTAATTGTTCTGGTGTTATTTCTATACTTTTCTCAATTATATCTTTTTCTTCATCTGTAGTTTCATCATTAGGTAATGTTTGCGAAATTATATTCCCTCTTTATGTTTTATGTAATTGGTCTAAATTGATGTAAATATAAAGCATAAAAAAAATTTACGATAATGCTTTTTAACTTTATTCAATATTTAGGTTTTTATGTAATAAAAAAGGATTCTGTTTACTAATTTGTTAAATGTTAAAGCATAAATATTATAATTTCTGTAATGGGTTTAGAAAATTACAGCGTAAAAAGTTTTATATTTCAGTAATTTATTATAACCGATTAGCGAGTAGGGTTAAGTATTCCAAAGGTGATATTAAAATAAAAACAATCTTTATTGCCGAAGATGATAGAGATCTTCAAAGATTATATGAGCTCTTATTAGAAATGTCTGGATTTAAAGTATTAGGTATTGCTAATAATGGAGAAGAGGCAATAAAGATGTTTAGAAGTTTTCCTGAAAAACCAGATATAATCATTTTAGATTATAGAATGCCAATAAAAAATGGTTTAGATGCTTTAAAAGAAATCCTACATATTGACCATAATTCTAGTATAATATTTGCTAGTGCAGACAAAACAATTAAAGAAGAAGTTTATTCTCATGGAGCTAAGGGATTCTTGGATAAGCCTTTTACTCATAAAAAATTATTAAGCTTACTTAATGATATTTTAATGTAAAAAGCCTGAACTTTTTCATAATTTCTTTTATACTAATAATAAAAGTATAAATCTACTAATAGTGATTTATTAGATTTATTAAGCGAAATAATCATAGCTCTCATGGTCAAAATTATGGATATATTCAATTGATATTCCTTCAGGGCTAAGATCTGGAGGGGCGTAAATTAAAGGTAAATTTGGAAAATAAGCTCCAATACCATTCTTGGCTAGGATTACGGCAGGATGTTCAGTCTCCTTAAAAACTTTCTCACTAATTCTAAGTGTTATGACTCTACATTGTTGTTCATCTAGAATCCCTAATGAATGAATATATTCATGCAATAGAATGTGATAAGTATAAGCCCAAACAATTTCAACTGGTTGCTCCTTTAAAATAATTTCTAAAGGAGTTTTATTCATTACAATATCTGTTCCAGGGCTGAAATGCATTCCTCCTATAAAACCACCCCGGTACATCCCCATTTCGACAATTCCTAGGCTTAATCCTGCCCGATGACGCCCATAAATATTCATTACATCTTTTTTAACCCGTTTGAATATTTCGGGCATTTTTTTCTTTAATTCTTTTAAATTCATAATTCATCTGATAAAACTAGATATTTTAATTTTAAAAAACATGATTAAATATCGAAGAACCAGAAATCTTCCTCATCTTCTCTTAGAAAATCCATCAAACTAGACAAATCTTTAAGGAGATGTCTTATAGATACTTTATGCTGATCTCTTCTAATAGGTCCCATTTCTGAAAAGAACATATCATCCAATAATTTGTCTATGTTTATTCTGTCGAAGTATTTTATTGGATTATAAAAGAGGGTATAGAATATCTCTTTCTCTAAATTAGGTTGCTCTTTTGTTTCCAGGAATTGTTCGTATTGATCTCGGATAATGTTTTTTAATTCTATTATAAAACATTCTTTGTTATGTAATAGAACATTTCTTTCTTGTTCTAGACTGCTTAAATTCTGTTCAATTTCCTTAATCTTTTCCCCTAAAAATCTGAGTTTTTTATTAGGTTGTTTGAGTTTTTTATAATCTATATCAAGTCCAGTATCTTTTAGTTTTAAAGTATCTCTAGTATCATCAATTTTAGATAAATTGTAATGTATACTATAATAATCTGGAGTGATATCAATTCTTAAAGATAAATTACTATTAATACGATATTTGATATTTCTTGGATCTTCACCAAAACTTTCAATTATACCATAATCAATTAACATTTTAAGTTGACTATGAATTGCTTGCCTAGAAATTTTTTTACCAAATGAAGCTGCTAATTCCGAAGCACCTAATGGAACTTTAGCTAATTTAGCAAGAATTATTCGTCTTGTAGGATTACCTAATATTTCAAGTAAATTATCAATATTAAGAAAAACATTTTCTCCTTCAGTTTCTTTTAACTCCATTATGATCACATCTCTTTATCTTAATTTATTTAAAATTTTTATCATTTTTAACGGTATAAATCTTCTGATGGTTCTTTTGCATACATTTCTTGAGATTTTTTAGCTTTATCAGCTGATTTCAAAACTTTTTCAATAGATTCTTTAAATTCTGATTTTGAAATTTTTACAACTTTAACTGAATCAGCATTTTGAGTGTTTATGTTCGTATCTGACACTGCCTTACGAATTGTTAAAAGTGTGGCTTCTTCACTAATTGCTTGAATATCTGCCCCAGTATATCCTTCAAGATCTTGTGCCATTTGGCCAATATCTACATCTTCAGCTAATGGTTTATTTTTAAGATGAATTTTGAATATTTCTACACGAGCTTCCTTATCTGGCATAGGAATCTCAATATGTCTACCAAATCGTCCCGAACGTAATAATGCAGGATCAAGCATATCTGCTCTATTTGTTGCGGCTAGTAAAATGACATCTTTTAAACCTTCTAACCCATCCATTTCGGTCAGCAATTGTGAAACAACTTGCTCGGTTACTTGAGAGCTAGCAAATCTACCTCTAATTCCTGCTATTGCGTCTATTTCATCAAAGAAGATTATACATGGAGCAGCAGATCTTGCTTTTCGAAATGTTTCTCTTACTGCTTTTTCACTTTCACCAACCCATTTAGACAAAAATTCAGGGCCTTTTACTGAAATAAAATTTACTTCGCTTTCATGAGCTAAAGCTTTCGCTAAAAGGGTTTTCCCAGTACCTGGGGGGCCATAAAGTAATATACCGCTAGGTGGTTTAGATCGTAAATGTTTATACAATTCTGGATATTTTAAAGGCCATTCTATTACTTCTTTCAGTTGTTGTTTAGCATCCTCTAAACCTCCAATATCTTCCCATGTTTCAGTAGGTTGAGTAATTAATACTTCCCTTAAAGCCGAAGGTTCAATACTAGTTCTTGCTGCTTCAAAATGCCTCATTCTAATTTGAAGTTCCTTCAGTACCTCAAGGGGTATAGGTTTATCCAAATTAATTTTTGGTAATATTTCTCTTATTGCTAGCATAGCAGCTTCTTTTGCTAAGGCTTCTACATCTGCTCCAACAAATCCATGGGTTTTTTCAGCGATTAGACGAAGATCGACATTACTATGTAAAGGCATTCCACGTGTATGAATCAATAATATCTCATATCGCCCATCTGTATCAGGAACTCCGATCTCAATTTCCCTATCAAACCTACCGGGGCGTCTGAGAGCAGGATCAATATCATTTACTCTATTTGTTGCACCAATAACTATAACTTCCCCTCTCCCTTCTAAACCATCTAATAATGATAATAATTGAGCAACCACTCTTCTTTCAACTTCACCTGTTACTTCACCCCTCTTAGGTGCTATTGAATCTAACTCATCTATGAATATTATTGAAGGGGCCATTTCTTTAGCTTTTTCAAAAACTTTACGCAGATTTTCTTCACTTTGACCATAAAATTTGCTCATAATTTCTGGTCCACTTATTGTTTCAAAGTGAGCATCTGTTTCTCCCGCAACAGCTCTTGCTAATAAAGTCTTTCCTGTGCCAGGTGGTCCATGAAGTAATACTCCTTTGGGAGGATCAATTCCAATTCTTTTAAATAATTCGGGGTGTCTTATCGGTAATTCAATCATTTCACGAATTTTCTGGATTTCCTCTTCCAAACCCCCAATATCTTCATATGTAACTTTCCTTCTTTCTAATTCCTCAAGTTCTTTACTAGTTTTTTCTGAAATAGATATTTTTGTATCTAAATCAATCCTAACAGCATCTGCTTTAGGAGAGTAATCAATAACAACAAAATCTATTCTACGACCCATAGCATTAAAACTTAAAATATCTCCTCTTGTAACTACCCTGTTTTCTAATATCTGAGTCAGTTGTTGAGGAGTTCTTAAAATAATTGATTCTTCTAATCCAGCAAATGTAATTCTATCAGCTAGACTTGCTTCAATTCTGCGAATTTCCACAATATCATCTAAAGAAGCACCAATATTCCTTCTTAATGATGAATCCATTCTAATTGTATTTGTACCTTTATCCTCAATCTTCCCAGGATATAATAGTGCTGCTGTTTTTTTCTCTACTGCTTGATGAGCAATTTCAATTACATCACCAGTTCTAAGTTCAAGTTCATTAATTACATCTGGGTCTATTCTTATCCTTCCTCTCCCTGCATCACCTTTATACGCATCCTTAACTCTGAGTTTTCTTCCATTCCCTTTATATTCCCGAGTTATTCCACTCATTTATAGATATCACTTTTACTTTTTTCTAATTTTAATTAAATTATTGTTAATTTTCTTTTTAATTTCTATTTATCTAGTTTTTTAACTTTAATAATTGCTAACCCATTCTTTACTTCTATCTCACACTCTTTATTTGAAGATTTAAAGGGTAAATCAAAGTTTTTAATATATCTTCTTTTAAGGTTTTCTGCAACAAATCTTAAAATATTTCCCTCTTTATTTATATCAATTTTTACATCATCTTCACTGATTCCGGGAACATCAAAGACAATTTCAGTACAATCTTCATAATAATTAACTTCTGTATGTGGTTCTAAATCTATTTGATTAGTATATTGTTCTGGCATTTCTAATGAAAGCTTGCTAGCATCGATTTCATCTATTTTTTTCATTTTAACAAATTTTTCAAAACTAGGATATTCTGATTTATCAATATTTTTTATATACTCTCGAATTTTTTGCTCATCAATATTTTCTTCAATTTTAAACTCAGGTTCCTTCATACCTTTTTCAAAATGATATGATATCTTAAAAGCCTTTGCTTTACTATTTTTAGGCTTTAAATCTGAACCTTTTTCTGATTCTGGAATAAATAAAAAATCCACATCGAATATATCTGAGCCTAATTTAAAATATTTCTTAATTTCATCAATAAATTCGTCAAAATCATCCGACACATTTTTCACCTACTGTCAACCTTTTGTTGTCAATTTACATATAACATTTGAACTATAAAAACTTATCGATTCTGAAAAATAAAGAAAAGGAGCATTGAAAGTTGATTTTATTAAGGATAATAATATTTTTTTAATATAAAATTTAACTCAATTTGATTGATATCAAATAACCGAAAGAAAAGCATATCTATAGTGTCTTTTAAAAAATTGTAATTTTTATTTTTTATTGGATTACTAATATTTCTCTGAAATTTATGACTATTCATAATTGAAGAATAATCTACATCTGATAAGCTACTAATTAAATCTGCATAATTAGCATGGTTATTAGTCAAAAAATTTGAAATAACTCTTATCAGTTTTATAATTTCAATCTTTTCAGGAGTTCTAAAACATTCTAAATTGGGAAGTGGTAGGGCTTGTTCGAGTTTAGTTTTACTTCTTTTTAAAGTGATGTTTTTCGATTTATATAAGAAATGGACAATTTTAGAATTTAAGTAGGCGAGAGTGAATGGATAATCAATAACTTTCTCTTTAAATTTGGGCCAAAGAAAGTAAGTATCTGAAGTTGCATAATATTGTTGATTTGAATATCCAAAGATATTTTTTTTTGAGATAAATTTGAAAAATATTTTTGGATGTGAGTCATATAAAGGCTCGAGATCTATTAATTTCTCATGAGTTTTTATGTTAAACCGTCGAATGAAAGAACCTCTTCTAGGGAAATAGATATCATTCGGATTCTCTTTGGCATTAATTAATATATCTCTTAATTCTGTTTCAAATTGTTTTATATATTTTGAGAGAACAGGGTATTTGGTTTCAAGTAATTTGTTTCGTTCATGATTATTTTCCGAATTAAACTCATTTTTATTGAAATAGATAAGGTAACCTACATGTTTTTCTTTTTCGTACCCGTATGATTTTATCGCATTACTTTTATATACCCTTTTAAGTCTATATTTTTCAACCTTACTGATTTTTAGGAATTCGCCATTAACCCGAATGAAAAAGTCATTGTTGTCAACTTTTAAATTCATTCCTTCATTTAAAATAAAAATAGAATCCTTTATGAGAATTAAACCATTTCGGATTATGAAATAATCTCGTAATAATGAAATTTTTCCGTTTACTCTGCAAAAGTTTTCAATTTTATCTACAATTAATTCTATTTCTTTTGGATAAAGAAGATTCCAATTTTCATCTTTCCTTAAATCGTTATTAGTTAAAGCAGAAATATAATGCTTCACATGGTCTGAATCTATTTTATTCATTAAATTTTTGAAAATTCGCTCATTAATTGAGTCATTTTTCCCCTTATCTCTTTCTTTTCCAAAAATTTGAGTAATTTCAATATTTTTATTTATATTATTAAGTTTTTCTTCTTCAGTTTTCTTCTGCAAAACAAAAATGCAGTTATGTTGTCCTTTTGCTCCTTCAAATACCTGCAAATATGATAGATCTATGTATTGCAGTAAATAACATTCCTCTAATATATGGGGTTTTAGTAGCTTTATTCCTGTCTTATTGGATTTCGTAATCCAATAGTTAGTTGTAATAAATGTTAATAAACCTTCAGGATTTAACTTCTCTATCCCTAAATGAATAAAATAATAAAATAAATCCATATTTCCTACAAAATATTTGGCACATATAGGAAATTTTTTAACGTAATCTTGAAATAATTCTGAATAGTAATTTTGGCCTAAATAAGGAGGATTCCCAATTATAAGATCGTATTTTTCATTTGGATTAGATCCTAAGAAATTTTCAAATCTAAAATTTACCTTAGGAAAAGAAGTAAAAAGAGCTTTTTTTAAACTTGTGTCCATTTCATAAGCGGTTATCTCAGTGAATTGTATTTTTGAGAGAAAATTCAAAAATATACCTTCTCCTACTGCAGGTTCTAGAATTTTTAAAATTTGGGGTCTTCTTTTCCCATTACCGATATATTTTTTGATATTATTAACCATAAACTCGGCAATATAACTTGGTGTAAAGATTTGGCCTATCGGATCATCGGCTTTAGAATTAATATTTTTTAATACCATCTAATCTAAATATTGGATTAAGAATCTAAATAGTTGATGGTTGAGGTTATTGGGTAAATTTATGAAATACGTACTTAAAATTAGCAGATTTACTTCAGATTCCTTCCGGTATTAAAAGGATGAAATTTAAATTAACAGGAAGTATTCTAGCTTCATGATCTAAAATAAATATGAAATCCTCTAATGAATTAAAACGAATATGAAGATCATTACCAAAAATTTCTATTGTTATCTGTTATGATGAAATTAATGATGATGGTGTTCATGATGTTCCATTTTAATATTTACTGGTTTCAAATTACCGATTGCCCAACCAGCTACTTCATTCAGAGATGGGTGAATCACCATCGAATGATAAATAGGCATGAATGATCCTGCTTCAGGACAAGCTCTTTCTACTTTAGGAAGGAATTTTTCACCTTTAGATTCAGGTAATTTACATGTATAGCCAGAATTCATCAAGTATACGAAAGGTTGTACTAATATTGCTGCATGAGATCCGATTACATGTGCTCCTAATATTTTATATGATTTATCGACAATTAATTTCACAAAACCATCATCTTCTTCACCTTCCTCAAATCCCATGGCAAATCCTTTTGCTACACTTGAATAATTTTTGAATGCTACATAGATCTCATGTCCTTTTGCGATTGCTTCAGCTTGAGTCATCCCAACATGACCTATCTGTGGATATGTAAAGATTGCCCATGGAACGACAGAATAATCTACTGATCTTCTTTGATCTTCTGGTCCAAATATATTATTAGTACAAATTTCTGCCTCATAATTAGCCTTATGGCGGAATTGATAAAGTCCATTAGCGTCTCCAATACACCAAATATTCTTTTTATTGGTTTCCAAATATTGGTTTGTTTTTATCCAGTTCCTCTCATCTGTTTCAACACCTGTATTTTCTACTTTTAATAAATCTGCATTCGAACGTCTCCCGGCAGCAATAAGAATTTCTTCGGCCACAATTTCGTTTTCTTCTCCAGTCTGCATATTTTTAATTAGAATTGCTTTTTGTTTTTTGTTATTATATGCTTTAATTGCTTTTTCATTCAACAATACTTTCATATGTGTACTAAAGTTTCTTTCTAATAACATACTTATCTCAGGTTCTTCAGTTATAACTAAGTGGGGTAACATCTCCACAATAGTTACTTCAGTACCCATTGCTGAAAAAATATGAGCGAATTCTGCTGCTATTACTCCACCACCAATTATTATAAGACTATTCCATGGCTTTTTTGGAAAACTATCCCCAAAGAAGTTTTCATTAGTAATATAATCCAATTCTTCTATTCCTTGTATCGGAGGTATGAATGATCGAGCTCCTGATGCAATTACAAATCGCTTACCTTCAAAATGTCCTAATTCCTTACTATTTTTTGGATTAAAGACTCCCATCTCATATTCTCCAACAAATTCCCCAACTCCCTTGAAAACGTCCAAATTAGAAACTGCAGAAAGTCCTTCATCTATCATTTTACTTTCATCGATTTGGGACCACATCCTTTTTGATATTAATGCCCAATCAATATTTTCTATATTGAATTTTATTCCAACTTTTTTGGCATGTTGAGCTTCTCTGATTAAATCAGCAGGATGGACTAATACTTTTGAAGGAATGCATCCTCTTGTTAAACAAGTACCTCCCATTTTAGTATTTTCTACAAGGGCACATTTCATTCCTATTTGGAGTCCAGTATTTAAAACATTTAGTCCTACTCCACTTCCAATAACTACTAAGTCATATGTTTCCATAATTTCATTTTCATCTATATCGCTTTTAAAGTTTATAGTAATATTTTAAAGGATAATTCAAGCAAATGACATTATTTTCATCCATCTAATTTATCAAAGGATTTATTAAGTTTTAGCTAACAAAACTTAAGAAACAGATGGAATTAAAATTATGAAATTGCTGCCCTGTTTGTAATCGCCTTTGACTCTATCTTCTACCAAGATATCACCTTGATAAATATCGATTATTTTCTTTACTAACGATAATCCAAGCCCCATTCCTCTACTTTTGGGGGATTTTCGTGAACCTCTTTCAAATATGCTTGTCTTGCGATAATCAGAAATTCCTATACCATTATCTTTAAATTCCATCTTAATATAATTTTTATCTTCTTTTTGCTCTTTGCTAATATCTATAATTATCTCAATATTGGATTTATCATTATATCTAACAGCATTTATTAAAATATTTTCAAACACATCTAACAAGAGATTGTTAGCATAAACATAAGTTCTTTTTGTAGGACTATTAAATTTGATATCAATATTTCTATTTTGAAAACTAGATTCTAAAAACTCAATTGCCTTGTTTAATATTTGATTTACATCGATCTTTTCTACATGTATTTCGGATTCATCAATTTCAGTTATTTTTCTGACATTTGATATTAATTTTTTTGATCTATTCACTTGTTCATCTACTATTTCATATAATTCTTTTATTGTATGTAGTTTTTCAGGATTATTGAGATAAAGAGAGCTAAGTTCAACCGAAGAACTAATATTTTGAAGGATGTTATTAATATCATGAGCAAAAATATCACGATAGAGATTTGCTTGATAAAAGGCTTTTCGGTATTTCTTCTCAGATTCCTTTAATTTTTCTTCGGCAATTTTGTTTTCAGTAATATCAATAAGAGTAACAACAACTTTTGACCATGTGGTCTCAAATCCAGGCAATATTGAAGTTCTAGCATATAAATAGATAATATTTTCTGTGAAGGTTTTAGAAGCTATTTCCGACTCATAGATTGTTTCACCCTTTATTAAAGAAAGAATTTCTTTTTTATTGTATAACAATACTTCATCAGTGAGATTCTTATCTGTACTATCACTTAGTTGGTTCATTCTCAAAAGTAAATCTTCTTTATTGTTAGCATTGTATACCTCTAAAGTTTTTTTATTCACATCAATTACTTTATTCATTGTCATCAGTTTTATAACTTCTTCGGGGTTGCCATCAAAATATTTCTCAAAATCGATAATTCCTGATGATTTTAAACGATCAATATAACTTTTTGTCTCTGAATAATCCTGTTCCATTATAGCAATAGGAGAATTTTCAAATAATTTACGATATTTCTCTTCAGATTCTTCTAATTCTTTAGATCGTTTTTTAAACTTTTCTTCTAATTCTTTATTCAATTCCTCTAATTCTTTTTCTTTCTTCTTGAAATTTTCTTCAGCTTCAACTAATTTTGTTTGTGACTCAAAGATAGTAACTATTTTTCCTGAGGGTAACTTATAGGTGTACATTTCTGTCCAACCATAAATTCTATTATCTCGGTATAATGCTCTCGGAAAACGCTCTGGTTTAGCAGTTTTCCAAACTCTTCTTAAGGAATCAATAAATCCAAATTTTTCTACATTAGGAAAAATATCAACAAGATTTCTCTCAATAAGATCTTTCTTACTGAGTTCACATATTTCAAGCCCTGCTTTATTCATATCCTTAACTATGAAATTTTGGCCATTATCAATAGTTTCATATATACCAACACCACTACTTATGTTTTCGAAGAGCTCTTTGAACAATTGTTCAGTTTGAAAAAGTTCTAATACCACCAATATGATCTACCCTTTCATTTTTTAACAAAATAAACTTATGTTCTTATGATAAAGAGAATAGAAGCTATACTAACTCACTTCCCTTTATTTAATTCAAACACATATATAGTCACCTAATTATATTTAAATTTATGCGACAAATATAAGATGTTGTGCTTTTTCTTAATGGTTTAAGATATTAGAATAAGTATATCTTTAGAGTTAATAGGAATTAAAATAATAAGAAAAAATGATTTGAAAGTTATTAAGTTATTAATGCAGGTAATATCTTTGCTAATGGGACCGCTAATCCACCGAGCAATGAACCTATTGAACTGAACTTCTTAAGATAATCTTTTATGTTTTTTGAAACTTTTACTACTCTAGTCTTTCCCTCTATTATCGTTCCATCTTCAGATAATAAAAAGATCTGAATTGTTTGTTCTCCTGTTTCACGAGGTTCTAGGGTTAGCCATATAGTATCTCCATTTTCTATCATTGCGGACAATACTCCTACGATATCTCTTCCTTCAGACGAGATTAAGGGGATCGTTGAGTTTGGAATAAGAAATGAGCCGCGGCCTTCCACGCTAATATCAAGCTTTAATTTTGCTGGTTCAAAACCTGGTGCGTTTACTTTTATTATGTATTTCTTATCATTAGGAGCGTTATTATAGAGGAAACAAAATATGTTTAATTCTGAATTAAGATATACAACTTCTTGAGCAGAAGAGTCTAAATATATTGGATCTTTTGATATCCGTTCAATATTATCCGCGAGTTCTAATTGGAGTCTATCAATGATAGTGAAGAATCCCGGATTGAATTTTCTAATAAATTTAAAGATTTTATAAATATCATTCATGCTAAAATACCATGCACCTTCCATGTATACACCTTTTTCAATGTCAAAATTAACCGAATTAACATCAATGATTTCCTTTAATTCTTGAATTAATTGATTTTCTGATAAAACTTCTTGAAATTTCAGATAATAGAGAAATAAGAGCTTTTCTATAGCAAAAGTAATAGGTAACTCGTCAGGTTCAGTTTCTTTTACTTTTTGAATGAATTCAGGAGTTAAAAGTTTGCTTATTTCTGCTAAATACTCGTCCCATTTGAGAAAAGTAACCGGGTCTAAGTGATTTGAGAGAATTTCAGCGAAAAAATTATCCAAAAATATTTGGTGGGTAGTTGGTTTATAGAAATCTTGGAGACCATTTACATCATGAATATTGAGGTTTAA
>JBHLNW010000107.1:0-11403 GCA_048941185.1 Promethearchaeota archaeon
TCAAAAAGAAGCATTTTTAAATCGGTTATAATTATATTTTTAATTCTTCAATACCTAATATTATAATATATTCAACAGCCTTATCATCCACGTTTATGATTGGTTCATAACTAATATTAAGATCTTCATTTTTATCCCTTCCGACAATCAAACAATCATAAAAAACTGGATCTCCATTATCATCAATAACTACTCTATCAGCTACAATAATTCCATTTCTTATCATTGAAATTGGATTTTTTAAAATCTCTCCTTTAAAGAAATCTAAATGATTAACACCAAATTTTAAATCATTTATATATAAGCAAGCTGTGTGTAGTAAATTTATCGTAAATGGAAATTCATTTGAAAATTGGCCTTGATCATATTGTTCCATTGTATTTTCTGGTATTAAAATGGAATATTCCAAAGGAATTTCATTAAAATTCCATTTAAAATCACTAGTTCTTGAAAAAGGTATAAGATCGCCATTGATCCTTGCGAAACCTACATATAGTCCTTGAGAAATAATAATTCCTTCTAATTCTGATACGGATATATTGTCAGAAAAAATAATTTTATCTTGCCATTTGGAAATAATTGAACCAGTAAATTTTCCATTAGTTTGTATACTTTTTAAAGAATCATATAAGATAAAATTAGGTGAATTCATCATGTTAACTATTTTTTTTCAGTATAGAGACACTTTTTATGTAATTATATCAAAATTTATATCATTAATCTTATATATAAATACTTTCCATATATTTTTTGGTAGAATATACAATAGAATTTAGTAGATAGTAAAAAATGGATTCTTCCATCCTTTCCAAAAACATATCTGAATTATCTAAGGCAGAATTATTAGACCGAGCGAGTCAGTTTATTTTTTCAACCGGTTTAAATGATGGAACATCTAAACTATGCAGAGCAAATATGAAATATGGATTAGCGATGATGCATTTAATCCAGGAAAAATATGGTTTTGAGCCATGTGCAACCTTTATTTCTTCTCCTGATGAAACAATTTCACGAAATAAATTTAGATGGAATTCAGGTTTAGGATATGGTGGAAAATTAAATTGGGGGAATGGAAAGGATAAAATAATTTTTCTAAACGCAAAACCTAATTGTTGTGGCATTTTAGTCGGAGGGTTAGAAGAATTACCAGATCCTTATGATTTAATTACCAAAATTGATAAAATTAAATCAGAAGAGTTATATTTTAATCAAATCAGAATTGATTGGGATTACGGAATATCTAATCATTTCATTAATTGTTTTGAAACTAAAAATTTATCTGATTTGGAGCTTCCTCCCTATGTTTTTCTTATTCATGGATCTGCTCCTGAGTTTAGAAACGATAGAGATGATGACTTCGGAATATATATTGATAAGTCAAAAAAATTAAAGGAGATTGCAGTTGAAGAAAAAACCAAATTGGGAAAACAGTTCATTTTATTAGATTCTGAAGCTAAAAAGTATTTGGAATTAACCAATAGAGCATTAGAATTTTCTAATCAAAAAAGAGAAATTATTGCCAATAACCTTTTTGATTATGGATATGAAATTATTTGTAATCAAGCTCATCAATTTCTAAAGGACTATAATAATATGTATTTAGGAAGTAATTGTACAGATCTAGATTGCGAATTAATAAAATCAAATATTTTTCCAACAACCCTTAGGGCAGATATTGCAGCCTATTTATTTAAAGGGAAAAATAATTTATCTGAAAGAACTCTTAGAAATCAAAATCTCTTAGAAAGGGGAGAAAGGTTAGAATTATTAGATTTATTATTAAATGCCAATATACTTCCGCATGGTGGAGGTTATGCATTTAAAGATACAGAAGATGTATTAGATGTATTAGAATATAAAGATCAAAGATACTTTGTTACCTCTTTAAAATCACATATAAGTCGATTAAAAATAATTAGGGATGTCAGTGAAGTGCAATTTGAATATCGAGGAAGGGATATTATTCTTAAAACTCTTCAATTAGATCTAGGGGAAATTATTGCTCGACTAAACCCATTGTTTTCCTTAAAACTATAGATTATTCTATTCTTGCTCCAGGTGGAAGATCCTTATCTGGTACTAAAATTGAAACATTATCGCCTTCAACAGCTGCTAAAAGCATTCCTTGGCTTTGTATTCCTCTTAATTTCCGTGGTTCTAAATTTGTTAAAACCACAATTTTTTTACCTTTTAAATTTTCAGCTTTGTAATGTTCCGCTAATCCGGCTACTAATGTCCTTTTTTCTGTTCCCAAATTAACCGAGAGTTTGTAAAGCTTGTCTGCCTTTGGAACCTTTTCAACATCTTCAACAAGAGCGACTCGAATATCTAATTTTTTAAAATCTTCATAAGAGACCAAATCTTTTTCACCTTCTTTGAATTCTTTTTCTTTTAACTTTTTTAATTTTAGTTTCATTTCTTCAATATCTAACTTCTGAAAAAGGGGTTCTGGTTTTTTTACTTTTGTTCCCTCTTTAATAGAACTTTCATTTACACTATCCCAATCCAATTCATTTAATTTTGGTTGATTGAGGTAAAATAAAATTTTATCAGAAGTATTTGGAATAAAAGGTCCTAATGTAATAGCTAACGCATATACTGCCTGTATACAAAGATTAAATACATGTCCAGCTAAGTCTTTCTTTCCCTCTTTTATCAAATGCCAAGGAGCCTTTACATTCAAGTAGACGTTACATTTTTTACCAAAATTTACTATTTCTCTGATTGCTTTTCTTAGTTCAAATTGTATTAATAGTTCCCCTATCTTTTTAGCAATGATATTTATTTCTTCTTTAAATTCATTATCAACTTTATTTAGTAAAGATTGTTTATTTTGAACTGATGTTTTTGGCACTGAGGTAATTTTTTTGGGTATTACTCCCTTGAACTGCCTATTTATAAATGTTAGTGTCCTATGTATAAAGTTCCCGATATTATCGTTCAACGTTTTTATGTTATTTTCAAATTCAGACCATAAGAAGGATGTATCGCTCGTTTCGGGCCTATTATATAATAAATTAAAACGCCAATAATCAAGTGGAGCAAGTTCTAAGGCTTCATTAATCCAAATACCAATTTTTCTCGATTTTGAAAATTTCTGATTCTCATGCATCAGCCATTCTGTTGATGAGACATTATATGGCAATACAAGTTTTTCACTTTCTTCTTTATTATCATTATAAGCTAATATCAAGCCAGGAAATACAATTAAATGAAAAATTATATTATCTTTTCCAATAAAATAAACTGTTTTAGTGCTTGGATCCTTCCAAAAGTAATCAAATTTATTTGGCTCATTAATTAGTTTCTCAGCCCATTCCTTTACTGCAGTTACATATCCCAGTACGGCTTCAAACCACACGTAGATGGTCTTACTCTCAGCATTCTCGAACGGTGCAGGAATTCCCCATTCTAAATCTCGAGTAATTGCTCTTTCAGGCAATCCTTCCGCTATACTATTTAGACACATTTGTCGTGCATTAGCTGGTATAATATCATTTTCTTCAATAAAAATTTTTAACCGGTTTTGTAATTTTGGTAGATCTAAATACCAATGTTTTGTCTTTTTAATTGTTGGGGTAGATCCACACACTGCACATCTAGGTTTAATTAGTTCTAAAGGAGTTAACAATTTTTGACAGTTATCACATTGATCTCCTCGCGCATCTTCAAAATTACAATGAGGGCATATTCCCTCTACGAATCTATCGGGTAAAAACAAATTGTCTTGTTTACAATAAAGTGATTCAATCTCCTTTTCTAAGATATACCCATTTTTCTGTATATCTAAATACATTTTCTTTACAAATTCAATATGAGTAGGATTATGAGTTATTGTATAATTATCAAATGAAATTTGCCATTTTTCATGCAATTCTTTAATAATTTTATGATATCTAAATGCTAATTCTTCCGCAGGGGTACTTAATTTTTTTGCTTCTATTGAAACAGGTGTTCCATGAGAGTCTGATCCTGAAACAAACACTACCTCTTCTCCCTTCAGCCTTAGAAATCTTGCAAATACATCTGCTGATAATGTACTTCCAATTAAGTTCCCTAAATGCGGAATAGCATTCACATAAGGCCATGCTGATGTTACTACCCATTTACATTTTTTTATGTTAGCTAATTTAATCGACCTCAATAATTAAATTTATTAATAAAAAGAATTCTATGCTTAAATAATTTAAACAAAATAAACATAAATAATTGGTTATTTTGAGATTATTTTTGCTCCACAATATCGGCAAGCTTTAATTTCTTTGTATATCTTTTGAAAACAAGGTTCATGATAATAGGCATTACAATTTTCACATTTATAGACTTTAAAATCGCCTAAGAAAATGCTATGACAATAAGAACAAGATGCGTTTATTTGATCGATTCTATCATCTGGAACTAATGACATTTCTGTTTCCAGAAAATCATCTTCTTCAGCAATCTTTATATCTGGAAATTCCTCTGTTTTATCTTTTATCAAATTTAGGGCAGCTCTTGGTAACTCTAATAAAAAGAAACAAAAAGGGCATCGAAATACATTTTCTTTGTATTCTGTTTTTTTAGCCCACATTGCGGCACATGAGAGATGCATTGCTCGATCACAATTAGGGCAATAGCGTCCTTCGCTTAAGAATTCAGAGCCAGTAACAGCAGCTTTAATAGAATGACAAATCTGACATTTTTCTTTCCCTTTACCTCCTGCTTTCATCATTAACCTCATATCTAATAATGAGGGTCTTCTTAAAGGAAGAGCAATCTCACTAATTAAAGGTGCCTTTTTATCGTCTTTGTTGGTAGAAAAATAGTCAATTGAATTTCTAATATCTTTTTTAGAAGCAAATATACTTATTCCACTTATAATTGCTTTAGAATTATTAAAATATTCAAATTCTCCTCCAGTGGATTGAGTTATTCTCTTTAATGAGTCTTCACTGTGATCTTGTTCTCCACCTAATTGACATGCATCAATGTATACTCCTAAACCCTTAGCAATGTTGGCAATTTTTCTTAATTTACTTACATCTTTATCCAGCTTATCATCAGTTATAATAAATATACGATTAGTTTTTCCACCTATCTTACGCATCTCTTCAACAAGAATTTGAAGAGCGAACGCAATACCTTCATGTAATAATCCTTTACCTGAAATTTGAACTTTCTTTAATGATTGAATCAACTTCTCCTCTTCAAATGCAAAATCGATTAATTTCTTTGTTATGTCCCCAAAAGTTATTATCGATATCCGGTCTTTCATATCAATTGACAATTTTGATTCAATAAAAATTTTTGTTGCTTGTAGTTCAATAGATAATCTATTTGGTTTAAAATCTTTTCTTAACATCGATCTTGATGCATCTAAAAGAACAACTGTATCTTCAATTTTCTGAGTAGGCAAATTATCCCAAGAATTATCTAATTTATAAAAAATTAATAAAATAATAGTAGTAGAATCTTATAAATTCATATATGTGTTTTAAGGTTTTCATATTTATTTCAGAAAATTATGAGCAAATAAAGTGTAGACTTTAATAGCATTAAGAAACTCTTGGATTTCTATATACTCATTAGTAGTATGAGCAAGTCTTGAATTTCCTGGGCCAAATATTATTGTTGGTTCACAAAATTTAGAATTTCTATAATATTTTGCATCAGAACTTGCTGGTAATAGAAAATAAAAAAGTTTCTTGTTATAAACTTTCTCTGCGATGGTATGAAAATCTTTTAATATTTTTGAGTTTCTCCAATCTCTCCAATAT
This sequence comes from Promethearchaeota archaeon, assembly GCA_048941185.1. Lineage (GTDB taxonomy): Archaea > Asgardarchaeota > Lokiarchaeia > Sigyniarchaeales > SOKP01 > Loki-b32. Next base: position 5,757 of record JBHLNW010000107.1, read on the forward strand.
GATGCCTCGCCTTCCCAAATTACATCCATATAGACAAAAACTTCCTCTGGAAGCCCTATTGGTTTACTTTTTATTTGATATCCTAAATCTGTTATCAATTTTTTCAGACCATTCAAAATCATATCATTTGTTTGTCCAGGTAGCAATCTAAAATCAATTAAAGATTCACATTGATCAGGAATTACATTATCTTTTATTCCACCCTTAATCAAAGTAACACATTTAGTAAATTTTGTATTAGCTTTAATAGCTTCTTGAAGTAATGGTTGTTCATCTAGAAGTTTTTGAAAAAGCTCTTTGCTTGGAAAAAGCATACTTACTAGTTCATGTAATTCCTTTATAGTCATGGGGGGTGCTATTTTTGGGATATAATCATCTAGTTTATCTAAATTGTAAATAATGTCATTCATCATATAAATTGCATTAATCCCTAAAGATGGAACTGAAGCATGTCCAGAAATTCCATTTGTAATTATTCTTATAACAACACGTCCTTTCTCTCCTAGAACAATTGCATTAGGTAAAGGATTAAGTTCTGTTGGTTCTCCTATCACAGCAAAATCAATTTTCCTCAACTTTAATGCGTTATCCATGCACCATTTTGTACCTAAATTACCACCCGCTTCTTCATCAGCAACAGCATTAATGATTAAATTGCCAGTAATCTTTAAACCTAATTTTTTTAGAATTTTTAATGAAACAACCATAGCTGTTGTTCCTGACTTCATATCAGCTGTTCCTCTTCCATAGATTCTTTTTCTTTTTATAATTGCAGAAAGCGGAGGATATTTCCATTCTTCTAAAGAGCCAGGTGGAACAACATCCATATGCCCATTATACAAAAGATTTTTATCTTCAAAATTATCATTTAAAGTAGCAACTAAATTGGCTCGATTCTCCCCAAATGAGAAGATTTCACATTGAATACCCTCATTCCTTAAATATTTCTCGATTTCTAATGCTACATTTTTTTCATTTCCGGGAGGATTATATGATTCGCTTTGAACTATTTTTTTCAGAAAATCGATATATTCTTCTTTATTATTCTCAATTTCATTTAGAATTAATTCTTCACTCAAAATACTTACCTTTTTAAATACAAATGAAACCTCAATTTAAGATAAATTTGAATCTTTATAATATTTTGTTATATTGAAAATCTAACCAACAAATATTAAAAATTAGGAAATTTTAATACTTTTAAATTATTTTATAAACAAAAATTAGATATTACGGTAATTTTATTGATTCGACGAAAAAAAGAAATAAAACGAATATTCTTTATCATGCTTTTCATTGTTACAATTTTTTTGTCTAATGTGCAGATCTTAAATAATTTTAATAGATTCCAAGATGAAAAGACAGATACTAATTTTAATAATAATCGCTTCGATGATAAGCTTCAAAGTTCCAACCGTAATATTGATGATTTATTTACAGATTCTGGTATTGATCAAGATGTTAGAGTATATACAACTAATTCCTCCGAGAATTTACAGAATAATGAAAAATTCTTTGAAATTCCTTCACTTGCTTCTGAAGAGATGTCACTTGCGTATGGGAATTTTAATTTTACATTCCAAAATAACTTCACCACAGATTATGTCATAGAAGATAATGATGCTTTATATGCAAATGACTTTATTGCTTTTAATTATGATACATCTTATTCTGGTATTACCTACAATGATGGGATTCGTATAAGTGGCGGATGGAGCTCTCTAATAGATAACGATAATGGAACATATATCTATTTTGATGCTACTAATGGCTTACTAAATTTTACAATCTCTGCTAATTTCACAGGCACTTCATATGGTAAAACAGGAGTCATTAATGGCAGAGTTCTGTTTAACAGGTTGAAAATCTTAGGTTTTATCTCTTCATTAGTCTTTAGACTTTTTTCAGATGCAGATCTTACTGTGAGGATATATGATAATATTCAATCTAAATGGGTAGATGTGATATCTAAACTCCCAATTAACAGCAGTCTTGGTAGACAAAGAATAAAAAGACATATTATTAATGATAATTTAAAATACATCGACCTAACAGATACTTGTGATATCCAGATTATTTTTGAAAGATCCGATCTTACCCAATTCTATGCAAGGATTAATGGATTTAGTATGAAATCCATATATGCTTTTGACCTGCCAATAACTGATCAACAATATGTAGCATTAGAATTTGATTTATTAGGAGAACGATCCACAGTAAACGGATTTTACGCATGGATTAGAACTCTTGATCTTGTTGAGGCTGCCAACACAGAATTAAATATATCTTTATATAGAGCGGATAGAACAGTTATACGAACACCCAGTAATTTACGGAATATTAATCTATACCCAAATTATAATGATATGATCGATTCTGTTATTATAAATGGATATATGGGGGATAATTTATCACATTTCGCGTTTGATATAAGTAATACAGGAAATTTGAACGTTTCTAATTATTTTATTATTATTAAATCGAATAACACGAATAAGGTTTATAGTTTAGTATCTTTACCTTATTTCAATTTCGGAGATGATATTACAGAACATCAATTAAAAACAACTATAGATGATGGGAGCACATGGATAAATGCCAGACAGACAATTCCAACTACTATATCGACGTATAACACAGGTCAATTAGATGCTAGCTCATTTAAATTAAATGTTACAAGAGGATATATGCCTTCTGATTTTATTTGGAATGGTAACCAAACTTTAAGAATTCAAAATATTCCATTAGAAAATTTAGTAATCGACACATATCCTTATAATGAAAGTTCACACTTAACTTGGGGTTTAGGCCAATGGGACCATAATTTTCCAATTGCTATCGAGGATGATCCTTCAAATAATTTCCGAGTAGACCTTTACTGGAATAAATCTATTTCTATAGGATTTAAATTCAACGTGACATACTCAGTAAATGCATATTGGATTGAAATTGCTTCAAGTACATACACTGCATCTTATAATAATGATCCTGAGTGGTCGTTTGCTTATAATTTCAATAAAAATGATCCAAATTTCCAATATTGGCAATTTCTTGAGTTTTGGTATATTTTTTATGATTATTTTACTGCTTATAATGTTACAGACCCTAATAGTGAACCAATTCTTCCTTCAGGAGCAGAACAAAGTGTTTTATTGGATAATCCTAGCAAGAATAAAATAATTGTTCAAAATGATATTATAACAATAAGTGGATTTTATACCCTTAATTTAACATCTTATAATTTCATTCATGAGATGCATAGCTATATTAATTATAAAGGAAAATTATGGAAATCAAATGGCTTTATGAACGGAGATAATATATCTATTCGTACGGATATACAAGATCATAAAAATAATGCACCTAAGAGTGCTGATTTAAATGTAATTCTTTACTATCCGAATGGTTCAGAATTTATTGAATTAAATTCTTCTAGTGGTCTTATTGATGATTCAGTATTGTATTATGATTTTAATAATCAAACAATTTTAGACGTAACAAAAGATCTCACGACTTTGGGAGAATATAATTTAGGTTTCTTTTGGAACAATGGTTCTGCTATAGGATGTAAAAAATTAACACTTTATATCGATGTTTATGATGTTGAGTTATATAATCTTGAATATTATTCCTTTTTAGATGCGAATATACTTGATGGTGAAATTAAAAACAAGGTTTTCCAAAATTACACTATGTTAATTGCTTCTATAAATGAAACAACAGGCCTTTCAATGCCAAATTTCTATCCAATCAATAATACTGATTTGAATCAAGTATTTTCTTACCAAGTTGGAGGGCAAGATCTGGAAGTTATGTTAACTTCATTTCTACAGAGTGAAAATATTATAAATCCTGGGGAAAAAATCAATGTAAAATTGACACTGCAAAACATACATGAATTTATTCCCTTAGATGTAAAAGTTGAAGTAAAATTAGTTTCATTTATAAACAATGAATGGGTTATAGCAAAAAACTCCTCAAATACTATTAAATTATATTTTTCAGGGCATCCAGATGATACTTTTGAATTCAATATGGATCTTACAATCCCCTCTATAGATACTGTCAATAATATCTGGGAAGGTGTGAATGCTCCAATAAGATTAGGTGGGGCAAAGACGTTGGTAGAGATATATATAGATGACCCAACCCTAATGGGTGTTTATGAGAGTCCAGATTATTCATTAATGAGCAATAAGACTTCAAATGATTTTGAAGGGTATATTCTTGGAAAGAGGGTAGCAAGCGAGGCATCAAGTAGATCTATCTTATATGATTTTCATCGAGATGAGTGCATTTATTTCCCTAATACTTCAAAATTTCTAGTTAATATAATCGATAAAAATTATGTAAGCAGCTATGAACAATTTACAAATGAATATTACTTAAATCTTAATAGTAAATTTACTGATATTACTACTAATCCAAACAACCCTATTGAGGGTCAATCATTTAATTTAACTTCTACTTTAACTACGGAATTTGGAAAAATATTGGTTGGAAAAAATGTATCCTGTCAATATTTTGAGAATGATATTTGGGTAGAAATTGGTTCGGATATTACAGATTCAAATGGGATTACTTCATTCCTTATAAACACTCAAACAATTAATTTTGAAGATCAATTATTACTTAGATTGCATTGGGAAGGTGATACCATAAATGGGGTTATAAAAAATGTTTCAGTCAATGTTGTCCGTATGGAAAATAATCTATCGATCTCAATTACCCCCAGAGACGTTCTTATAATTCGAGAAAGAGATACAACATTCAATATTTTACTTACAAATATCGGAAATTCAATTTTAAGAATCACAAATATCAATATCACAATAAATCAAGATCAATTATTTTCCATCGTTGAAATAGATAACATTGAGTTAAATTGGCTTTCAGATGGAGAAAGTACTAATTTGATTGTGGAAGTTTCAGTTAGAAATGTCAAAACGGTCATATTTTCAATTTCAATAACAGCACAAAACATTTTTACAAATGAAACTATTATTGTGTCAGTAGAGAAGACATACAATACATTTCAAATATCTGTTTTTGATTACTTATTTCAATATTTTATAGTCATTATTCTAGGTATTATTGCTCTTGTTTGGATAATTACTGTAATGTATGTAAGGCGTACAAAAAAACAAATGGAAACTCCAATTGAAGAAAAACCCGTAAAAAAACCACGGCGGGGATACCTTCCAGTGGCTGAATTGAAAAAACCAAAACCAGTTAAGAAAATAGCAAAAAAGAAAGAAGAACCAACTGAGGAAGAAAAAACCGACCTAGATTCACTTTTGGAAGAAAGAGGTTTAACTGATAATAATAAGAAATCTGAAAAATAAATTAAATTACTTTTCTCTTACTTAAATCTTTTAAAAAAAAGAGTATAAAATTTATAAATTACTAATTGAGATTAAGTTTCTTTTTAAGAGTCCAAGGGAACTCCTTCCATCAACTCCCGCTAAAGCTATTAACACAGACTTCTCTGAGCCCACCAAAACGGCATACCCTTTATCAAGTTCTATTGTAGTGGTTTTTAAAGAACCTTTTCCAATATCTTTCCCTAAATTATTTGAATCTTTGATAATCGTAGCACATGCTTTTGCTATTTTTGAATGATCCATATCAGTAAGTGTTTGACCGA
>JBHLNW010000108.1:0-11273 GCA_048941185.1 Promethearchaeota archaeon
GATGGTTCTTGATACCATCGAAATTGGATTTTTATGGGATAAAGCGGCAGAAATGTATCACTCTGTACTAGATGTAGAAAATAAAGTAAAAGGATTATTATTCATAACAGCACATGTTTCCCATTTCTATTCTAATGGAGTAGGATTTTATTTTTCTTTTGTGGGAATACCTCCAAGAGAAAAAACCGATCTTGAATTTTATCAAGAAGTGTGGAATACGGTTATTAAAACAGTAGAAGATTGTGGTGGAACATTTGGACACCATCACGGTGTTGGAATCAATAGATCAAAATGGATGCCAGTAGAATGGGGAAAAGCTTTTGATTCTTTAAAAAAAATAAAACAATTGCTTGATCCCAATAATATTTTAAATCCAGGGAAAGTTTATGAGAGTCTTTGGAAAGAATGAGGTGAGAATTAAATGAGTGAACTTTTAATGAAGTATAAATGGATAGGACCGGCTATTGAAAAAATGGATCGCGACATTAAAAGGATCTTTCTGAAAAATTTCCGAATGCGCGATAAGAAATATTTCCCAGAAGGGGATTATAAAGCTGATATAAAGAACTTAGTGAACTGTATGCTTTGTCCAAATGTGTGTAAATTTGATTGTGGGACACTACAAAGTTCTTTAACCGAAACAATGAGCCCTGCTTATAAGGCTCGAATTGGTTATTATTTAACAACAGGAAAAATAGATCCAACGAAAGATGAAAATAAAAATTTTATTGACCTTATGTATAAATGTTCTAATGAGGAAAATTGCAAAGTGTGGTGTCCTTTTGAATTTTCTGTTGTATCACTTTTAGAAACTGTGAGAGAGGATTTAAATGATAAAGGGATGATGCCAGATTACTGCAAACAACAGATAAGTAAGTTAAAAAAAACTAATACTATAGAAGATTACAATATATTCGAAACTTATAAAGAGAAAGGAATAGAAAATATAGAAACTGATGGTAATGATGAAGTTTTCTACTATATAGGTTGCGAATCAATGAAATTCCCTGAAGTAATAAAAGCAAATATAGAAATATTAAAAAAAGCAGGAATTAAGTTTTCGACCAATCTTGATAAAAAAGTATGTTGTGGAGGTCCTGCATTTAATATAAGGGAAATGGAAACTGCGAAACAGTTTGCCGGGAAAAATAAAGAACTCATTGAAAATACAGGCGCAAAAATTATCATTTCAGACTGTCCTGGGTGTATTTTGACTTTAACTAAAAGATATGAAAAAGCTGGGATTAAAATTGAAAAAGAAATAATCCATATAGTTCAATATTTTAGAAATTTAATTGATGACGGCAAATTGAGATTTGAAAAAAGTATTCCAGAACATTTCAGAAAAATAACAATCCACGATCCTTGTCTCATTGCGAGAAATTTAAAAGACACTGAATCAATTAGGTATATTCTTAATAAAGTTCCAGATTTAGAGATTATTGAACCTATTTATAATAAAGCTTATGTTCATTGTTGTGGTTGGAGTGGCACAGCTCATTGGGTAGATAAAGACTTAGCTATTAGGGAAGCACGAAAAAGAATTAATGAATTAAAAGAAACTGGAGTATATAATTTCATATCAGCTTGTCCTCTCTGTGAATTAGGATTGGCATATGGAATTGAAGAATCTGAAAAAGCAAATTATAAAATACTAGATGTATCTGAAATATTAATCAAAGTTCTTTAATATTTAAATTAATAATGTAAGTGGTTTTATGAGCGATTTGATTTGTGTATTTGATGTTGGGACTACTGGAGCAAGAACAATAGTATTAGATACTAATGGTAAAGAAGTTGCTAAAGCTTATGAGGAATACCCTGTCGTAAAGCATCCAATAGGGATTTCTGAACAAGATCCAATAATTTGGTGGAATGCTATAAGAAGTACATGTAATAAAGTCGTGAGAAAAATTAATTCTGAAGATATTATTGGAATATCATCAACTTTTCTTCGTGGTACAGTAACAATTATTGATAAGAAAGGTGAAGTCCTTCATCCTGCTTTAACTTGGATGGACGAGAGAGAAGAGCATACAGCATTAGAATGGAAAAAAGATGTAGATCTCAGAAGATCGATTCCTAAAATACTCTGGGTTAAGAATAACAAACCTGATTTATTCAATAAAGCTAAGAAAATTATTCATACTGATTCCTATATATATATGAAATTATGTGAAGAATGTGTAACAGATCCATCAATTAGTATTTGGGGAATATTAAATAATAATTCACTTAAATGGGATGACGAATTAGCGGAACGATTTGATTTACCTTTAGATCTTTGGCCAGAATTATGTCAATCTGGAGAGATTATTGGTGAATTATCCAGTAGTGCTGCGGATGTTTTGGGTTTAAAGAGAAACATTCCGATTATAGTAGGGGGTGGTGATCAACAGTGTTCAGCATTAGGATTAGGTGTTATTAACGTAGGTCAAGCTAAAGCTACTACTGGGACAGGAACATTTTTAGATTATGTTGTAGATCACCCCATTGAGCCGGCGGGAGATTTTCCTATTTTTTCATTACCTTCGGTTATAAAGGGCAAGTGGAATATAGAGGGTGTTTATCCAGGATCAGGTGATGCATTAAAATGGTTTGCGAATAATTTCTCACAATTACATCTTAAACAAAGCCGAGAGCAGGGTAAAAATGTATATGATATGTTAACTTCAGAAGCAGTAAATATTCCCCCTGGAAGTGGAGGATTATTATTTTTAACGGGATTATCTATATTCCGAAAAGGGACTATTCATGGTTTAGATTGGAATCATACTAGAGCACACATAATACGTTCGATAATGGAATCTGCTGCCCTGGGTACTCGATATTATCTCCAAACAACAGAAGCTATGGGGGGTGAGAAAACGACTGAATTAAGAGTTGATGGAGGCGGAATGAATAGTGATTTATGGACTCAAATTTTTGCAGATATTACTGAGAAAAAAATATTAGTTTCAGAGAATAAAGATGGTGCTGCTATGGGGGCAGCAATTTTGGGATTTTTTGGATGTAAAAGATATGATACAATAGAGAAAGCTATAGAAAATATGGTTAGATTTCCTACATTTAAAAATCCAATTAAAGAAAATTCAAAAATATATAAAAAATTATACAGAATTTTTCTACCAACACTTCTAGATGTTTATTCAAAAAAGCGAGTTACTAAAGATTTATAATTTTTTTTTATTTTTTAATCCTATTTCTGTTTTAATAAAACTTTAAATGAATATTTTTGAAAATTTAGTAAAGTATTTTTGGAATATTTTATTTCAAAAATTATAGAATATTATAATTTACTTGCTCACATGCCTTATTTCAAGAACCAAGAGGGTTACAATCTATACTATGAAAATATTAATCCAGATTCACAAGCGTGTACCATTATTTTACTCCATGGATTTGCTTCCTCTGCTTCTTTCTTTAAAGCACAAATTAATATCTTGAAAAAAAATTATAGAATTATTGCTTTTGATGCATTAGGTCATGGGAGAAGTGATCATCCTAAAGATATAATTATTTCAAAAAATCTTAGATTTGACATCATTAGAGACTTAGAGGATCTTTTGAAATATTTGGAAGTAAAAGAAAAGTATGGTATAATAGGTCACTCTCTTGTAGGGGGGATGATTGGCCAATTATTTGCTGTAAAACATCCCAACGATATCAAATTTCTTATCTTATTAAATTCCGGTTATATTATGATTGATAATGTTATAAGAAACATTTTTTATAATTTACTTCCATATTTTATCCGAATGAATTTTTTAGAAGTACTAGCTAATTCAGTTGAAAAAATACTAGATAAAACAATACCATATATCATGACAGCGTTATCTGATTCCCTATCAGGAATTAATATAACAAAAGACCAATTACACATGCAAATTGAAGATCAAATTTTCCGTATGATTCATGAAATTAAAGAATATGATCCTTCTGGTATTAGCTGCCCGACGCTAATAATTGGAGGAAGACTAGATAATTTTGCTCCAGAACAAATGTCAGAAGAACTTCATAAGAAAATACCTCAGAGTGAGCTTGAAATTATCGATATGGCGGGTCATTTCATGCCAAACCAGCGATCTGAAGTGGTTAATGAATTAATTTGTAATTTTATTAAAAAGCTTAAGTAAATTTTACAATATTCATTTATTTGGTTTAAGTTGAATTATTATGACTGAAAATCAAGACTGTAATGATCAAAATACTGCAACTTCATTTTTCAAAAAAGAAGTAAAGAAATTTGTAGAAAACCGAAATTGGAATAAGTATCATACACCTAAAAATTTAGTACAAGCTATAAACTGTGAAGCTGGAGAATTATCTCAGTTATTGTTGTTTAAAAATTATACAAAAGACGATATATGGAAAGATGAATCTCTTCTTACGAATATTTCCGATGAAATTGCTGATGTATTTATCTATTTAATTAGTTTAATTAATGCTTTAGACTTAGACTTATGTCAAATTTTTATAAATAAGATGGAAAAGAATAAAAAAAAATATTCAAGTAAAGAATTTAATAATGGATTATATTATAAGAAATCAAATTAAGGAAAAGAAAAATGACAAATATAAATAAGGATCTATTAGCTCCATGTGGGCTATATTGTGGAGTTTGTGCTATTCAAATTGCTGATAGAGAAAACAATTTAAAGTTTAAGGAAAAACTTGTTGATGTCTACAAACCATTTAGTAAAACTGTTGATGATATTAAATGTACAGGTTGCCTTTCAGAAAACCCGGAAAATATCTTTGGATATTGTCAAACATGTTCAATCAGAGATTGTGTAAAAAGTAAAGGAATTAATGGTTGTTATCAATGTGATGATTTTCCATGCAGATTTATTGACCGTTTTCCTATAGCTGTCGGCAAAAAAGTAATTCTAAGAGCAATACCTCGATGGAAAGAAATAGGAACCGAAAAATGGGTTGCAGAAGAAGAGAGAAGATACCATTGCCCTAAATGTGATAATTCTTTGTTTCGGGGGGCAAAAAGATGTAATAAATGTGGAAATACTGTTGACGTAGATTGAAACCAAGCTATTAGAATAAAAACTATTATAAAAATCGATTGATAAGATTAAATTATAAATATTAATTAGAATTTAATCTGAATTATATGAAAATATCAAATTATTCAAAACCTATCTTTCTTTTTGTAATTTATCTTATATTATTTGGCATATTATCTGGATTTTACTTCTATCTCGCTACACCTAGTTTAACTCCATTACTTCCCGATGTAAATAAGGGTGGACAGTTAGGAATAATGTTTTTTATTGTTTATCCACTTGTTGCCATTGCTGGAGCTGTGATTGGGGGATATGCCTTAGCACCTCTATATCTTATTTTACATAAAAAAATTATTGGCAGAAGAATGACTTATGGCATACAGGAAAAACCCTTAAGTACAAAATTTCATAAAACTTTTCAAGGCTTCTTTCCAACATTAATAGCGTTAAATTTTGCTCTTATGCTTGGCCCTCTACCTCTAGTTTACAGATCCATTATTTCACCAATTTATTGGGGCGCTCCAGGTGAAAATGTATTCGCTGCGATATTAACCTTACTAATGCTTTTTCTTGGAATATCAGCTTTTATATTTTCTCCTATATGGTTTCTATTAGATGGAGGGATTATTTATACAAATAAAGAAAAAGTTGAAAATAAAGATAAACCTCTTGAAATAAGAGCTGTTGGAGGTTGGTATCTGTTTATAATGAAGGGATATGCGGGAATAAGCGTAATAATTGAATATATTCTATTTTTTGATTTATTCCTAAGACAAATGTTAACTTTAGCATTTCATGACGTAGTTATAGCCCTAATTATTTTTATTCCCTTCCCAATAACTCTAACATTTGTTTTCATACCTGCAATAATTATTTTGGATATTTTTAAAGAACATAGGAAGAAATATATAAGAAAATGTGCAAACAAGTTTGGAATCTCTGACATTATAGAAGTAAAAATAGAAAAACTAGTGAATAAATAGTATAGGTTGATTATTTTTTTATTAATAATAAGAATTTTTATGGCTTTTTCTATTATATTTAACCATGGTAGTTGATAATATAGATGATATAATTATGGAACAATTAAATTACACTTTAAATGAAACAGAATTTTCTGATTTGGGAAAATTATATCGAGGAAAAGTTAGAGATAACTATATAAAAGAAGAGAAGAGAATTATCATAGCTACAGACCGCTTGAGCGCATTTGATAGAGTAATAACAACAATTCCATTTAAAGGTCAAATGTTGAACCAAGTTTCATCCTATTGGTTTGATAAAACTAAGAAAATTGTTAAAAATCATATTATTGATGTTCCTGATCCTAATGTTTCGGTTGTTCATCAATGTGAAACAATCCCAGTTGAAGTTATTGTGAGGGGTTATTTGACTGGGAGTATGTGGCGTGATTATAATAAGGGAAAACCCACTTCAGGTATATTGCCACCTCCAGGGATGAAAAAAAATCAGAAATTTGATGAAATTATAGTGACGCCATCAACAAAAGCGGAATTAGGGCATGATATTTATTTATCAAAAGAAGAGATCTTAAAACAAGGGATAGTAGATAAAAATCTTTATGAACAAATGGAAGACGCTGCGCTTAAATTGTTTAAATTCGGGCAAAGCTATTGTGAAAAAAATGGTCTAATATTAGTTGACACCAAGTATGAATTTGGGTTAAAGGAAGGAGAATTAATGGTGATTGATGAGATTCATACTCAAGATTCATCTCGGTTCTGGATTCTCGACACTTATGACAAAAAGTTTGGAAAGGGAGATGATCCAGACATATTAGATAAAGAAATCTTTCGAGGATGGCTTATGGAAAATTACCCTAATATTTTTCCTGATATTAAACCAGATGAAGACATACCTCCGATTTCAGAGGATATTAAAATAGAACTTTCAAAAAGATATATGAGAAGTTATAAAAAGATTACTGGGGAGGAATTTAAAGCACAAATTTCAGATGTTAAAAAAAGGATTTATGAAAATTTAAAGGATGCGCATTATTTATAGCAGTTAAGAAAAATTTAAATAATAATACATAGTATCTTTTCGTATCATGTTTGATTTAATTCTTTTATTTTTTAATGTCATTTTGTTTGTTCTCAGTTTTGTATTTCTATTTTTAGATCTTGAAAGTTATCAGAAAGAAAAAAATGAGGATTCAAAAAGATTTTTTATCCCTAAACGAAGTAAGTATGCTTTATTATTTGGTCTGCTTGCTCTAGTAGTATCAGTAATTATTAGTATAGGCTATGTATAACGCATAAATGTTAGCTAAAGAGTTTTAAGTCTATTGATATTTGTTAATTTTTATAATTCTGATTTTTCTTATAACTAAAATTGTATCTCTTGAAAATCTTGGTTTTAATTTGATTTAAATCCATAAATTAAGTTGAAGATTATTACGTTCTTGCCGTTTTTGTCGAGGAGCATTATTTTTAAGTTAATAAGAATTAATAAAAATATATACAACTTTCTTGTTATAAATGGCTCTCCAAGAATTTGAAGTGGAAATAACGTTAATGAATAAACCAGCAGCGAGAGATCCAGTAGGTGAAACTATTCAAAAAGATCTTTTAGCAAAAAAGGGTTATGATATTGTATTTAACGTCCGTTCAGGACAATTTTTACGAATTAATTTAAAAGCTGCTGATGAAAATGAAGCTAGGAACATTGTAGAAAAAATGTGCAATGATCTTAGAATTTTTAATCCTGTAACTCAAAACCTAACTATTTTAAAAGTATCAAAATCATGAGTATTAAAATAGCAGTCATTCAATTTCCGGGCGCTAATTGCGATTTGGATACTGTGCATGTTTTAAATGATGTAATTAATATAGAAACTGATCTTGTATGGCATAATCATTTTAAGGAAGCACATTATGATGGGGTAATATTGCCGGGGGGATTTGCATTTGGAGATTACTTAAGAGCGGGGATCATTGCAGCGCATAGTCCAGCAATTGAACAAGCAAAAATAATGTTAAAAGATGGAAGACCCGTTGTTGGTATTTGTAATGGTTTTCAGGTTTTAACAGAGGCTCAATTTCTTCCAGGCGCATTATTACAAAATGATTCTCTTAAATTTGTTTGTAAATGGGTTAATCTTAAAGTTGAAAATAATGCAACTGCTCTTACAAACCAAATGAATATTGGTGATGTACTCGCAATTCCGATTGCTCATGGAGAGGGTCGTTTTTATACTGACAATATGAAAGAATTGGAAGAGAACGACCAAATTGTTTTTAGATATTCTACTGAACAAGGAGAATTAACTAAGGAAGCTAATCCCAATGGTTCCTTGGCTAATATTGCAGGAATATGCAATTTAGAGCAAAATTGTATTGGATTAATGCCTCACCCAGAAAGAGCCTCTGAAGCAATTTTAAGTCCAAAACGTACTGAACATGGTAGATTGTTTTTTAATTCTATGATTGAGTTTATTAAACGGAGGATTTCTTAATGACTAAAATAATGCTTAATGGAAAAGAAGCAGATATAGAAATGACAGGTGATGAATATAAAAAAGTTAAAGATTTATTGAATAGGGAACCAAATCTTACTGAATTAGGCATGTTTGATGTTATGTGGAGTGAACATTGTTCCTATAAATCGTCACGACCAAAATTAAAATTATTTGAAGATGCTGAGAAAAATTATGATTATGTACTTGCTGGTCCTGGTCAAGATGCAGGAGTAATTGATATCGGAGATGGTTATGCTTTAGCATTTCGAATAGAATCTCATAATCATCCTTCTGCTATTGAACCTTATCATGGAGCAGCTACTGGAATTGGTGGTATAATTAGAGACATATTATGTATGGGTGTTCGCCCAATAGCTTTATTAGATCCATTGAGATTCGGTCACTTAAAAGATAATCCACATTCTCAGTGGCTATTTAAATATGTTGTTAAAGGTATTGCCGACTATGGTAATTGCACAGGAATTCCAACTATTGGTGGAGAAGTTGAGTTCGATGACAGTTTTGAAAGTAATTGTTTAGTTAATGTTGCCTGTATAGGATTAGGAACAATAGAGGATTTTAAACATGCGCCAAGTAGGGCATATAACCCAGGTGATTATGTAATTCTAATGGGAGGCTCTACTGGAAGAGATGGAATTCATGGTGTAACATTTGCATCCCGAACTTTAACTGAAATGTCTGAAGCAGACCGACCTGCGGTACAAATTGGTGACCCCTTTACTAAAAAGATGATAATAGAAGCCACTTTAGAAGCCGTTAAGACAGGTTATGTAAGAGGTTTAAAAGATCTTGGGGGTGGTGGGTTAACGTGTGCAACTAGTGAATTAACTGGTGATGGAAACACTGGAGCAAATGTAGATCTAAGGAAAGTATTTATAAGAGAACCCGGAATGAATTCCTATGAAATTATGCTCTCAGAATCACAAGAAAGAATGGCTTTTATAGTCAAACCAGAAGGATTGGATACAGTTATTAATGTGTTCAAAAAATATGAAATGAGTTATGCAATAATTGGTAGAACTGATGCCTCGAAAGTTCTTAAAGTGTTTGATGATAATAATCTTGTAGTAAATATCCCCTCAAAAGCCCTTTCTGAATCCCCAACATTTAAGCGGGAAGAAAAACGACCATTATATCTAGATAAATTATTAGCTCAAAAAACTCCCGAGTTGAAAATAGGATTAGATGAAATAATTTATAAATTAATAGCATCTGAAAACATTTGTAGTAAAGAATGGATTTATAGGCAATATGATCATGAAGTTGGTGTACGATCCGTAGTAAAGTGTGGAGAGGGAGATTCAGGTGTGCTAAGAATAATTGGTACAAATAAGTTTTTAGCTGCCAGTGTTGGTGTCAATTCCAAACATTGTTTTTTAGATCCGTATGAGGGGGTAAAAGAAGGTTTAGTTGAAGCATGTGGAAATGTAATAGCAAATGGAGCAAAACCAATGGGAATGGTCAATTGCTGCAATTTCGGTAATCCTGAGATTCCTGAATCATTTTGGTACTTTTCTAAAGCTGTTGAAGGTATGAACGATTTTTGTAGAAATTTAAGAATTCCTATAGTAGGAGGAAATGTTTCTTTCTATAATGAAGACGAGGTCAAGAAAACTGCAATTAAAGCAACGCCTATGATAATGATTGTAGGACTTATTGAAGGTGAGGAGAAAATTATTACTTTACCATTTAAGAATGCAGGGAATGATATTTTTCTTATTGGGGAAACTAAAGCAGAATTAGGAGGGTCAGAATATCATTCAGTTATTTATAATCTTGAGGGGGGAACACCTCCTAAGGTTAATGAATCAAAAATAAAAGCTACTTGGGATTTCATTTTTGAATTATATAAAAGGAATTTAGTAAGAGCAAATCATGATATCAATAAGGGTGGTATCATCATTAGTATTGCTGAAATGTGCTTTAAAAATAAATTAGGAGTAAATTTAGATTTTTCAGGGACTTATAACAAGGATCTAAGAGATGATGAGTTTTTATTTAGCGAATCAGTTGGTAGATTCATAATAGAAACAGATCCAAAAGATTATAATACTATTTTGGAAATTTCAAAACAATTTAACATTATAATTCAAAAAATAGGTGTTGTAAGTGATAAACCAGAAATTAGCTTGAATGGATTGAAATCACAGAATTATAAGCTAAAAATTGAAAAAATGAAAGATTTATTTGATACAACAATCCCAAACTTGATGGAAATATAGGTTAATCTGAGAAAATATTACATTTTACGATCTAGATTATTTAAGATTTTATTCAAAATTTCTTACATACTAATACAACATCTTTAATTTAAAACCATAAATTTGAAATATTTCAATAATTTTTTAATAATTGGACAATCACGTATGGTAAAATTAAAAAATATTTGAATTTAAACAAGGATTACAATCATGAGTGTTCGATGTCGTGCTTGCATAAAATGCAGATCATATATTGTTGTTCATCCAGGTAATCCAGTTAATCAAGTAGAAATAAAAACGTTTGAGAAGCAGCATTTAGGTCATACAGTTGTAACTGTTGATCTTAATGAAGTAAAAGGTAGTTTTACTTCTGTTAAGAATCATGAAGCAGAAAAAGTTGCTCAAGAAATCGAATAAATAATTTCTTATTTTTATAATAAATAGAAAAAAAATAGGATTTAATTAATTATTGTTGTACTTCTGTACCACACCATTTACAAAACTTTTCTGTCCCTGTAAGCTTACTTCCACATAGAGAACAAACTTTTGCCG
>JBHLNW010000109.1:0-11144 GCA_048941185.1 Promethearchaeota archaeon
TGGAATATTGTTATTAACTTAATCCCTGAAATATGTGAAAAAAAAGGGATTGATATTAATGAAATACCAGAAATTTTAAAGCGTTATAAGAAAAAGGGAACAATTAAACGGGAAGGAAATTCTATTATTATTGATCCTGGAATAGAAGACCTACAAAGTTTGCAAAAATTAAGAGAAAAAATTCTTAAAAAAGTTGTGAAAGGAATAAGGGGCGTAAAAAGAGGTTTACTAACACCTTCTGATGATGGTGAAGAATGGATAATAAAAACCGAAGGTACTAATCTACAAAGTGTTATTCAAATAGAAGGAGTAGATATTACCAGAAGTGTATCAAATCATATTCATGAGATAGAAAAACTCTATGGAATTGAAGCAGCACGTCAAATGATAATACTAGAATCTCAAAAAGTACTTGAACAACAAGGATTAGACGTAGATTTGAGACATCTATTGATCCTAGCTGATCTAATGTGTTATTCTGGATCAATACAATCAATAGGAAGACATGGGATTTCAGGTTCAAAGTCGAGTGTGTTCGCAAGAGCTGCTTTTGAGGTTACAGTAAACCAATTATTAGATGCAGGGCTCTATGGAGAAGAAGAGCGTCTTTTAGGCATTCCTGAAAATGTTATTGTAGGACAAATTAGTCCTATTGGTTCAGGTCGAGTTAATGTTATGTTTGATCTAGATGCTAATTTAGAGTTATTAAAGCAGAAAAAAAAAAACCAAAGTTAAACACAAACTTTGAATTCAGATGAAATAACTTAAACAAGCAAAAAAAAATTAAAAAAGTATCATTCTTAATACTTATTATATAGAAATTGTTTGAAAATACTATGGCAAAAAGAAAAACTAAAACTTCCGATGAGAAAGTTGATCTTAGTAGGAAAAAAACAAAAGAATTTGATGTAGATACCAATATCAAAGTAGCTTATAAAACTGGCAAAATTATTTATGGAAAAAATCAAGTTCTCAAACGGCTACAAAAAGTGAATCCCTACAAAATGCTAATTATAAGCAATAATTGTCCGACAGAATTAATTAATGAGCTTGATAATTATAATAATCTTTTAAAAGATAAAATTTATATTTATAAATACAAAGGTTCAAGTTGGGATTTAGGCTTGGCCTGTGCTAAACCTTATATGATTTCTGTTATAGGGGTGCTTGATTTTGGAGATTCAGATTTAATTTCTTTAAAAACTAAATGATCTTAATAATAATATCTTAACTAGGTTTTTCTATGTTAAAAAAAAATATAAAAATTGACCGGGAAGCAATGGAACTTATCTCTCTTTTCAATAACATTTCTGGTGCCATCATTAAAGACTGTTTTATTTTTAAATCCCCTGAAAATGGCTCTGAAATTATTATATTTCTAGTAAAAGAAGAGGATGTTGGAAAAGCAATAGGAAAATCTGGTGAACACGTCAAAGACCTAAAATCGAAACTCCAAAAAAAAATTGATGTAATTGCTTTCTCAGAAAATTTAAATAAATTTATTCAAAATATCTTACAGACAACAAAAAATACAATATTGGTTCAAAATATTGAGATAAAAGAAAATAGAAACCAAAAGAAAACTGTTGTTATAACTGTAAGACCTCAAGATCGTGGCAAAGCAATTGGTAAGGATGGTTCTATGATAAGAAAAATCAAAGATTTAGTATTAAGGTATTTCGAAGTTGATAATGTAATTATTAACACTAAAAATGTCTAAAATTTCCTCTTTTAAAATTAACTTTACCCTCATTTATACATAAATTTTAAGTTTAAGGAAACATTTTATCTTCTACGAAAGTTCTATCAATTAATAATTAAGGTGTTAAAGATAGGTAACCCAAAAGGACTCTATGCTGCTCGAAAACTTCAAATTAATCGAAAAAAATTTCGATGGTCGAAAACGAAATATAAAAGGAGAAAACTTCAATTAAAAAAGAAGGTAGATCCATTGGAAGGCTCATGCCAAGCTCTTGGTATAGTCCTTCAGAAAGTTGGTCGTGAGAGTAAACAACCTAACTCAGCAATCAGAAAATGTGTACGAGTTCAATTAAAAAAGAATGGAAAAGGTGTAACAGCCTTCCTTCCGGGGGATGGTGCGCTTAATTTCATAGAAGAGCATGACAGAGTGATTGTAGAGGGTATTGGAGGCGCAAAAGGACGTTCTATAGGAGATCTTCCCGGTGTTCGTTATAAAGTTGTTAAAGTTAATGGTGTAAGTCTTGATGCTCTTTTAGCTGGAAAGAAAGAGAAACCACTTCGTTAAGAGGTTTTTAGTTATGAGTAAAGCAAAGAAAGATATAAAATTATTTAATAAATGGTCTTTTACAGACATCAAAGTTGACGATATAACTCTTGAGAATTATATTAATTTAAAACCTATTATTGTACCCCACTCAGCTGGAAAACATGAACATAAAAGATTCTGGAAGTCCTCTAAAGTCTCTATAATTGAAAGATTCAATAATAGATTGCTCTCTCCTGGTTTTATCAGTGGTAAAATTAAAGGTCATAAAAGTTCTTATAATTCTGGCAAAAAAGTTAAATTATTAAGAAGTCTAGAGAATGCTTTCACCTTAATCGAATTGATCACCGGCCAAAATCCTATTCAAGTCTTAGTAGATGCAATAATTAATACTGCTCCTAGAGAAGAAACCACAAAAATCGCAATGGGAGGTATAAGTTATGCGTCAGCGGTAGACATTGCACCCCAGCGTCGAATTGACCTCGCGATCAAATATCTCGTTCAAGCAATAGGTGCTAGATCTCATGGTAATGTCAAACAATTTGAAGAAAATCTAGCACAAGAACTAATACTAGCAGCGAATAACAATCAAGAATCTAGAGCTGTGAAGCGTAAAGATGAAATAGAAAGAATAGCAGTATCTGCAAGATAAATTATTTTTCAATTACTAATTTTTATAAGAACTTTATAAAATTGAAAAAATAAAAAAAATGAATATTTATTTGTGGGCAGCGCCGCAATAACCGCAAAATTTAGCTTCTGGATTTGCAGGACTACCACATTCACGACAGAAGTTAGCTTGATTTGTAATTTTAGGTTTCGCAGGAGGGCGATAAATTTGAGTAATTTTGGCTTCGCTCAGATTTGTTCCACATTTATAACAGAATTTGGGATTTCCTCTTACTTTAGTACCGCAAGCTGGACAACCTGTAAGTACTCTTGCTCCACAATCTTGACAAAACTCCCATTTTTTTTCAAATCTTTTTCCACATTTATGACAATACCTAACTTCTCCTGAAATATATTCTAATATAGTAGGAACAAGTGCTAGAATAAATAAGGTACCGATAGGAATTGCAGGAATCCAATATTCCTCCGGTGTAAAAACTTGGCCATATATAAGAGCGACAAACACTACCACGGTTATTAGAAATATTGACCATGCTCCAATAATCCCTACTTTAATTCTCCGTTCACTCCTTAAATCCACTAAGGTAGCCATAACTGCCAAAACAAGAAGAATACCAATAGGAATAATAGGGATCCAAAAATCACCAGGTCCGAAAACATCCCCTATTACTAATGCTATCATCACAATAGTAACAATGGAGAACATTACCCATAATCCTATGGACCCAATATTAATTTTTTTCTTAATTTCATTTAAACTCATAAAAAACACACTTTGGATAAAGAAATTTAAAAAATCTAATAATTAAGAATATGGTAAAGATTTATTAAAAGTATTAGTAGTCCAGTTTTTATTAATTAAAAAAAAAGGAATTATTTAATTTATTTTTTTAAAATGTAGTCTAATATAGTGATAATAATAGCAATAGTCAGGAATATACTAATAGGAATCCAAGAGAACCAATAGAAATTAGCTGGTAAAAGTGATATTTCCAGTATTGTCATAGTAAATGCTATTATTAAAAATAACGTCCAAAAACCTAAGACTCTTGTTTTAAGTGGTTTTCTAACAATGATATACGTGATTAAAGCACCAATAGCATAAGCAATAATTATTATTAGAGGGATAGGTATTGGTATACTAGGTGTCTGTGCCCAGAATGAGAGAAAAAATAATGAAGAGAAGACTATGAAAAAGTTGAAATAATACAGTATTCTTCTTACAATATTCTTATTTTGGTCAATTTTATACCAAAGGATTCCAAATGAAACAAATATTACTCCTAATACTATTAAATTTAATGCATATTCAATTAATAAAAATATTTCATTCAAATCTAAAGGTATGTTTACTAAAGTATCTATAACATAATGTGTACCCCAAAAAGCCGTTATCATTCCGTATCCTAACATTTGCGTAAGTAAAATATGATATGTTGCTCTACTAATTAGAGAAATTCCTCGTGAAATTCGCCAATCCGATTTTTGAGGAAAGAATTTCATTGCGAGCAGAAATAGAAACGCAGAATATGGAATGATTAAGAAATGATAATCTCCCCGAAGTAATGGAATACCATCAATTCTGATTCTATAAGCAAAAAATTGATATGCAACTATGAATGCTAAACTGATTGGATATAGAAGCCATACAAAGAAATTTCGATCATCGTTTAGTTTATATCCAAATGAAAACCAAAGACCTAAGGCAATACCAGGAAGGTAGAATAAAACAGAATTTGTAAAAAGCATTAAGATATGTACCTCTTCCCATGATGTAATAACTCCTATAAAGAAAAATACAACTAATTGTAAGGCCACTTCGATTACAAAACATAGTATTAGGGTAAGAACTGGTTTTTTTCTGAATAACACATAAAGAAAAGGTATTATGATAATCGATTGGAAAAGTACTGGAAGAAACCAGTTTCCTGGACCCCAGAATAGTAAATAACCAATAAAAAGGTGTATAAAACCATGTTCCGGATAATATTGACCCCACCACATTGCTGTTAAATCAAAACCATACATAAATAAACCTATAAACGTCGAAGCAACATATAAAACCAAAAATGGGAGAATGTATCGAAGGATTTTTTTTTTGAAATAAGTCCAAGAATATATTTCCCCTAACGTCTGTATGCCTTGTTTTTGAAATGACCGTCCCATATTAAAACCCATTATAACTAAAAATACTGGGATAGAGATTCTTTCCCAAAGAGAGACACCAATATAAGATTTAATATTCCAAGATACTACATGGTCAAAAATTACTAGAAAGATCATTGCTGCTTTTAAGATATCAACTTGGAAAAAACTATCTTTGCCTTCTGTTGAAATTTCTTCTTTCTCAATTGTAATTAATTCAGTAGATTGTTTTTTATTTGACATTATTAATTTTCACATTTTTTTGTAAAGTTTTTCACATTTTATTGTATAAATTTGAATATAGTATACTATCATTTAACAAAAAAGGAGTCCAATTTTTAAAATTGAAATAAAACATATTATGAATGAGAAGAATTAAACCAAAATTTCATAAAAATAGATGAAATTTTAGATTGCTTTTATATCAATTAAATTATGAGTTAGTATCACCCACATATTATCCCTATTCATTGCTGGATTAGAAAATTTCTAAATTTTTATATATATGAATATCATATTATTTAGTTAAACAGAATTAAAGAATCAGAACAGGGTTAATAAACAAATTGGATGCCGACAAAAACCCTAATATTTTAGAAAAGCAACTTAGAACACTAGGGCAGAAGGTTAGAATTGATATTCTAAAAAAACTAAAAAACAGCCAAACACCTTTATCGTTCTCAAGGTTGCAAAAGGAAGTTTTAGGAAATGATCTTTCATCTGTTAATTTATCTTTTCATTTAAAAACATTAAGAAAAAGTGAATTAGTAGATTCTTCTGAGGAGGGTTATTCAATTACATTTTTAGGTGAACAGATTATAGACAAAATCTTTTCTATTGAAGAAATTTTAAACAAGCGGAACAAAACAAGAATGATTCGAACTTCTAAATATTCAAAGGAACTTTTTGATGCTAGTAAAATCGAGGATTATTTAATTTCAGAAGGGGAATTAGAACGATTCTTAGCTAGACAAATTGCTCGTGAAGTAGAAGAACGTCTTTCTAAGACTAATATCGAATACATGACAGCTCCCTTAATGCGGGAATATATCAACGCAATTTTATTAGAAAATGGTTTAGAAGAAGTAAGACATAAATTAACTCGATTAGGAACCCCTCCCGTTGAAGTAAATAAATTATTTGAATCCACCAATAATCTAATAAATCCTGAAATTTTTATTGAAAAATTAGGTTCTGATGTGTCTGAGCAATTTTTACTTTTAAATCTTATTCCTAAAAATTTAGCAGATCTATATTTATCGGGTGAAATTGCTCTCTTAAATTTAAATTACTGGGCTTTAAGGCCCTTAAGTCTCTATATCAATACTAAAACACTATTGGATTACCTTTTCAAAACCAATAAAAATAACATAAAAAATGAAATAAATCATTCAGAACTGATTATTCAATTCCTAGATCTTTTATATTTTCTAAAACCTTATTATTCTGAAGATTTAGTCTTAGGAAATTTTAACGATGAATTACTTTCTTCATTTTCAAAACCGAAAACAATATTATCTGATCTTCATATATTAATATCTGAAATTCTTAGATTTAATAATCTTTTTAGTAAAACAAAACCTTCTCTAACTCTTGCTTTCAATTTTAATGGAAATCAGTTAAATAATTATCAAATTGATGAATTATTTCTTAATTCATTGGATAAAAAGTGTGGAGAATTTATTAAACCTTTATTATTGTTTGAATTTTCAACATCATTCTCTTCAGGGCAAAAATATAAGAATACAAATAAGGTAGTTATTAATAATTTAAGAGATAATGTTATTCTATACAACAAAACCTATTCGAATTTATTTAATTCGACTATTATTCAAATACCCAGTTCTGAATCAAATCAAATAATCCTAGATAAAATTTTAATCAATTTACCCATCATATCAGTTGATGCTAAGCAAAATGATGAAAGATTCCTAGAAATATTGTATCAAAAATTAAATAATGTTTTTGAGTTATTCGATTACAAAGAGAGATTAGTACAGAAGAAATTAGGTTCACTTAACCAATGGAATACCATTATATCAAATATTTTTAAAACTAATAAAAGAGATATCTTCAAAAATGCCTTGAAATCCGTTAGCTTTTTCGGTCTTAATGAAGCTGTATTGAATCACTGTGGAATTGAACTTGATAGAACAGAAAATAGTGAATCTTTTGCTTTAAAAATACTATCCTTAATGAAAAAGATTATTGATGAAAAAAACGATGCAACTGGAAATAATTTTGTTTTAAGCCAACCTCATTATGATTCTTATTTACAAGACTGTTGGAATAATGGTATAATAGAATATAACCAAAATATAAATGAATATTCGTCAAATTTAATAAGAAATGAATCAAATCTTTCCATCAGTGGAAGAATCAAGCTATTTAAGAAATTTCAAAGAATTATAGAAAAGGGGGCTTTATTTTCAATGAAAATTGATAATGAAGAGATGGAATTAGAAAAGTTTATAAAAACTATAATTGAATCCAAAATAGGTGCTATTTGTTTAAGGGACATTATATAATAGGAAATATTTTGAAAATAAAGATAATCTTAATAAAATCATTCTACCATTAATTCAGCTAAGAGAGCTTTTCTCATGGGGACTCCATAATAAGTTTGCTTGAAATAAAGTGCTTTTTCTGAGCTATCAACTTTAGGAGAAATTTCAGTAATTCTTGGAAGTGGATGTAATAATCTAAAGTTATCTTTAGTAGCTTTGAGATCCTCTTCTTCGAATATATAAAATCCTTTAATTCTTTCATATTCTTCCAAATCAACAAATCTTTCTTTTTGGATACGTGTCATATAAAGAACATCTAAAATATTTAATATTTTCCTATAATCTGTAATTTCTTTGTATTTAACCTGTCTCTGTTGTAGGAAATCTTTATCCCTATTTCTCATTCTCAATTCCTTTGGGCTTATAAAATAAATATTTATGGCGAAATTTGATAAGAGAATTGATAGCGAATGAACTGTCCTTCCATACTTAAGGTCTCCCATTAAGCCTACGTTCAAACCATCCAATGAACCAATTTCTTCAGTAATTGTTAATAAATCCAATAATGCTTGAGTGGGATGTTCTCCACTTCCCGAACCTGCATTTATCACAGGAACTTTAGAAAATTTTGATGCCATTCGAGCAGCACCTTCAAGTGAATGGCGTATAACTATACAATCACTATAATTTTCAACAGTTCTGATTGTATCTGCAATACTTTCGCCTTTCTTTATAGAAGAAACATCTCCAGAATGAAATCCGATTACACTTCCACCTAATCTATACATCGCAGATTCAAAACTTAGACGAGTACGAGTAGATGGTTCAAAAAACAATGTTGCCAATATTCTTCCATGAAGAAGATTTGAATTCTTGATTTCGAGCATTTCTTTAGATTTTTTTAATATATATTCAATATCTTCCCTATCAAATTGCTTTGCACTTATAATTCCTTCGCTAAATTTCTCTTTAAACATTTATATTCTCAAAAAATATGTTTTTATTAACATTATGTAAATAAGATTTAAATTGTTTTTTATTAAAAATAATGGGATTTAAAAAGAACTAACCAGAACTAATAAAATTTAAAATTTATAAATAATTATTTTAGGTAATTAGATATAAGTGGTCTGTTAAATTTGAAATATCCTCGAACTGTAAGTCGATACTGTCCTACTTGCCATTCACATCAAGTCCATAATGTAAGTCTTTATAAGAAAGGTAAGGAGAGAATGCTAAATCATGGAAGAAGAAGATTAGAGAGGAAAAAGCGAGGTTATGGTTCTTTTCCTAAAGAAATCTTTCATAAAAATGCCAAAATTAATAAGAGATCAACTCCATTGTTAGTATGCTCTGAATGTGGCAAAAAACAGTATGCTAAATCATATCGAGTAAAAAGGCTCGAATTACAAGAAGTATAAATATGTGAGAATTTATGGTACATAAAAGAAAGGAAAAAGAACTTATTCCACAACCTAAAAGTAGATTTTTACGCGTGAAATGTTTAAATTGTGGAAATCAGCAAATAATATTTGGATGTTCTGCTACAGATGTAGAATGCTTAGTTTGTGGAAAAACGTTACTCCAATCAACTGGAGGCAAAGCAAGAATATTAACAAAGATTCTAGAAGTCCTTTCATAAAATCTCATTATCTAGTTAATATTAGTAATTGTAATCCTCCCTTCTTTATTGCGTGTAATAATTTTTTTTATTTTTACTTCTGAGCTCATGTACTTGACTCCTATGCTATTAAGCGAATCTAATATTATATCAAATACTATTTGAGCATCATTTTCCTTTTTTAAACCAGTCAAAACCATCTTTCCTGTAGAAAATAATAAAATTGATGCTTTAGGAGTCTCTAGTTTAATTTGTAAAGCTGGCAATTTAGTAGGATCAAACACACTATTAACAAACTTCTTAGCGAGCTTATCCAAATCTATTTTTTCAGTTAACTCAACAATCCCTATGGCAGTAATTGTTACTATTTCATCAGTGGAAAAATTCATAACCTCCTTCTCTTAATCTAAAGCCTATTTTTTAAGCAAATTAAGAAGGTTTTTTGGTTAAAATATCTTTAGCTGGAAGAACTAAACCTATTACTAAAAGACTAATTCCAACGACAAATGTAATCATACTTATTCCAATATAACCAATATATATTTTATAAATTATAAACGTACTCCAAGAGATTCCCCCTCCTATAAGGATTGCATACCAAGACCATGTTTCAGCTTTTCGAAAGCTTTTTTGGTTTATCAACACTATCATAGCTCCATTGGCTAATAGAATAAAACCAACTAATTTCTTTGTTATAATGTAAATTTGAGCAAAATAAGGTTCAGTAGCTAAAAATTGTTGATAAGTTAAACCTGTGTAGTAAGCAAAATCACTCACAAACATTATCTCAGTTACAAATATCCACAATAATGACAAAACTATAGTATACATTCCCATAAATAAAATTAAAAACGATCCAATTTCTAATTTTGATCTTTGCATCTTCCTCAGATTGTTAATTCGATTTCTTTAAATAACTTTATAGATTTATGATAACACTATTAAGTATTTACATTTTAAAAATTATTCGTGAAACTGTTCTTTCACGATAAATCATCTTTTCTAATGAATTTTATAAAATTGTCTTTATATTGTATTTCTATATTAATTTTCTCCAAATATTTTACAATTCCCTCTTTTATGATATATCTATTTTCAAAATCTAAGAATTCTTTTCCAATGAACTCTGGTAAGTATTTTCTTTCTAAAACAATTTCATTTAAGCCCCTAGTTTTCATTAAAGAATGAATCCTTTCAACGAATTCAGGATAGGTTCTCTGACCTCGAACTTTTAACCTTTGAGGATGTCTTGTCCCTTTATAACTCTTGATCTTTTTCATTCTATCGATATCTCTTACCTTGAATATATCTAATTTATTTCCAATGATATGCATATCTTTACCTGTATGAAAATCTCTTAATCGATTTGCCATCCAATTAGGTATACCGTTCTCTATGGGATTTATTATTATATTATCAATTCTAGCTAATTGTTCTCCAGAGAGATCTCCTATCCTGATATTAGGGTTTAATTCTGCGGCTTTAACAATCGCTTGAGCTAACCTCATATCAATTCCTTTTATTTGACTCAATCCAAAGATAACTTTGCTATTAGAGTCAATTATAGCTCGAGTTCTCCGTAACAATTTCATCTTAATCATTAAGAAGATAATTACATTTTTAATTTCATATGAAATATCGAAATAATGTAGGTTACCTACTTATTGATAGTATTTTAGCTATTGTTCGCGCCAAGTATATTTACAACTTGTGCATTTAAAAAAATGTGTGCTTGGTTCATCAGAACTCCTTATTTGCACTTGCCAGGTTTCTGCTTCTAAATTGCCACATTTAGGACAATCTTTTTTAGTTTTTGGGTGAATTGAAATTTTATCTTCATCTGAAACTATAAGTAAATTTTTTTCTAAAGCTCTATTCTTTTTTCTGATGGTTTTTTCTATATTACGATTATCATTTTCTAATTCTTGTTGATAACCACATTTACATGATAAAACTATTTGTTCGTCAATTTTTCTCTTGCGGAGAAGATTTGAAC
>JBHLNW010000110.1:0-10807 GCA_048941185.1 Promethearchaeota archaeon
TAAAAGAAAAATAGAAAGAAAAAATAAATTAAAAAAGATAATTAAAACTATTAATACATATCTGGAGGCATACCTCCCATACCACCCATGCCTCCCATACCAGGCATACCGCCCATCCCTCCGCCAGGAGGCATTCCAGGGGGCATAGCAGATTTGGCTGATGCGATCACATCATCGATGCGTAGAATCATAGATGTAGCTTCGGTAGAGCTTTTTATAGCTTGTACTTTTACTACGGTTGGTTCGACGACACCAACGCCGGCCATATCATCAACAATGTCTCCGGTGTCTAGGTCAAGTCCTGCAAATTTATTTCCTTTTTGGTGACCTGCTCTCAATTTCATGAGACTATCAATTTGGTCAAGACCAGCATTTTCAGCGAGTGTTTTTGGGATGATATCGAGGGAGTCAGCGAAGATTTCAACGGCGAGTTGTTCACGACCACCTAGGGTGGAGGCATATTTTCTTAGTTGGATAGCGGTTTCTAGTTCTGGGGCACCGCCACCGCCAACAAGTTTTTCGTCTTCGACGATATCTCTAACGACGCACAGGGCATCATGAATAGCTCTTTCGACTTCATCTACGATAAGTTCAGTTCCTCCTCTTATAAGGATTACGACAGATTTGGGGTCTTTACATTCTTCAATGAAAATCCAAGAATCGTTCATTATTTTTCGTTCTTCTACTAAACCTGCCCATCCAAGTTTTTCAGGGGCAACATCATCAAGGTTAGTAAAAATCATACCTCCAGTAGCTTTTGAGAGTTTTTCAATGTCGGATTTCTTAACACGTCTTACAGCTAAAATTCCTGCTTTAGAAAGGAAATGTTGAGCCATATCATCAATTCCTTTTTGACAGATTACCACATTTGCACCGGATTTTTGGATTTTTTCTGCCATATTTCTCAGCATATGTTCTTCTTCATCTAGGAATTGCTGGATTTGTTCTGGGCTGGTGATTTGAAGTTTGCTGTCAAACTCTGTTTTTTCTATTTCAACAGCAGACTGAAGCAAGAGAATTTTGGCGTCTTTTACGCTTTTAGGCATACCAGGGCTTACAACTTCCTTGTCTAAGATAATACCTTTAATTAAACTTGTATCATCGATTGAGTCACCTTCTTTTTTCTGAATTTGAACTTTTTCAATGTCAGCAATCCAATTTCCATCCTCGCTTTTTTCAGCTATAGCTACAATAGCATCCAGGCAAATTTGAGCTAATTTCTCTTTTGATTCTGAGACAATCTTACTGGACATACAGGTCATAGCAGCGTTTTTTAAGCCTGTTATGTCATCAATTCCACTTTTTAATGATATATTCTCTAAAATTTCAATTGCTTTGTCCGCAGCTTTTCGAAATCCCTCTGTAATTACAGTTGGGTGGATTTTTTGTTCTAAAAGTTTCTTAGCTCTTTTTAATAATTCACCAGCAAGGATTACTGATGTTGTTGTACCATCACCAACTTCAGAGTCTTGAGTTTTAGCAACTTCAACCATCATTTTAGCAGCTGGATGTTGTACATCAATCTCTTTCAAGATTGTAGCACCATCATTTGTAATTACAACATCACCGAATTGATCTACAAGCATTTTATCCATTCCTCTAGGACCGAGTGATGTTCTGACAGCTTCAGCAATAACTATGGCTGCTGCGATGTTATTCTGCATAGCATCTCTGCCACGTTGTCTCTCTGTACCTTCTTTCATTATTAATACGGGTGTTCCGCCTAATTGTGCCATTATTTTTCACTTCTTATTAATATAATTATTGAATATTTTTTTTGATATTTCTTTTATTTATATAGATCTCTAAGTCATAAAATTAAAAAAGTTTACGAATTTCAAAATCTAACAATTAAAGTTCTGAATTTAATATTTTTTTATGATAGCCCATGTTTATATTAACTGTTATTTTTATAATAAGGTTAAAGATCTAACATAAAATAATAGAATCGAAAAAAATAAAGAAAAGATGGATGAAAAGGAATTTGTTCAAATAAAAGATGAAAAATTCTACGTTAAGAACAAAAGACTTTATATTAGTAACATAAAGTTAGAAAATTTAAATGAGATTAAAGGTCTTGAAGATCTTAAGACTATAAAAGAATTATCGCTTCGGCATCTTGGCTTGAAGACATTACCAGATTCAATTGGAACTTTTAAATCGTTAGAACAATTAGATATTTCTTTTAATTTACTAACTACAATCCCATTATCCTTAGGAAATCTTTCTAAACTTAAAAGATTGTCGTTAACAAATAATAAAATTAAATTATTTCCAAAATGTATTAGAAATTTAAAATCAATTGAATTTATTGATTTAAGTGGTAACAGAGGTATAAAACATTTAAATCAAATAAGTAGTCTTAAAGTTCTTAAAAATTTGAAAACTTTATTCCTTGACAGACTTGAGATGAAAATATTGCCGGATTCAATTGGGGATCTAAGTTCCTTGGAATCATTAGTTCTTGACCAAAATTATTTGAGTGTCCTTCCAGAAAGTTTTGCCAATCTTCAGAATCTAAAATGGTTGTCATTAGCAAATAATAAATTCGAGAAAGTTCCTGAATGTATAAACTTATTAAAATCACTTGAAGATCTCGATTTATGTGGTAATGAAGGTATAAAAAATCTAAATTCATTAAAGGAGCTTCCCAATTTATATAGCTTAAAATTAGCATTATGTGCGTTAGAAGCAGTACCAAAAGCTTTACGTCATTTAAACAATCTATACTTTTTAAATTTAAATGCAAATAATATTAATCATATTCCTAGTTTCATCCGTGATATAAAATCACTTGAAACCCTTACAATAGGTGGTAATAATTTTCAAACTTTTCCTGAAATTATCACAAGTTTAACTTCACTAAAAAGATTAAATCTTTCTGAATCTAATATCCATAAATTACCTGAATCGATAGGGGATCTTAATTCATTAGAAGAATTATTCCTACAAAATAACTATCTAACTAGACTTCCTAATTCCGTAGGGTCTTTATCATCTTTAAAGTCATTATGGTTAGAGAGTAACCACCTGAGTGAACTACCAAGAAGTATAGGAAACCTTCAATCCCTTACAAATTTATACGTCACTCGAAATACTTTATCAAATCTTCCTGAATCAATAGGAAATCTTCTCAATCTCGAAATTTTATACATTCATGATAATAAATTGAAGAATCTACCTAGTTCAATCGGCAATCTTCAAAAACTTCGTGAATTAAACCTTAGAGCCAATCAGATAAGTTCTCTTCCTGAATCGATATTGACTTGTAATTGGCTTGAAGCAATTGATTTAAAAGGCAACCCAATAGCTCATTCTAAAGATTCTAAAACATTAAATATTTTGAAAGAATTGCAAAATAAAGAAGTAACTGTATTTATTTAAATCTTATATTTGTTCGTCTTAAACTATGTTAACTCAAATAGAAAATCATAAAAAAAATAAATGAATTAAAAATTATGTTAGTATTACCATAATTCTTAAAATTTAGGTTCCTTCCAGCATATCCATAAGAATTTCTTCCATCATGATTCCAGTTTGCACACCAACGGACATCGATTCCTCATATTGGGAGATATCCCATTCATCTGCAGGGATAATATAACCTAGCTCATCATTACCAAGTCCAATCTGAAATTTATATTTTCCAGTCATAGCTTCTCTCAAGCGATATCCTATACTAGGTAAAACTTCTCCCGGCATAGTAATCATTTGAGCTTTACCAATAGTGATCACATTGACTTCCGTCATTATAGATCCCATTATACCTACTTCAGGCTTATACCAAGGTGAGCCTCTCTGAAGCATACCCATACTCATAACATAGTAAAATACTTGATTTTCTAAGGGAACTTCAAATACTACTTTTTCTATATTGAAGGTTTTTTTCCAACTTGGGAAAAAAACACCCCAGCTATAACTTTTACGAGACTTTAGAGCCTTGATAGTTGCGTATGCTAGTTCATATCCAATTTCTTTTGCTTTTTCGAATGTATGCTCTTCCACATCTGGAGTTATCATTCCTCCTAGAGCACCATTGAAGAAAATTGCAACGCCTCCTAGTTCTTCTTCAATTTTATTACATAGATAACCCACATAATCTGAAGTTATTTCCAAATTATCTGACCATAGAACTTCTGGATGACCTGCATAATTAATCATCGTAGCAATGGTTTGACCTCTTCTGTCTTGAACTTTCATTACCTCCAAATTTGGATATACTCTACCCTCATCTCGCGAGTTTCGCATCAATCCTGGAACAATTGCAGATGCAAATCGTATATATGCTTTTTTCATATTTTGATATGCTTGGACTATACACTCTTTAATTTGAGATGCTACGAATTCCATGTATGGCCAGTTAACTCCTGGAATTGGAACTGGAGGTGTCCAGAGTCCTAACGTATCAGGTCCTGAGTGAGTGTGTGTACATGCTATAATAACGTTCTCTGCATCTATCCCATATTCATCCTCTATTTCGGTTCTTATTAAATCAACTTGATCAATGAAGTACCCTATCAAATCAAGTGCCACAAAGACCATCGTAGTTCCATCGAAATTTAAAATCAAGCACCTAGCATAAATATCATCATGAACTGCTGAAGCAGGTCTATCTCCCGGATCTCCGAATCCGGCTAAGAAAACAGGTGAACCATCTGGATTAATAGGGATTCCCTCTTC
Source organism: Promethearchaeota archaeon (assembly GCA_048941185.1). Lineage (GTDB taxonomy): Archaea > Asgardarchaeota > Lokiarchaeia > Sigyniarchaeales > SOKP01 > Loki-b32. The sequence goes on from JBHLNW010000110.1 coordinate 4,681, forward strand.
AGTTGTTTCAGGAGTTATTGGTAAAACGCATGCACCCGCCATTAATCTCCATTGAGGTCTACCACATGCAACCACGCTTCCAGGAAGAACAAAGAATAATAAACCTATAACGAGCAAGAGGATTGACATTTTTAATTTAGTTTTAGCCATAATTTCGTCACCTCTAGTTTATTATTATCAAGTCTGTATTTAAATTTTATCAACCAAAATGACATGTTCTATTTCATATACTTTAAATTTAATTGGATAAAACGCAATAATTGAGCGTAATAATTTCACTTGTCCATTATTTCAAGAAATAATACAAGTAGAAGACAATGAATATTTATATTATCAGAAAAGTTCTTTTTCCAAAAAAGTAAAATACATAGATTATTTGGTGAGATCTCTGCGTTTCAATCGAAGATCTTTTCCATGACATCTTCTACATTTTTTTGCTCTAACTGGATTTAATGCACCACATCTCCTACACACTGATTTTTCCAACAAATGATATCTGGCAATTCTACGTTTTACAGGGTCATCAATTGGCATCTTCTTCAGCCTTTCTTTTTTTCAAGTATCTTAGTATTATATTTAGATTTTTCAAAAATAAGAATAATTTCTAAAACATATGATTCAAAATAAAATTTTTGTTTAGAATAGGTAAATATGATAAAATTAAAATTCTATAATTAATAGATCTACTCATACTTTACATTATGAAAGATTAGTTGAACTAATATGCCGCGGGAAATTTTTGACGAAAAAAAGTTTCTAGAGATCTCTGAGTATGCAATTCATTGCCGAGTTAAGCGTTTAAAAGAAACAGTAAAACTAAAATTAAGAACTAAGAAGATTCTTTATACTTATAAAACAGACCCAGCAAGTGCCGAGAGATTATTAAGAAATATTAGTTGTGATATTATAGAATTATAAATTACTATTTGTTTAATCTTGATTAAGTCAGGTCAATTATCGATTGGGAGATTGATGCTCCCCAAGGCTTAAAATCGTATTAAAACCTAAGTTAATATTCGCTAAACAACAATCTCTGAGTTTTAGAAAAAGATAATTATAAATTATTTTATCATTATTATTATTTTTAGTATAGATAATGATTTTAAAATGATTCAAGCACTTTATATTTTTAATTGTGAATCAAAGGACCTAATATACAATAAGAATTTTCAAAGTGATGAAAAATTAGAGATGTTTGATTCATTTTTCTCGGCGCTTCAAACATTTGTATCAGAACTTACAGAAAGTACTACAGAATCTTTGAATACTATTGAACTGGGTGCTTATTTTGTTTTAATCACAAGAATTTCAGAAATTATATCTGACTTAGTTATAATTACCGATAAGGACGATATTAAAGAAGTTCAAAAACTGATTCCTAAAATATCTGAGATTATAATTAATTATCAAGAACTATTTATAAACTGGGATCGCAAACCAGAAAAACTCGAAATGTTTGATTTAAAAATAATTAAGTTAATTCTTTCAGATAAGAAACTAATAGCTGGATCATCTCTAACAGCTGACCAGAGTACTATTTTGAAATCTATATGGGAACAAAAAGGTTCACTATCAGATCAATTACGAGAAGATTTGTTAAAGGAAAGAGATAAACTTGTTAGTCAATATTTAAATGAGGAGAACTTTATTCAGAAGCATGAAATCTCCAAGAAACTAATTAAAATCTCTGAGAAACTTCATGATGATGAGAAATTTATTGAGTATCAAACTGAATCGAAATCTCTGAGAGATGAGATTAAGGATCGAAAATTAAGATTACATTATTATTTAGATAGAATTAAAGAATCATTGGAGTACGCAAAATATGCTGAAACATATTCATATCTTTATTCCTTTTGTATCAAACTTGAGAATTTTATTGATCCTACTCTAATATTGAAGTATAAGACTCTTGCAAAATCTTTATTGAATAGAGATAAAATGCCAAAAAACGAATTTAAACAATCTATTCAAGAAATTTCATTAATTGAACAAGAAATAAATGAGCATCTGTCATTAGGCTCATAATAACTTTCTATGAATTCAAAAGTGAACTTTTTTTATTTATTTTTTTCTTTATTACTTAATTGGCCTAATTAATAGGATTGAATTGTTTATAAAGGTGAAATTTAAGAATCTTTATAAAAAAATTAATTAACAATTTTTAATAAATTTCAATAGTAAGCCGATATTTCAATAAGATATATTGGAAATATACTAAACATGAAATTTTTACTCTGGTTTAAAGTCAATGAAAGTCCTTCCTGCTGACAAAACTTGTATTAATTCTGGTTTCTTATGTACTAACTGTCAGGCTAGGCTTGATGCTGGAGAAATAACAGACTTTGAGATCGATATGGCGAAAGATTTACTCCAATTAGAAGAAGAAGAGGAGAGATTTGCTTTTCTTAAAGATATTTCCTTTTATAAAGCGATTGATTATGAAGATTTAATAATAATAGTGGTTGGCAAGAAAGATAAATTAAAAATTACTCCAGATTTGATTAAGTGGATTAAAGAAACATACGAGATTGATGAGTTAATCATTATTGAAAAAACTAATAAACCTCGTCCAGTAGTAGAAGCATTAATCAATCCCTATAAATTAAAATCTTTAAATGAGATTTTTCTAGCCACTGGTGATATTCAATTTAGGGCTGTCCTTTGGGATGATGATAGAGAAAAAATATTATTTACAAAAGAAGAACTTGAAGAATTGATTTATGAATTAACTGGAAATATTACTAGAGTAGAATTTCAATAATCAATAAGATTTATTTAGCTATTTTCTTAATATTTAATAGATTTATCTTGGAAGAATATAAGCAAGTTATTTTAATTAGAGTAGATTTAAAAATGGGCACCGGGAAAAAATGTGCACAGTCTTGTCATGCTAGTGTATCTGCCTCTGATTTAGTTCGTATTCAAAATAAAACAATATGGAAGAATTGGAAGAATTCAGGGCAAAAAAAGGTTGTTCTTAAAATTCAAAATATGGATCAATTAAAAGAATTATTAAAAAAACTTGAAGCTAAGAAAATCCCTTATTTTGTTGTTAATGATGCGGGATTAACCCAACTACCACCGGACACAACAACTGCAGTTGGTATTGGACCCATTTTATCAACTGAAATAGATAAAATTACTGGAGATTTAAAATTATTATAATATCAATAGTATAGGATAAAAAATTGGCTGAATGGGAAACAGATTCTTATACATTTTTAAACGATGATGAAAGAGAAGTAGAAAGGTTTGTGGGAATTGAAGCCTTTACCACAAGCAGAATTAGTGGAATTAAAGGAGAATATAAAACTGATTTTAAGGATTTTATTGTCAAAGAGATTCTAAATAATGGAAAGATCCTTGATATAAAAGAAGATAATAAGAGTTACCAATTCTCAGAAGAATTAAAAGATAGATATACCACTTTTAATTTGATAAAAATCAATAGAGATACATTTGATGCGATTAGAGAAATTTGTAAAGCTTTAAACATTTCTAATGAACACATAAATTATTCTGGTTTAAAAGATAAATTTTCAATATCAGTTCAAAAAGTTTCCATTAAAGGGGATTATACTGAAACTTTAAAAAATCTTAATATTAAAGACGTATTTATTAGGGACATTTTTCCAACTAAAAAACCTGTTAAATTAGGAAGTCATTGGGGAAATCATTTTACAATTATACTGCGAAACGTTAAAAGTAGTAAAAATTTAGAAGAAAAACTAGAGAAATATGTAGATTTCTTAAACAAATTTGGATTCCCTAACTATTTTGGTCTTCAAAGGTTTGGAAATTATAGACCTAATTCTCATATTGTTGGTCGTTATCTTCTAGAAAATAATTTTAAGAAAGCATTTGAAGAATTAGTAATAAAAACATATACTACTGAATCTATGGAATCAAGACAAGTAAGAAGAGAACTAAGAAAAACTGGAAATCTAGAGAAAGCTTTAAATGAATTCCCTAAAAGCTTAAACTATGAAAGAAAAATTATCCAATATTTAATTGAAAATCCCAATGATTATGAAGGAAGTATTAATACATTATCTCCTGATCTGAAGAAACTATTAATTAGTTCTTTTCAGTCATATATATTTAACAAATTGCTTTCAAAAAGAGCTGAAGAAGGTTTTTCTTTATTTAAACCTATGAAAGGTGACGTTATTAGTATTTTAGACGATTTTAATGGGAATATTACTCAAGTTAAATACATATATGGTAATAATTATGATAAATATCTGAAAAAAGCATTAAGCGTAAATCGAGCTGCTATAATAATGCCTTTAATTGGGACTAATACAAATTTAGACGAATTTCCCTTCATTAAATTACTTTATGAGAAGGTTATAAAGCAAGAAAACATACAAAAAGACATTTTTGATACAAATTTCAATGCTGAACAAGAATTTAAAGGTTCTTTTAGACCAATGATTATAAAGCCAACTGGATTAAAAATTTTAGAAACGGCTGATGATGATTTTAATCCTGGAAAAAAAAAAATTAAGTTTGAATTTTCTCTTCAAAAAGGAACTTATGCAACAATGTTAATTAGAGAATTCGTTAAATAATGTTAATCTTGTAAGATTTTCTAGTTTCAATACCCAAAATGTCAATTATCTTTACTGAAACATTATAATTACCAGATTTAGCATATTGATGAGTTTTTGATTCTAATGAGAGTGTCCTTTTCTTCGGAGTTCTATAAGAATACCATATATTTTCAAAAACATCATCTTTATGATCAAAGTCAATTGACCAATAATCAATCCAATCTGTAAATGATTTTATTTTTTCTTTTATTCTTTCTGATATAAATTTTTCAAAGGGTATTTTGTAATCAATTAATTCTACTTTCACCTTGTTATTATATTGATGGATTTTGACATTAAAATCAGGAGATTCTTTCAATGCATTAAGCCTTTCATTCTTCACACCTTTAATCAAAAATACCATAGGTATAGATTTTTCCTCTTTTTTATCAATACTTAATATCTTAAAAGAATTAGGATGTTTGCTATACAATTTTTTCCAATTTAATATGTCATTACTTTGACTTATATTCAGCATTCTTTTTCTTATCATATGAATCGAGAAAACTTTTGAATCACATCCGATCCATTTTCTACCTAGCTTTTCTGCTACAGTTAATGTCGTCCCTGAGCCACAAAAAAAATCAGCTACAAGATCTCCTTTATTTGAAGAGGCTAAAATAATTCTACTTAAAAGACGTTCAGGTTTTTGAGTTGAAAAACCTTGATATTCAGGGGTATTCGCTCTAATATAAGGAATATCATTCCATAGATCCCTTGGAAATATACCTTCCTTTTCAATATAAACCTTTCTAGATAGTTTTTTTCCATTATGACTCCCTCCTCTATAGTAGAATACGCCTTTTTCATCTTTCTTCAATGCATTTTTTACACGTTCAGAAAATTCTTGGTATATTTTAGGATTATCATTGAAAATGTAATCATCAGATTTTGAATAGAAAAGGATTGTATCATAAGATCTTATAAAAAATCGTCTTGTCTTAACTGAAGCTGCAGGATATGCCCAAATTATCTCATTTCTAAAATTCATACTACCAAAAATTTCATCCATCATTAATTTTATATAATGAGAGATATGCCAATCTAAATGTACATATATTGAACCATTACTTGATAATAACTCTTTCATGAGAACAAGTCTTTCATATAAAAAGTTCAGATATGAGTCTATCCCTTCTTTCCACTTATCTTTATAGGCAATATTGTCAAAATATTCTCCATTTTTTCCTATTTGAATTTTAAGATTGAATTCTCCTCCTGTTGCAAAAGGAGGATCAATATATATTAGGTTTACCTTATTTTTAAACGCCTTCAATAGCGATTGCATTACTAATTTATTTTCTCCTAAAATCAATAGATTTTTCCATTCATCTTCTAATTTGAATGAAGCTCTATTAGAATTGTAAGCATCAATAATATGACATTGAGGAGTTTCCTGTATTTCAAGATTAAAATTATTTAGTTTTTGTTTTCCACTCCATTTCAAATCCACCATAAATTATAGATAAGAAGGCAAAAATTTTATTTTTACTTTAACTTTTAAAATTATATTTTTTAGGAATAAATTA
>JBHLNW010000020.1:0-44550 GCA_048941185.1 Promethearchaeota archaeon
GATTTTCAACATGTGAAACAGAGTTTTGTTGATGCTTACACCCGTTTAATAGCAATGAAGTTATTTGGGTTAAGAACGGCAGATTATATGAGAGTAGCATCTAATAAAGACCGTCGATATTTACTCTATGCGCCAGTAATGAAAATGAAAACAACTACTCAAGGAGAGGAAGTTATAAATCTTCTCTGGGATGTAATTGCTGCGAAAGGTTTTGAAAAAGATATGTATTTTGAAAATGCGGCACGAGATATTCGGGCATTACCTAAACTTGAAGGGACAGTTCACGTAAATATTGCTTTAATTTTGAAATTCATGTTAAATTTCTTTATGAATTATAAGAAATATGAAGATATTCCGAAACAAGATCAAGTAAAAGATGATACGTTTCTTTTTAATCAAGGACCAACTCGTGGGTTAGGAAGAGTTCGTCTTCATGATTGGAAACCCGCGTTTGAGCAATATGATTTACCCAATGTCAAAATATTTCTAGAACAAATTAATACTTTCAATCTTATGGGTCTTAAAGCGACTCCTAGTCCTGAACAACAAAAAGATATGGATTTCATGCTTTCAGGGATTGGTGAAATCTTTTCTCTTATCGTATACGCCCATTTAATTATTGAAAACGCGAAAATTTATAAAATTGATAAAGACACATTAGACCAGATATTTGATTTTCTAGTAAGAGACTTTTCTAAATATGCAATGAACCTATATCATAAATCTAGTACTAATCCCGAGCAGATGGAATGGTGTTTGAAGATGATTAAGAAACCCAATGTTGATCCAGAACGGTTTGGTAAAGTATGGAATATGGTTTACTCCCTAAAGGACCAATATGAAATGAATAAATAAAAAATTCTAATCTTTTTTTAATTTTAAAATCATCGAATTATTAAATCTTTGAAATAAAACATATTCTCTTAAGATAACTTTCTAGAAAACTATAAGATTTTAAAAAATAGAATAAAATAAAGAAATTATTTTTTTACATTCTCACGAATGAATTTGACTATATCAGAAGTCATTGAACCTGGACCATAAACATTAGCAACACCCATTTCTTTAAGTTTAGCAAAATCTTTTGCAGGGACTACTCCACCAACTAATATCATTATATTATCAAGTACTCCACGTTCTTTTAACAGATCTATTACTTGTTGTGTATATGCAAAATGAGCTCCAGAATGAATACTTAATCCAATAACATCAACATCCTCTTGTATTGCAGATTCAACAATTTGTTCTACATTTTGAAATCCTCCAAAAACAAGTTCCATCCCAGCATCTCTAATAGCTCTTGATACAACTATTCCTCCGCGCCAATGACCATCGATGCCTGGCTTACTCATAAGCACTCTTATCTTTTTATCTAACATATTTTACACCTCCAAGGTTAAATTGCTAAGGGTGGATCCCAGGTTCCCCAAATTTCCCTGTATATATCACAAACTTCACCACAAGTTGCTCCTTCTTTTGTTGCCTCCATGACTATTGGCATAACATTTTCTTCTTTCTCACAGATATTTCTCAATTTGTCAAATATCTTCTCTAATTTTGCATTATCTCTTCGAGCTTTTAATTTCTCAATACGACGAACTTCAATATCTATTGCCTCTTTGTTAGTTCTAAAAACATCAGTTACAGTATCATAAGGAACGGGATACTTGTTAACTCCCAACATTATTTCATCACCGCTTTCAAGTTTCATGCGCCGTTTATGGAATGCATCTCTCATTTCTTTATAAAGAAATCCTGTAGAGAGTGCTTTATCAATAGTGCCGACTTTTTGGATTTTATCAATATATTTCCAAACTCGGTCTTCAACTTCATCTGTTAACCATTCTATAAAATAAGAACCAGCAAGAGGATCTATCGTATTATGGATTCTAGTTTCATCTGAAATTACTTGTTGAGTCCTTAAAGCAACCAAAGCAGCCTCTTCAGATGGTAAACAAATAGCTTCATCGTATGAATTAGTGTGTAATGATTGACACCCACCTAAGTTTGCTTCTAACGCTTGAATTGCTGTTCTTACAATATTTATTTTAGGTGATTGTGCTGTTAAAGAAGAACCAGCAGTTTGTACATGAAATCGGAAACCCAGATTTTTAGGATCTTTGACTTCATATTTATCTTTCATTAATTTATACCAAATCCTTCGAGCAGCTCTAAATTTGGCAATTTCTTCAAAGAAATCTTTATGAGCTGCCAAATGAAATGCTAGACGTCCAACGAAATCATCAGCTTTCCATCCTCTCTCAATTAAATTGTCAATATGAGAACAAGCACTTGCAAATACGAACCCTAACTCTTGTACTGCATCAATTCCTCCTTCACGATAATTATATCCAGTGAAGTTAATAGGATGCCATTTTGGTACATTTTTTTGTGCTACAGTCCATTCGATAAAATCACATGCTAATCGAAGTATATGATTAGGTGGACTATTTTTATAGGGAATATACCCGACTGTCATTGTTAAGATATCATTTTGTGTTGTTCCCATCAATTGTTTAATATCATAACCGCGCATTTTTGCCATATTGAAATACATTGAGCAAACAGGAGCAGATGTAAAAGGTTCTACGACTAATGCTACACTAATTTTATCTATTGGAATATCTTCGGTGAGAGCAAAAAGACTGTCTATGCAATAAAGGGGTACACCAGAAGTACCCACTTCTGGAGCCCCATCCTTATTTGTAGGATCAATTCCGTTAAAAGTTAAAGCATCTACTGCGGCGCTAAAACCAGTCTCTCCATTTTCAAACAAAAACTTCCATCTCTTATTTGTTTCTTCAGGAGTTCCATGGCCTGAGAATAATCTCATTGTCCAAAGTCTTCCACGATACATAGAGGGATATACTCCTCTAGTATAAGGAGGCTGCCCTGGAAAACCTACATTTTCGGAGTAATCACCTTTTACATCTAAGGGTGTATAAATTTGCTTTATTGGAATATCAGAATCAGTTACAAATTTTATATTACGTTCCCTCGCATCTTTTGTTTTTTTATCCCAACTATCTTTTTCTTGTTGAATTTTATAAAGGTAATTTTTATCAAACATAGTTTAAATCTCGATTTATTTAACTATTTAAGTTAAATTTTTATTTAATTTAAATTAAATTTTTGAAGCTAAAAAATTTTGATAATTAAAAGATTTAAGGCTGAAAATTGATATTATAAAATTATTATCTTTAGAAATTCAAAAGTTAATATAATCAATCAAATAAAATTTAATATATTATGGATAATAAAATTAGCAACTATATAGAAAACCAGAAATCTCCTCAGAAAGAGATTTGTCAAAGATTAAGAGAAATTATATTGGCTACATTCCCAAATGTTAGAGAGGAAATGAAATATGGGGTTCCTTATTATGGAAATAAGTATTACATTGCTACTTTAAAAACACATGTCAATTTAGGCTTCTCGATTAAAGACTTAACAAAAGATGAAATTGCTCTTTTTGAGGGGAGCGGTAAGACGACAAGGCATATTAAAATCAATTCCTTTGAAGATATAGATGAAAAAAATATCATAAAGCTATTGAAAATAGTAAAATGATGAATTAGTATTATCCTTATGATTTAATAAGGTACTTATTGACATATAAGTCTGTTTTAAAGAAGTATTCTATTTAATAAGTTTAATTGGAATATTTCACTTAATCATTTAACTATTTAAAATAATACAATTAAATTTATTATCAATATAACGAAAAAATTTATTGTATTATCAAACTCAATAAATTGATTAAATATGTCAGAAAAATTATGGTATAAAGTAGCTAGGAATTTTATAAAGGCGGGAAAGCTACCAATAAGAGTGAGTGATATTATCATAGAGATTATGCAAACCTTACTAACAGAAGAACAAGCGAAATTTATAATATTACTTAAAAAACCTTCTTACAATATTGATGAGATTAAACCTTTAACTGATATGGATGATGAGTCTCTTAATAATATGTTAAATGACTTAATGAAAATAGGTGTGATTTCTGGTATAAAAAGTAGAAGTACGGGTGTTATGGTTTATCGAAAAACCCCATTACTTCCAGGAATCATCGAATTTACTTTAATGCGGGGTGAAACTAACGATAAAGCAAAAAATTTGGCAAGATTATATTCAAAATTATATAAACAGATTGTTCAAGATACTCAAAATAATTACGAACAAATGGTTCAGGAATTTAAGAATGGCCCCTCACTTGACAGAGTTATCCCAGTTGAAGAAGAAATTGCAATGAGAGAAGAATTAGTTCTACCTTTAGAAGAAGTTTCAAAACTCATCGAAAATTATGATCCAATAGGAGTAACGGTTTGTTATTGCAGACATAAAAAAGATCTTTTGGATGAACCTTGTAAAACGACAAAAGAAAGAAGAAATTGCTTTGCTTTTGGTAGAAATGCTGAATTTCTTATCTCGCAAGGTTTCGTTGAAAAAATATCAAAACAAGAAGCAATAGAAATAATGAAAAAAGCTGAAGATGAAGGGCTAGTACATAAAGTTTTTCATACTAGTTTGGACATAAATAAAGATCTAGATGGTATATGTAATTGCTGCAAATGTTGTTGTGGTACTTTCTTACTTCACTATAGCGGTGCGGTTCCTTTAATGGATTTAACTTCACATTTAGCAAGCGTTGATGAGAATTTATGCTCTGGATGTGGAACTTGTGAGCAAAGTTGTGCCGCTGAAGCTGTAGAACTCATAGATACTGTGGCTGTTGTTAATAATGATAGGTGTTTAGGGTGTGGTGTATGTGCACATTTATGCCCAGAGAATGCCATCACGCTGGAAAGAGCTGAAATGAGAAGAGTCTTTATACCTCCTCCAAAGATTAAAACAAATAACTAGGCGAGTTTAAATCAAGATTTCTTTTAATCTAAAGAAAAAATCTACTAAAATTTATTTATAATTTTTCTATAATTGCTATTTTATAATTTAATATACAGTATGGTTTAAATGCCGTATTTATGAAATAAAGAGCATGATTTTAAATTAAATTATAAATAAGTCTTCTGTTACTACTTTTTCTATAATTTCCGAGCTAATAATGATTTTAGTAGTAATTATAAGAATATTATTACCCATTTCTGTTATTAATAACATAAATTTGGAAATCGTTCTGATAACCTTCGTCATGATCTAATAAACAAAAAAATCTTTAAGGTTTTTAAGGATTTCAAACATTTATCTCATTCAATCTCATATGAATACATAGTGGACTACTTTAAAAATAATAAAAATCTAATTAATCTAAATAAGACCATAAATTTAATTAAAACTAAAAAATAAACTAAAATAATGAATCCTCAAGATATCCTTGTATATGTTAGTTTAGGAGTTTCAATTGCTGTACTTTTCTTCATAATCTGGGATCATATTAAAGATGATAGAATTTTAACTCGTGAAGTTCAAGATTTTTATACTGATATAGAGATGTTGATATTTACTAATCTCCAAGTAAAATATTACGAAATATTGGAAACAAGCAAAGGAGAAATGGAGGAACAAGAATTAAAAACATTAGTGAAAAATAAAAATCGAGATATAATTCAAAAAAATTACTTAAATGCCAAAATTAGTCAAAACTTTAAGTTATATTCACAATATCTTGGATTAACTCATAATAAGGAAATTGAGGCATATTTAAATGGAACTATATACATATTAAAAACAGATGGAAGCCTAAAGAAGAGAAATATTGAATATAATTCTGAAGAAAATATAATCAGTTCATATACTGAAATCAAACCTGAACAAATTAATGAAATATTAATTTATCTTAATACTTTACGGTTTTATTGGAAAAAAAAGTATTATAAGGTTATTTTTCGACCCCATATCCATCAAATAATAGTATTTGACGATTTACTTGGTTATTTAAAACCATTAGAGCAAAAAAAGAAAAAAAATTTCGGTATAAGGCAACGAAAAAGTACTAAATCATCTTGATAAAGTACAAATATAAATAGTAGTTTATTTTTTTAAAAATAAATCATAATCAAAAAGATATTGAAAAACAAATATTTTTGAAAAGAATAAAAAAGGGGAAAAAATAAAATGCTATTCCAAAATATTTTTGATATTATATTTGGATGGATTTATGATAATTTATTCAACATATTTTTAGTTGTTATTGCAATAATAATTGGATGGATAATTTATATAATATTTAAAAAGCAAGTTAAAAGGCTTCAAAGACAAGAAAAATTAGAGGAACAAACAGCAAGAAATTTACAGAGAATTATAAAAATTGTAATTATATTCATAATCATTAGCATGGTTCTCGTTCAGTTCGTAGAAGCTATTGGCCTAATTACTTCTTTATTTACACTTGTTGGAGGGACCATTATTGGTTTCGCCGCAATCAATACTTTTGGGAATGCAATTGCTGGTATCATAATTATGACAAGTAGGCCTTTTGTTGTAGGTGATTACCTTATATATAATAATAAAATCGCAAGAGTTCATGAAATTAAATTAATTTTTACAATATTAATTGATTTCGATGGTATAAAGATTTCAGTGCCAAATCAGAAATTAATCTCAGAGGAAACTGAGAATCTTGGCAAGAAAGATGTAATTAGAAGAAGAATTAAAATTACTGCAGATTATGGTGAAGATCATAAAAAAGTAGAGAATGCGTTATTAGAAGCCGCAAACTTAATCCCGGAAATACTACAAGATCCTAAACCATTTGTTGGGATAACAGAATTTCAAAATTTCGCTGTTGAATATACTCTCTTCATATTTATTCATGATATTAAATTAATGATGAAAATATTAGCTGATTTAAGGTTAAGTATCTTGAAATCTATGAAAAGATATGGTATTGATATTAGCACACCTAATATAATTAAAAGTATTGGATCCGCAAAATAGCTAAATAATAAAGATGCTAATAAGTAGAAAGTAAATAAATAATCATAATTTTATTCAAGAGAGTTCCAGTTTGACCTACTATGGCAAATGATAAAATAAAAACAATAATTTTCGATTTAGGAGGAGTGTATTTTACCCCAGGATCTTTTTTGGCTATTGAGAAAATCAAAGAAATTTATGACATTGAAAATGAAGAATTACTTCGAGGTATTTTTAGTGATAAACCGAATTCTGAAGGAAATCTTTTGCGTAGAGGTTTAATAACCATTGATGAATTTGAGGAAACTTTGTTCCTTAAATTAGGAATTAACAAAAAAGAAAAAAAGCATACACGATATATATGGTTTGGTTCATATTGTATTCACTATGGTATTGAGGACTTATTAAACAAATTGAAAAAGGATAATTATAGACTATTGATATTTAGCGGAAATATAAGAGAACGTGTAGAGTATTTGGAAAAAAAATGTGGATTTTTGAAGTATTTTGATGATACAGTATTAAGTTTTGATTATAATATGAATAAAGATGATATTGAGTTTTATAAAGAACTAATAAAACATTTAGAATGCGAACCTTCTGAAGCAATTTTAATTGATGATGAGAAAAAAAATATACAGATTGCACGATCTTTAGGATTTAAAGCAATACATTATTACTATACTGAAAAACTAATAGAAGATTTGAAAAAGTTTGGAATATACTTTGACAAATAATATATTTTGAGTATAAAGATTTTTTGATAAAAAGTAAGAAAACCTTTATTTTATAAACTAGTTTAGAAATAAAATAATTAAAATAAACCATATAGTGTTGAGGTGAAATATCTTGAAGAGATTATCTCGACCTTTGCGTAAAATGATTCCTTCTGGGAAAAAGAAAAAAAAAATTGGGCTTCCTCCAGGAACTCTTATTTATACAGGAGATAGAGTAACAGAAAAAACAAAAATTAAGGTAACAGATTATACTGAAGACCATTTTAATATTCAAGAATTTGATGAGATTAAGATTGATCTTCCTAAAATTGAAAAATCACTAGTTAGATGGATTGATGTATATGGTCTTGCAAAAGTAGAAGTTATTGAAGAAATTGGTCGCCAATTTGATTTACATCCTCTCATATTGGAAGATATTTTGAATCCAAATCAAAGACCTAAACTAGAGGATTATGGAAACTTTATTTTTGCTGTATTTAAAAAATTAAGTTGGAATCAAGAACAAGAAGATTTTGAATATGAACAAATTAGTTTAATTTTAGGAGAAAATTATGTAATATCATTTCAAGAGAGAGATACTAATCTTTTTAATCCTATTTATGAGAGGATCCAAGTTCCAAAAGGAAGAGTTCGATTGATGGGACCCGATTATCTCCTTTATGTTTTAATTGACATTATAATTGACAATTACTTTATAGTTTTGGAAAAAGTAGGTGAGGATATAGAAAACATTGAAGATATTTTAATAAAGAAACCTGAACCCGAAACTTTACAGCTTATTTATCGATTGAAAAGGTCTTCAATTGAATTAAGAAAATCAATTTGGCCAATAAGAGAAGTGGTCAATAAATTGCAGCGTGAACAATCAAAATTAATCAGAGATGATTTACAAATTTATTTAAGGGATATATACGACCATATTTTTAGAATTAGTGATCTTCTAGAAAATTATCGGGATATCATTTTTGGAATGTTGGATATGTACTTATCTAGTGTTAGCAATAGAATGAATGATATTATGAAAGTTTTGACGATTATATCAACAATTTTCATACCATTATCATTTCTAGCAGGATTTTATGGTATGAATTTTCTTTATATGCCCGAATTTTCCTCTCCCTTCGCATATCCCATTTTAATAGTCATGATGGCGTTAATAGCTCTTACTATGTTGTATTTCTTTAAAAGAAAAAAATGGATTTAAGAAACTAACGATTAAATCTATTTCTTTCCACCATTAAAATACTTTTTTTATTCAGCTTGATACTTAAGAGTTAAAAATTTATCCTGCTATAATAACTCCTGGATGTCTAATCTTTTCTCTTTCTCCGAATTTCAAGGAAAGTTCCTTCTTTAATTCAGCGAGTTTATTCTCTTTTTTCTTTATATCTTTTTCCTTCTCAAATACTTCATTTTTTTGTTTTATTAGATTTCTTTTTTGTTGTTCAAGATTATCTTTAGCTTTTATGATTTTACTTTCTGATGTAACTCCATGAGTTAGCTTAAGATAAAGAGTTTGTTTTTTTGATAATTTTTCTCTTGCTTTTGCCACATCTAATTTTTCCTTAGATAATTTTAGTTTCTGTTCAGCTACTTGCTTCTCAACTGAAGCAATTTTTTTATTTATATCAGCAATTTCTTTTTGATTTTTCGATATTTTCTCATTGTAAATAGCAAAATCATTTTCATTTTTTAATTCTTCTTCTGAAAAGTCTAATATTTGATTTTTTTTAATTTCAGTTTTCTCCTCTGCTAATACTCTTCTCTTTTCAGCTAAATCATTTTTGATTTCAGCAATTTGATATTCAATTTTTAGCAGTTTTTCTCTAGCCTTTGATTTCTTAATTTCAATGAGAGCATTACTTTTTGATTTTTGGGCAAGTTCTTTCTCAATTTGAGCTATTTTCAAATTTTCTTGTGCTTCTTTTTCTATATTGTTTATTTGTTCCATCTTTATCCACCTTTAATACTAATTTAAAATGTTAATTATTTAATTTTAAATTCTAAATGAATTAAGTTAGATGTTTTTTCTTCGATTTTTGTAGTAAATTCTAATTCAAAATACTTAGATAAGAGATATTTGTAAAATTGAGTGAAAAAATTTGAATATACTTCATCCATATCATGTAAACCTCTAAAAATAAAAGAATTATCCTGAGTCTGAATATCAAGTGTATTAAACCATTTTAATCCATTTTTACCAAAGAAATTTATTAAAAAAACAGAATATGACTTTAAAGTTTCTTCATTCATTGGTTTTGCTGTTGAGAATTTCATTATATCTGAGAATAAATCAGCAAAATCTTTTGCAATAATATCTAAAGTCTGATCATCCAATTTAGAAAGGATTTTAGAAAATATGGATTTAGATATCATGATCATCTCATTAGTTTGATTAAATAGCTCTAAATTGAGCCACTGTTCAATAGCATCTTTTGCAACTAGACCACGTGTTTTATTATCTTGTTTTGCGATTAGTTCTAATTTATTAACTATTTCTTCTGAAAGCCTAAATCCAAGAAAATTGCTCCGCTTGATTACTTGTTTTTTCGCCATTATGGAGTAAAGTCTTTTTTTCTAACTTGATTTTATTTTGTTACAAAATATGATATCAGAGTATATAAAGTTGTCGAATGCAGGCTTTGTTATCATATGAAAACATTTAAATATTATGAAGTAATTATGAAATAATAAATGTAATAGTAAAAATAAGGAGGAGATTAACCAATAATGAAAGGAGATACGAAAGAACAAAAAAAGAAATTTGATGATGACGATGATTATGATGAAGAAAATGATGGATATTATGAAGAAGATAACTTTGATGAAGAAGATGATTGGGATTATGAAGACGAAGATGATGAAGAAGATGAAGAAGACATTGAAAATTTTGATGAAATTTATAGTTAATCTAAATATAAGCATCATTAGAGTAATATTTTAAGATAGACAAAAAGGAAATACTCAGTAAATAATCAGTTTATTCAAAATTGAATATAAAAATCAAAAGATATGATGATATGGAACACATTAAAAATATTGAAAAAATTGCTGAAGAGAATTCAAGTTTAGCCAAGATTGAAAAAGATTCAGCACGTGAAATGAAAGTTTTAGCTAAGAAATCTGTAAAAAGGGCTAAAGCACGAGAAATGCTTGCCAAAAATGAAATGGATGTCGCAAAAATAAGAGATAGATTGGCTGAAAAGAGTAAAAAATTAATTGAAAGAAAAGAAAAAGTAAAAGATCTTTTAAAAATTGGTGATGATCTTTTAAAGGCAGAGAAAAGTCAAGCTACTTACAACCAAGAGGTTGCTGGAATTCAAATTAAGGTAGCTGAAATCCAAAAAAAGATTGCAAATGTAGAAACGGAAATTATCGAAGTAAGAATTAAAATTTTAAATAAAAAACTTGATGAGGCCAAAGAAAGAGGAAACTTAGCAAAAAAACTAAAGGTTTATATAAAATTATTAAATGCTAATGCTTCAGCTGAGAAAATTTCTAAAGCAAAGGAGGCATATCTTAAAATACAGAGAGATTTAACTAAGCTTGAAATTGAAGCAATGGAATTAAATAAAAACATAATAGGAAAACAGAATAAATTAGCCGATCTAAAGAGAGATCTTTCTGAAAAACTTGCAGAACGTGAAAAAATCAGGCCTTTCCAGCTGAAATCTTAAAAATATAATAAACCCATTTTTTTAAATTTAACATAATTATATTAAAATTAAAAAAGGGTAAAAAGGTGTTATATAGTATATTGATTTTAATTATGATTTTGTTCGGAATGTTAATATTATCTATACTAATGATGATATATACATTTAGAGAAAATTTTAAAAAGCAATCCAATGAATCCTTTATCATTCTTATTTTTATATGTATTGTGATAATTCTTTTAATACCAATAATCTTAGGACTTACCCAATAGTTAATATATTGAAATTACGTAGTTTTACTATTCTTTTCTATGACTTTTTTCTATTTTTTCCTTTAATTGGTCGATTTCATTACTTTTTTTTTCAATATCTTGCCTTATATTTGTACATTCAAGATTTAGTTCATTTAATTCAATAGCAACTTTTTTTTTATCATCTTCAGTTTTTTCCATCTCTAAATTATCTAATTCTGAACCTAGTTGTTCAATTTTTTTTTCTTTTTCATTGAGTAATTCTTTAAAATGTTTAATCTCTTCTTCTTTTATTATTATTTCTTGTATTATTAATTCTCTTTCATCCATATCAATTAATTCTTCAATTCTTGTCATATATCTTTTTATCGCAGTTAACTTTAGTTCTTTTTCTTCTTCTTTCTTGAAAAAAAGAGCGATATTACTATCCTCACCAAGTTTTAAAATGATAATAGACATATCACTGGTTTCAAAAATAATTTTTTTATAATCTTCAAAATTATAATTACAGATTTCGTATAATTTCCTTGAATGATTTAATATTTCTGCTAAGTTTTCACCTAGTTTTGGTATATTAATCTCTTGTTCAAAAGTAGTCTGAAAAATTATACCATTATTATAGAACATAGCAACATGTTTAACTTCTGGTAAGGCTGATTTTATTCTTAGAATATTTTTAAATACCATTTCACGATCACTTTATTATAATTTCTCTTAATTTATTACTGATAGTATTCATGCGTGATTTAATATTTTTAGATCCGAATTTATTCAAACAATAGATTATTATCAGAAATGCACCCAAAATCCCTAAAATAATTATTCCTATTTGTAAATAAAATATTAAGCAATAGTATATTGAAATAATAATTAATTGGTAATTTGTTGTAATAAATCCTAATTTGAAAAATGATTTAAAACTTATAGGACGCTTATTTTGTTCAGCAATATTAACCACAAGAATATTGTCACCTAACGGTGTTAGATTATCTCCCCAATTTGCCCCAAATGCAAGACTGTAAAAAATTTGCTTTCTATCTACTAATGAGGCGGTTTCAGTCATTGTGCCTGCCACGGGAATTAATACTTTAGTTATTGGAATATTATCAATGCAACTACTTAAATAAGCTGAAAACCATAGTACTAAAAGAAGCTGAAAAAATAGATTACTTCCACCAATATTTAAAATAAAAATTCCCAGAGTTTCCGTTGCTCCAGTTACTTCAAGTCCTCCAACAATTATAAAAATACCCAATAAATAAAAGATCAACTCAAAATCAATCTTATTTATAATTTCTTTAGGATCTAATCTCGTTAAAATTATTAAAATTATAGCAATAGTTAAAGCAATAACATCTGGAGAAATTAATGAAGAAGGAATAAGAGCAAGTAAAATTAGTAAAACCAATAAGGAAAATAAAGATTGATATAATAATCTTTTATTTTGAACGACATTCCAAACATCAAATTCTTTTAATGCTTTTTGACCTTCTTCTGGGATTGTTAATTCTTTTTTATAAATTAAAAGGAAAAAAAGAAGGGTAAATACGAAAACAATAAAAGAGATTAGCCCTACATTAATAAAGAATTCTAAGAATTCTATTCCGGCATATGTTGTAATTAGAATATTTGGAATAGAGGAAATTGAAAAGACTGTTCCACCAACATTTACTAATACTGCTTGGGTTAATATATAAGGGGATGGATTTATATTCAAAATTCTTGAAACTGTAATTGTTAAAGGAATGATTATAATGACAGTTAAAATGTTATTTAAAATAGCAGATATAAATACAGTCACTGCACAAAAGATTATCATTAAAGTAACAGGTTTTCCTCCTGATAGTTTAATTAATTTACCAGCTATAAATTGAAATGAACCGGCTTCATGAGCAATTTGTACAATCATCATCGTTCCAATTATCATAATTAGGGAATGTAAATTAACAAATCCTTCACTTGCAGAACCAAATAATAAATCAACTATTATCGAAAAATCGAAGCCTTCAATAAAAATAAGCACAAAGTAAGTAATTATTGCTCCTAGTAATGAAGAGATAGCCCTATTTAATTTATTGGTAATTATAAAAATAATGACAGCTATGAAGCATCCTAAAATTATAATTATACTAATTATCATAGTTCCTTGCTATATTATATATCAAAAATAATTTTCAAATAGTCTTAGAATATTATTAAAGGTATAGTTTTTTGTTGTTTAAACCAACTCTATATTTTATTGGCACTTATTTCTCTGGAGCAAAACACTGTTTTACTAATTTTCCTCTTTCAGAAAGATTGATAACAACAACTTTTGGGCGGCTCATAGCTTCAATAGAATATCGTATACCTTGGGTGCCTAAACCAGAAGATTTAGTTCCTAAAAAAGGAAAATGATCTGGTCCACGAGCACTCTTTCCGTTGATCTGAACCGTTCCAACCTCTAATTCTTGAGCTATATTAAATGCTAAATCAATATCGTTTGTAAAAATCATTCCCTGAAGACCGTATTCTGATTTGTTTGAAATTTCGATAGCTTCTTCAGCACTTTTAATTCGAATGAAAGGAAGAATTGGTCCAAAAGGTTCCTCCCATGCTATTCTCATATTAGTATTGACATTATCTAAAACTGTCGGCCATAGAATATTCCCTTCACGTCTATTTCCACATTTTAATATTGCTCCTTTATCAAGTGCATCATTTATTAAACCTTGAACATACTCACATTGCTCTGAATTTATAAGCGGTCCAATAGTGTTGTTTTCAGCTGGATCTCCCACTGAAAGTTTAAGTGTTTCCTTAGTTACTTTTTCGATTAATTCATCTGCTATACCTGGCATAGGCAATACTCTTTTAACAGCAGTACAACGTTGTCCACTATAAGAAAATGCTCCAGAAACAATAGAATTCACAGTAATTTCTAAATCAGCGTCGTCTAACACAATTGCAGCATCCTTTCCCCCTAATTCAAGCAATAAAGGTTTCATTCCAGCAACTTTCGCTAAAGCTTTTCCAGTTTTAGAAGAACCTGTAAAATTTATCATATCTATTAGAGGATGGCTAACTAAATAATCTCCAATCTCAGAACCACGACCTGTTATAATGTGAAATGCTCCAGGGGGTACACCTGCTTTTTCTAAAATGACTCCAAAATGAAGAGCTGTTAAAGGTCCTTGAGTGGGGGGTTTCATGACTACTGTATTCCCTGCTATTAGAGCAGGGGCTATTTTAGAACCAGTTAAATTAAAAGGATAGTTAAAAGGTCCTATACATAAGATAACTCCTAATGGAACTCTATACGTCATTGAAACTTTTTCTTTTGTATATCCTTCAAAAGCATCACCTAAAATGGTCTCGCCTGATACTTGTAAACTCGAATCAGCAGTTGCTTTAAATATTTCGGCAGTTCTTGTAATTTCAGATACCGCACTATTAATTGGTTTTCCTATTTCTCTCATTAGTAAAAATCCTAATGAATTTGACCATTTCAGCATTAAATCTGCTGCTTTATTCACAATCTCTGCACGCTTGTTCAATGGAATATCTTCCCAACAATTGATATTTTCATGAGCTGCTTTAATGAGCTCATCTACTTCCTCTTTCGTACAGGCTTGTATATTTCCGATCATTTCATTATTATATGGATTATAAATCGGGATTAATTTTTTTGAAGTTGATTTTTGCCACTGCCCATTTATATAATATTTATAATTTATACCCTCTTTCATAATAGAAAATTCTGGAATATCTTGCATATTAATCCAAACTATCTTTTAATTTTCTTTTTAAAAATCTCTTTTACTTTTGAGTTGTTAAAAGGATCTTATTAAATTTTTATGGATTTAATTAAATTACTTATTTATTTTAGGATTTGTATTATAAAATATAGGAGATTAGAATAATAAATTATTCATTTCTATTAGTAAAATAGTAAATTAAGTCCTTGAAACATAGAATCTAAATTTATTACCATCAATCTGCCATGCTTCAAAAAAATCAAATGGAATTTTTGTATCCCATAAATTCTCTATATTTTCAATTTCCTTATATAGATCAGTTAAAAGTGTTATGTCGCACGGAAAATTTCTATGGGACGGATAAAGCTCAAGATTCTTTTGATTTTCGCATAATTCTATTAATTTAGAAAGAGTTTTAAGAACTTCAGGAAAATTCTCTTTTTTAGGTAAGAATTGATCTCCATAATAAGCTACATCACTTGTAAAAAGTTCACCTGTGGAGGCTAATAGGCATATCGAACCAGGCGAATGCCCAGGACAATGTATTATTCTTACTACAATTTCACCCAGATCAAATATATCTCCATCTTTTAGAGACCTTATTATTTTAGCTGGGGGTATTAAAAAATTCTGTTCTGCATATACCTTTACAATTTTATTGGGAGAATCTTTAAAATATGAGACATCATACGGTTTTGAAACAATTTCTACTTCATTTTCATGAATATATACCTCCTCAAATTCTGCATTACCCAGAGGGTGATCCCAATGATAATGAGTATTTAAAACCAAGAGTTTTCTTTTTCCTATCAATTGATCTACTATTGGTTTTAAAGGGGAAAGTCCACATCCCGTATCAAGCAAGAGAGCAATATTAGCTCCTAGTAGTAAATATATGTTAAGGGGATCATTTGTATAAACAGGATGAACCAGTGAGATATTTTCTTTTATTACATATAAATAATCCTTATGTTTTGAAATTTCAAAATGTTGATTGGTACTTATCATATTTTAAGTAATGTTTATAACAGATTTAATTCTAATGACTTAATAATTTCTCAACTTCTTGGTAGAATTGGAAAAGTTTATTCAAATATAAAATTAAAAGAATAATGGGATAGCATTATTCTATTTTCGATAATCCACAGTTGGAAGTTTGCTTATGGGATATGGTAAATAAGCGTCATCAGGAATAGGATCAATGTAAAATTTCCGGAAATTTTTATCCTGCATTCTACAGAAGGGACTTCGATGATTGTAAGCAGGGTGTTTGACCATTCGAACCCAAATCTTTTTTAAGGATTCATTTCTGACATTTCCAAAAGAAATAGGTGAAAAATCACATGGGGAAATATCTCCATAAGCAGAAGCATAATATTGAATATTTGCTGCAAGACATCCTATTCCTGAAAGGTAGGCTTCCACAGAGTTCTGCCAAGATTGAGATGAAAGAGGAGGAACGATTTTCTTTCTAAAAACTTCAGCAGAATATTTATGAAGTTCTTCTCGTAGTTCAAATGTTAACATTTCACTGGTATCATGCAACATATTTCCGGTAGGTACACAATCGAAGTAAATTATATTTTTTAGTCCAAGATCCATCGCTAATTTATGCAGTTTCTTATACAATCCTCTTTCTGTTCCAGAACGAGTTGCATAACCAGAAAATCCTGCAAATATCCCTTTTGATGCCACTCTCTTAATTCCTTCTATAGCAGTTTCAAAAAGACCTGGCATTCCTCTTAAATTGTTGTGTTCTTCTGCATATGGTGAATCTATACTCAAGAATACTGAATAAAGTCCAGCTTCATATAGTTTGTTCACATTTTCCTCTGTGAGGAATTGTCCATTTGTGAACATAACAGGCATTGCTTTTCTCTTATCTACATGAGAAATAAGCTCGAAAAGATCTTCTCGTAGTAAGGGTTCCCCTCCAGTAAAGGCA
The DNA here is from genome assembly GCA_048941185.1 of Promethearchaeota archaeon. Lineage (GTDB taxonomy): Archaea > Asgardarchaeota > Lokiarchaeia > Sigyniarchaeales > SOKP01 > Loki-b32. The sequence goes on from JBHLNW010000020.1 coordinate 17,203, forward strand.
ATAATAGTTACTCCTAATTTCTGAGCGTCGTCTATAAGCTTTTTCGCCTCTTCTGTAGATAATTCCTTTCTATCTTTTCTAAGATGCCTCCCGGCACTACAATGAACACATTTACATTGACAATTGTAGGTTACCGCAAAAGTCATTGCAATTGGGAGTGGATACGGTAATAATTGAGATCTTATTAATCCCTTTAAAGCACGTATCATAGGTCGACTACCAACTGGTGGAGCAAATGTGTTTGAAACTAACTTTCCTTTCCACCTTCCAACTTCCATATTTTTATAGAAATTGGCTTGTAAGAGAATCATAAAAATTAGGCGGTAAATACTTAACCTATCTAGAATTGGATTCAGAATCCCCGAACCTACGACTTGACCATTTTCAAGCTTTTTATAACTTATGAGATTTCTCCCAAAAAGTTTCAAAAAAACTTGTTCAATTTCCATTGAAATTTCATTTCCTTTTATTTATATTTTTTATTATATACAATTTCAAAAACAAGAATAAACAATATTTCTTTTGTTTTTAATTTTGTTTAAAAACTTATTTATTTAATTAAGTAATTTAATATATATTTTAATTTCATAACTATATAAAAATTTTGTACAAAATAGCACCTATTTAATGTGTTAATAATTAAGATTTATTTTCCTTCTTCTTAAAGACTTAAAAATTTAATAAAATATAATTATGATTATTAACTAGTTTTTTAAAATAGATTACTTCATTAATAGGATTTTGATAAAAGAGTAAATAGTTAGTTGATTTATTATGGATTTCGCATTAACCGAAAAACAAAAAACTTTAAAAAAAGTTACAAGAGAATTTTGTGAAAAATATATTGCTCCTGTGGCTCAAGAAAGTGATCAGAAACAAGAATTAGACCCAAAAGTTATGGAAAAGATGAAAGAAATGAACTATTTTGGCACGTGTATTCCAGAAGAATATGGTGGAGCAGGACTTCATCATGATACAGCAAGTTTTTGTGTTATAACAGAAGAGATCGGACGAGTTGACGCATCATGGTCTATTACCACAGGAGTTCACTGCTCAGTTGTTGCAAGTCCACTTTATCGGTTTGGGACAGAAGACCAAAAGCAAAGATTTTTAATTGATTTAGCCCAGGGAAATAAAGTTGGAGCTTTTTGCTTAACTGAAGCAAATGCGGGGTCAGATGCTGCTGGAGTGCAATTAAAAGCTGAAAAGGATGGGGATGAATGGATTTTAAATGGGAGTAAAATTTTTGCTACAAACGGAGGTATTGCTAAAACTCTATTAGTCGTAGCAAAAACGGGAGAAAAAGATAGACGAAAAGAGTTAACTATTTTCATTGTTGATACTAATACTCCTGGTTATTCTGTTGGAGTAAAAGAAGATAAATTGGGAGTTCGAGGCTCAGACACTTCAGAATTGGTTTTTCAGGATGTTCGTATCCCTGAAGAAAATATTTTGGGTAAAAGAGGAGAGGGATTTAAATTAGCTATGCAAACATTAGATTTTGGGAGGATTTCTATCGCTGCTCAATGTGTTGGATTAGGTCAGGCAGCATTAGAAGCTTCTATTAAATATGCAAATGAAAGAGTTCAATTTGGGCAACCAATAGGACGGTTCCAAGGGATACAATGGATGATATCAAATATGGCATGTGGTGTTGAATCTGGTCGTCTAATTACTTATAAAGCTGCGTATTTATGCGATAAAGGAAAAGAGTATGGATATACAAGTTCGATGGCAAAATTGGTGGCATCTGAAGCAGCAATGCAAGCAGCTCATGATGCAGTTCAAATACATGGGGGCTATGGATTAATGAAAGCCTATCCTGTTGAAAGATATTTCCGTGATGCTAAGATGGGAGAAATTTATGAAGGTACCTCCGAGATTCAGAGATTAGTAATAGCTAATCACCTATTACGAAAAGGAATTCAATAATGGGAGAATTATTTCAAATATTTGTTTGTATAAAACAGGTACCAGGTGTACCTGAGGTTAAAATAGACCCTAAAACTAATACCCTTATTAGAGAAGGTATTCCATCTATCACCAATCCCCTTGATAAAAATGCGGTTGAATTAGCACTTTCAATAAAGGAAAAGTATGGAGCTGAAATAATCGCACTTAGCATGGGACCACCTCAAGCAGAAGAAGTACTGCGTGAAGCTTTAGCTATGGGGGTAGATAAAGCATATTTGTTAACTGATAAACTTTTTGCAGGAGCAGACACATTAGCAACTTCCTATACTTTATCTCTAGCAATTAGAAAAATCTTAAAGGAATCTAAAAATAGAGGTAAATTCCTTGTTATTTGTGGCACAAATGCAATAGATGGAGATACAGCTCAAGTTGGATCAATGATTGCAGAAGAATTAGGAATACCGCAAGTTAGTTATGTTCAAAAATTTGAATTGAAAGAGGATACGATAATTGTTCAAAGAGTCTTTAGAAAAGAAGAAGTTGTAATCATCGAATCAAAGTTTCCCTCTTTAATTTGTGTGCTTAAGGAGATAAATATCCCTAGATATCCAAGTATGTCTGGAATTATGACTGCTTATGAGAAAAAGAAGATTATTTATTTAGATGCAACGGCGTTAAATGCTGACAAAAAAAAAATAGGTTTAAAGGGTTCAATGACAGAAGTTTGGAAGATATTTATTCCAGAAAGAAAAGGAGAACGAATAATCCTAGAAGGTACAACTGAGGAAATAGCACAAAAATTATTGACAAATTTAAAGAATGATAAAGTGATATAAGAGGATTTAAAGATTGAGTATAATAATTGAAGATGAGCAATGTACTGGATGCGCAAGTTGTGTAGATAGTTGTCCTTATGGAGGAGTTGAGATAATTGATAATAAAGCAGTAATAAATGAGAAATGTAATTTATGTGGTGCCTGTGTAGATGTCTGTCCTGTTGAAGCTATTACTATAGAAAGAGAATTAATTGAGAAAAGGGATCTTTCTGATTATAGAGGAATTTGGGTTATAGCTGAACATTATAAGAATGAAGTTCATCCAGTAGCATTCCAACTATTAGGAAAAGGAAGAGAATTAGCAGATTTATTAGAGGTAAATTTATCACTTGTAATTCTTGGTGCTGATTTTGATGAACAACTAGATAAATATACGAAGTATGGTGCTGATGAGATAATATATGTAAAATCATCAAAATTGAAGCATTATTATTCTGATTTATATGTCCAAGTATTATCAGAATTGGTGCAAAAATCGAAACCAGAAATTGTTTTAATTGGTGCTACCCCAACCGGAAGAGATTTTGCACCAAGGATGGCAAAAAGACTTAATGCTGGTTTAACAGCAGATTGTACTGGGTTAGATATTGATCTCTATACTCGAAATTTGTTACAGACACGCCCAACCTTTGGAGGTAATATCATGGCTACGATAAGAACTCCAAATAGTAGACCGCAAGTAGCAACTGTTAGACCTGGAACATTTAAAGCATCTGAAAATGTAAAAAGAAAATCAAAAATTAGAAAGATTGAATATGATTTTAAGGATAAGGATTCAGTCACTAAAATCGTTAAAGTTATAGAAAAACATAAAGAACGAGTAAATCTTGAAGATGCTGATATAATTGTAGCAGGAGGGAGAGGTGTTGGTTCCAAGGCGAATTTTAAAATTATAGAAAAATTAGCAGAAGTATTAGGTGCTGAGTTAGGAGGATCAAGAGTAACTGTTGAATTAAGCTGGTTAAGTCAAGATAGACAAATCGGGCAGACAGGGAAAACAGTTTCACCAAAATTATATATCGCATGTGGGATCTCTGGAGCGATCCAACATTTAGTAGGGATGCAAAATTCTGAGATAATTGTAGCAATTAATAAAGATCCAAATGCACCTATTTTTAGCGTAGCTCACTATGGAATAGTTGGTGATCTACATGAAGTTGTACCTACACTTATTAAAGAATTTATGAAAAGAAAAACTGAAGATTAACTTAAATAGAGAAGAATTAAATCAAATTTCATCCATTTGCATCATTAGTTAAACAAATTAGACTTACAGAATTAAGACTTTCAGGAATTTATTGGAAATAAAAAAAAAGAGAGTAATGGAATGCATTTTTATTATTCGTGGAGGAATAAATATGGCTTAGACATTCCACTACTAGAAAAAAAATGATTTTTTTCTATTATGCATCTAGTTAACTATCCTAATAAATCTTTCGTGAATCTCCTAAACGTTCTATTCCATTATTCCGTAAATATAATTGGTATGATAACATTATGAGATTATCTTATTATTATTTCTCTATTACATCCTTATTTCAGAAATAAAAGCGATAAGAGTTCATAAATTTAATTAAAAAACGAAATTTTTCTCTTACAAAAAACGAAATGAATCAATTTTTTTTAAAAGATTTTTCCAGATTTTTTGATAAATTTTATTACCACTTCATTTTGGTAAAACCAATTTAAATTTTTATTAAGATCTTAATAAGAATGAAATCCTTTTAAAATAACCAAAATTGTTTATTTTTTAAAATTTAGGAGCTAAGCGACAAAATAATTTATCAGTTTTTTCTATTGTCGGTTCCTCGACTAATTTTTAATTTTAAATAAAAATCTATAATATTTTTTTAAATATGATTATATTTTGAGATCTAAATGGATGATTAAAAAATTTTCGATTAATTTTTTGCCAAGTCATTTGTAGGATTAATTATAAATCTATTTGTTGCTTAATATTTCATACTTTAATTTGATAAGTCCAAAAAAAAGGATTAAATATGTCAGATACAGAATCAGAACAGAAACATTATGTGCCCTTTATAGGGCTTTTAGAAGATTATGTAGGTCGTTCACCTTGGGATTATTATAGTTGGGGTCATATTGCTTTTGGAATCGCTGCTTTTTCATTATTTTCTTTAATAATAACTTTATGGGAACTATTAATAGGTCCCGCTCCCGTACCATGGTATTTTATTTTATTATTAGTATTGATATCAGCTCTTATCTGGGAAATCCTAGAAAATACAATTCTTTGGAGATTAGGATTAAAGTATGAACATAGAAAGGATTCTTTTATCAATGCATTTTTTGATATCGTTTTTGCTCTTGTAGGTGGAGTTACAACTTGGTTAGTCAAATGGATAATTATGGATGTAATTAGTGAAAGAGGTCGTTGGTTTTATGTATCAGCGCTTTGTCTTTTCCTTCTAACAATTATCGCTTACTTTATTGGCTTTTACATTACTAATGAGAGAACTAAAAAAGCAAGAAAAGAACTTGGTAAAGTAATTAGCTAAAAATAATAATTTTATCCTATTTTTTTCTTTTTTTTAAAAATTTGTCATTTCAAATAAGGATTAAAAGATTCTAAAGCATATAGAGCTGCTCCTATTGCTCCTGTAAATTGCGGGAGTGGTGGAATTAAAATGTCCGCATTTAATTCACCTTTCAAAATTTCTCCAATAATGCTATTATGAGCTATCACTCCACCAGTAAGAACCACTGTACCCTCAAACTCAGTCATTTCAATGATTCTTTTTATTACTGAACCAAATGCACTCCTTATCAAATCTTCTACTTTTTCCCCATCTTTAATACGAGTAAGAATTTCTGTTTTCGCAAAAACAGTACAATAGCTTGCAAGAGGAACTTTCGAAGTAGATTTAGCTGCTAAATCGTTTAAATCTTCTAAGGGGATATCAAGACGATAGGCAATTTCTTCTATGAATGCTCCTGTGCCTGCGGCACATTTTCGATTCATTTTAAACCTTATTATTTTTCCTTGCTCATCTAGTTTAATAACTTTAGTATCTTGCCCTCCTATATCTATAACTGTAATTGATTTAGGAAAATAGTAATATGTGCCTTTTGCATGACAACTTATTTCTGTTTTATAATTATTAGCAAAATTAACTTTACTTTTTCCATATCCTGTTGCTGTAATAGATTTTATATCGCCATTAGATAGTAAGGCATCTGAAATAACATTTTGAAAAGCAGTTTTACTAGAATTCTCAATTGAAGTGCCCGTCCGTTTAACAAATGTGCTTAAAATCTCTTTATTACTATCAATCAGTACTGATTTTACAAAGGATGTTCCAACATCGATACCCACAAAATATATTTCATTGCTCATAATTTAGCATTAAATATATTTACTTATTCATTATTAACGTGAGGCAATTCACAACCTTTGATTAAGGAAACAAATATTTTGTTATATGGTGTTGGTATACCTTCAAGTTCACCATATTCTACTATTTTTCCATTTAGAAATCCAATTTCTGAGGGATGCCCAGCATTAATATCAGCTTCCATTGAAACTCTATGGTGTCCTGCTTTATCTAAGTAGCTCATACATTTATCTAAAAAGTCAGGTTCAAAATTAAGACCTCGAGCATGCGCAACTTCAATTCCTTCTCGTAATATTTCTCGACAAATTTTTCTTGTATCTTCAAATCCCATTGTTTGTTTCATTGTTGTACGAGTGGTTACACAGACAGGACTTATTGTGTTTAGGATACATTTTGTCCATTCATATTTTTTAATATCAGGAGTATAAATGGTTTCTAATTCTGCTGAATTTATGATTTCTGCTAACTTTCTCGCTTTTTCTTCAGCATCTATTGTTAATACTCCTAAATAATTGGGTGGATTAAAGAATGACATTCTAATGACGCCATCCTCTATAATATTACCAGCATAGTTAACAACGATACGAATCGTATTTTCTTCTCCAACATATTCGGCAATAAGTTCTTCTGTATCAAAACCATTCTGTAAACTAATTATAGTCGTGTTAGGGGGCACAACTTTTTGAATTTGTGTCAAAACAGTCTGAAGATGAGATGCTTTTACAGCGATAAATAAAGTATCTATTTCTTTATTTTTTAATTCATCTATCGAATAACATATGTTTTCTTTTGGGAATTTAACTGTGAAATTTTTAAGGTTGGTTAAAGTTAATCCTTCCTTTTTTATTTTATTCATATGTTTTTTATTAATATCAACTAGAACTAAATTATGTCCTACTCTAGCAAGATGAGCAGCCAAAATTCCACCAGTTGGACCAATACCTATAATTCCAATTTTAAATTGTTTATCCATATTATTTCCTCTTTAAATAATCATAAAAAAATCTATATTGATACCTCTAACAATTTTTTCATTAATTCTGATAATTTTTCTGCTGCAACTCTTCTTTTTTTCAGGTTAATGGTATTTGCATCTAAAAATTGAAGGGCTCCCGGAATGCAAAATTTTACACATAAAGGGTCACCCTCACAAAGATCACATTTCAATATTTTTCTATTTTTATCAATTCCTACTCCCCCTAGTGGACAAAACATCAAACAAAGTTTACACCCTACACATAAATCATTATCTATGAGAACTGCACCTGTCTTCTCATCTCGACTTACAGCACCCATAGGACACACTTTTTCACAAATAGGTGTCTCACATTGTTGACAAATCATTGGTACATATAATCCCATATTTTCCCATTTTACGATATGAATTCTTGCTCGAGAGGGATTACTAACCTTTTCATGATAGAGAGAACATGCATTTTCACATAATCTGCATCCAGTGCATTTTTCCGGATCAACAAATAATATTTTTTGCATTTATTATCCCTCTATTTTAAATAATTTGAGTTGGTTCTTTCTCAATTCCAAGTCTTCGAAGAGAATCTTCGGTAGGAACTCCATTTTTATCCCACCCATGAAGCTTGTAATGCTCATCAAGCATTTTTTCAAATTTTTCTCTTTCAATTTTTAATCCCTTTACTCGAGGTAGTCCTATAGGAGTTGGTTCTTCAAAATATCTTTCGGGTAATCTATCATCCTTTCTTGAAAAGCCTTCTCTAATGTTAAACATTCTTTCAAGAGTGTAAATTCTTTCACCAACATCCATAAGCTGAGAGCTTGAAAACTGCAAACCCGAAGCTAAGTAGATTAATTTTGAAAATTCTTCCCATTTTGGAGCATGAACTGCTAAAAAAACTGTCTGAAACTTACATGTTCCAATTGAATCTGTAACTGCGTATAAGAGTTCTTGCCACCATACCATGCGACTTTTTCCTTCATATTCACGATAATCAGAAGACATTTTTCCTCCATAAATCTCTTCTAAAAAATCTTCTGGTAACCCATATAAGTCGATAGCTGGGCGTCCTCTCAAATGATCAGCACCTCGCGTTGAAGTAGCAATACCTAATGCTAAGCTAGGGGTAGGACGTTCATCTGAATGTAAATTACTCATACCTTTTACTTCAATTGCATAGTATCTAGATTCTTCTCCTATTTTGGGAATTGCTATCTTAAACCCATCAGCAAGAACAGCACCGAAACCTTCACGATGGGCAATTTTTTGAATTAATTCATAAAGAACTTCTTCATTACCCCATTCAAGTTGTAGGCCATCTGTCATCTTTTCAGTAAGTATTCCTTTCTCATACAATTCCATTGCCCAAGCGATAAGTCCTCCCGTTTCTAAGGTATCTAAGCCATATTTATTGACTAAGTGGTTTGCTATAAGAATGGTTTCCATTTTTTTACAATCAACCATAGTACCAAAAGCGCCTAATGAAGTATATTCTGGACCTTCAGCAAAAAAAGGAGCAAATGACCCTTCTTTCATAGTATACCGATGACGACAGCTCACAGGGCATCCATAACAACCTGACATTCCAATCGTATATTTGTCCATTTCTTCAGGTTCAATATCCCAACCCTGCTCTAATTGATTTAATTGAAAATTTCTGGTTCTAATTAATCCCGTAGTATTTGTAGTACTATAAATAATAAGAGTTCCCCATTTTGATGCTGCTCTAGAATAGCGATTTTTCATAACCATATCGATCATCTCTTTACAATAAGATAGTAATTCCTCTGGATAAGTAAAGTTAATATCCAATGTTCCACGAGCAGCTATTGCTTTTAGATTCTTTGAGCCCATTACACAACCCATACCTGTCCGTCCAGCAGAATTTTTCATACCAGTCCTTATATTAGCAAAGCGTACAAGATTTTCTCCAGCTTTACCTATTACTAAAGATTTAATTTCTTCATCTCCATGATTTGAGCGGATTAAACTTTGGGTTTCAAATGTATCTTTTCCCCAGAGATAGCTTGCATCTAATATTTCGATCTCTCCATCATGTATCCAAAGATAGCTCGGTTTCTTAGCTTTTCCTGTAATAACAAGATGATCAAATCCAGCCATTCTCATTTCAGGTGCAAAAAATCCTCCGATATTTGAATCCCCAATAGCGCCAGTTACAGGTGATTTTGCGGCAATATCACATCTACCGCTCCCCATTGCGGGGATTCCAGTCAATAAGCCTGCACCGATAAGTAATATATTTTCAGGACTTAGAGGATCAATTCCAGGTGAGAGGTGATTATATAAAAGATAGATATTTATTCCCCTACCACCTAAAAACTGCTCTCGAATTGATTTAGGAATTTTTTTTTTGGTTACTACGCCAGTAGATAAATTAATATAAGCAATTTCTTTATTCCAGACTATTATTTTACACCTTTATTTCTTGATTTCATTTTATTGCTGATCGCTATGTTTTTTAGTGCAATGGGAATACGTACCCACAAATATAACAGAATTGAACTCAGAATTAATTTTAATACTAGTATTCAATTGCAAAATTAAAAATATTTCACTTTTTATTTATATTATCCATTAGATTTAAATATTTCAACGAAAACTAATAAGTAGTAAATTATATAAAAATCATATAAGAGAACCCATTTAACTTCAATTTTACAAATAAGAAATTATTATAACATCATTAAAAGCAACATTATTAACTTCAAAAAACTTAAAAAATAAAATGATATATCTATGAGTAAAGAACTTAAGTGTAGGTGCATGAATTGTCTTGAACGCTTCCCAGTGCAACCAAACGCCAAAGAAGCAACTTGTCCTCACTGTAATATTAAATATAGAATTTCTTGGCCATGGCCAGGTCAACCAAAAGTTCGAGGCTTGGCAAAATAGAATTAATTCATTTAAAATCGATTCCTAATTCCAATAATTCAATAATATCATAGATTTTTATAGGTTTTTCCGCAACAATATTTGCATGAGAAGCAAATCGGAAGTTTAATTGGCATTGAGGGCAAGCTGTTGTTAAGATGTTAACATCTATTGGAATTAAATCTTCCTTAAGTCTTGTCTGAGTTGATTCTAAGCTCACATTGTTATTATATGACCATAAACCACCTCCACCTCCGCAACATCTCGCGCAATTTCTATTTAAAGGCATTTCAACAAGCTCTAGATTGGGAATTGCTCTTAATATATTACGTGGTGCCTCATATACTTTACTATGCCTTCCAAGCGAGCAAGGATCATGATAAGTGACTCGGAGATTTAAAGGCTTAAACTTAATTTTTTCATTTTTTATCATTTTCTCAAAAAATTGAGATGTATGAAGTATTTGGCATGGTATTTCCAAATCTAAAATTTCAGGATAGAGTCTTGTAAAAGTATAATAACAACCGGAACAAGGTGTTATTAGACATCTAGCTTTAGTTTTTTCAATTTTTTCAATAGCAGTCATCGCAACTTTCTTTGCTTGTTCCCATAAACCGGCTGAGATTAAAACATAGCCACAGCATCCTTCTTCCTCTCCTAACATTGAGAAATCAAGTTTAAGATAGTTTAAAATATTTATAAAAGATTCAGCTGTCCTAGGAGTTCGTGTTGCAACAGTACAACCTAACCAGCAAAGATTTTCGGCTTTTTCTGGTAATTTCAATTTGGAATAATTCTTAACTCTAGATAGACGACGATTAGCTGGTATAGCGCTAGGATCTCCTTGTTCGAAGATATTACTAGCTGCTGTATTAAAAATTTCAGGATTCAGATTACTTTCAGCTATTTTATGTCTTAAATGAAGTATTACCTCATGAAATTCTAGATTTTGAAAACATTGGGCAAAACAAAGACCACATTTCGTACAATTATATAATATGTCTATAATTTTGTCTGACAAATTTAATTCCCCTTTTATAACTCCTCTTGTAACCAGCATTCTTCCTTTTGATGAAAATGTCTCAAGTCCCCTAAAAGAAGGGCTAACTGTGCAATAGCCACTGCATGTGGTACAGGTTTGGCACTTATATAATGTTTTTCCCATTAGTAAATTCTGTACTACTAAAGCTAGGTTTCGATAGGTTCCATACCCCTCTATTGGAAAATTTTTTATATTTGAGATAAAATCATCTTTATCTATCATTTCAGCGGCGCAATTATCAAGTTTAGGAATTTCCACATTGTCTAATAAAACTAGAGTTTTAGAAGATTTATTTGGAATAGGTACAATGCTTTGACCTCTCTCAATTAAGAGTATATCCTCTTTTTCAGATAACTTTTTTAGTTCTCTCTCCTCATCTAAAGAGACATTTCTAATTACAATATTAGGTTTTAAGTACATTTGATCTGAGAAGATTTTTTCAAACGAATATACATAGAGATCTTCTAAATCTGTTAACACTTGCCCTTTTTTTATAGTCTTTTTCAATTTTTCAATTATATCATTTTTAGAATTCATTCGCTTCACTTGTTTTGAGAGGATATATAACTTTATTTGAAAATATTTATTAAAAATTTTTAACCTTTTGATTAATCTTTATAATTCTATTGAATAAAATTTTTAACACCAATAGAATATTAAAGATTTAATGGTAAATGTTACTCTTAAATTAATGGCAACATTTTCTTCGGATGTTGGATTATCTCAGATAGATTATTCTGAAGTTGATACTTTAGGGGAAGTTATTGATCTATTCATGAATGAGCACGGAAACAAAATACGGAAAAATTTTATAACCCCAAAAGGAAAATTAGAGAGTCACGTTGTAATTTTGATAAATGGGAGAAATTATCTATTTTTAGACGAGTTAAAAACTAAATTAAAAGATGGAGATCAAATTGTTATATCTCCCCCACTAGTTGGTGGTTAGAGCAATTTTTATAAAATTAGTAAATTAATCCAGTCTGCAATAAGAGCAGGTTTTTCTTGACCTTTAATTTCAATTACATGATGTGAAGTAAACTTCAATCCTCTTTTAACTAGTTCAACTTTTGAAATGTATGTTACATCTCGAACAAACGCACCAACAGGAACAGCAGATATAAATCTAATTTTATCAAATCCATAATTAATTATTGCTTTTGCATCTGTAACATAAAATTGCATTGAATCTTTTTCTCCATCTTGTAAAGTAAAGAATCCAAGCATGGATAAAACATAAAAACCGTGAGCAATCGTTTCTCCATAAATTGATCTCTTAGCCATTTCAGGATTTACATGGATATATTGGTGATCTTTTGTAAGATCTGCAAATTTATCAATAGCTTCTTGGGTAACTTGGATCCATTCAGTTTTAAATTCTTTTCCTATATAATTTTTAATTTCAATAGCTTTTATCTTATCAACCATTTTTAGTAACTCACGTTTAAAGTATATATCCAAACATTCTTATTTTCAATTCTTTAAAAATTATACTAAAATTAACTTTCTAATTGCTCAATAAAGGCTTCTATGATTGTCTGAGATTGCTCATCCGAAAGACATCTTAAATCATTTAAATCTCCATTAATTACTAAATTTGGCACTCCCATTTCTGTTTCGATTCTTTGTGGCATACCATAGCGAGAATTAGTATTATGTGGACAAGTTTTTGCATCATGAAAAATAATACCATCAATTTTGAAGAAGTCAGTCATTCTCTTGATATATTTTTCTTTAGACTCATCTGAACGCACTATAAATAGTTCTGTATATGCCTTTGCCATACTTCGAAATGGATCGTTCTCATCAAAAGCAGAAAAAATCCAACTATTACAATATGTCGAAGCTACAACACAGGCTTTAAGGCTAGCAAATATTTCAGAGTAGTGCCTAAGCCTTCCCCAAATAGGCATTCCTTCCCAATAAAGTCTATACCTCTCATTCTCTACAGCAGCTATTTGTTCTTTTACTCTTTCCTCCAATTCAGATAATAGAATCTCATAATAATCAATAGCTAGTTGAGTCCCTCTTAAAACTACAGCAGGTCCCATATGAATTGTACCATCAAAAAAAGTGATTGGTGAGGGTATATTTGCTGCAGTATCTAATACTTTTTTCCATAGATCGGAACATTCACGTGAAAGAGATACCACATCTTTCAGTTTATTATAATCATAATTGATCATCGATACTTTTTCCAATTCTACAATAAGCTCTTCCATCTGTTTAGCAATAAAGGTAATATGTGCATCTGTTATTTCTCCTATAGTTCTGGGAGTAGATATACCTAATATTGGAACTTTAAATTCATTAGCATACCATGTAAACCAATCTTGTACTTCTCTACATTGATTTGTATTAAATACAAGCACATCAGGTTTAGGGATACTCTTTATATCCGGATATGCTTTAGATAATGGAGTAACATGTTTTAAATAGGCTCCAATGTCAGCTGTTAGATAAGAACAAATTTCAGGTGAATATCCTATTGCATTTGCATAAGGAATTAAATCTGTCGACATTCTGGAGGACCCTAACATTGCACTATGGTTCTCTGGAAAATAAACTTTAAAATCTAGGCTTCTTAAGATTTCTGCAGGACCAACACTAGAACACCAAGCAACTTTCTGATTACTATTTTTAGAAGCTTGATCTAACTCATGATAATAATCAGACATTACTTGGTTTAATTCATTTGTTACCTTTATTTTCTTTCTAAGCATTCAAGAAACCTATAAAATAATTCAAATAAATAACAAAAAAATAAATATAAGAATTTAATTTAATCCACGTTTACTTCCAAAATCAAAGCTGCACCAGTATCACCAGCAGCACATCCATCAGCGAGACCTAATCCTCCACCCTTCTCTACTAATTCTTCTATAAGTTCTATTATAATTCTTAACATTGTAGGTGCTTGAGGATGACCAAATATTAGAGAGCTACCATAATTATTCATTTTCTTCCAATCCACATCCATCTCTCTCGAGAAATATATATCATTAACCGCAAAGGGATTATGTGTTTTAATTACAGATATGTCTGCTATGGAAATTCCTGCAATTTCTAAAGCTTTCTTTGCAGCTGGAACGATGGCCATCGCCATATATCCTTTTTTTGTTTTGTGATCTCCATATGATACGACTCTAACTACAACATCGTCTCTTTTGCTTAATTTTTTTGCTTTTTCTTTTGTTGTTACAATGATACCACAGTTTCCATCTGCGGGATGTGTTTGGGTTCCATAAGTTATAGTGCCATCTGGAAGTACGGGGCGAAGTTTAGAAAGTCCTTCCATAGTAGTAGGGTAAATACCTTCATCTCCTTCTAGTGTAGCTAAAACTTTTCTACCAGAGCGATCTTTTACCTCTATTGGTCCTATCATGTACTTTTTTTGGAATGCTCGATCATTTTTTAATGAATCTTGATATTGATTATAACGTAATAAAGTAACCTCATCTTGCTCATCTTTGGTAATCCCAGCTTCTTTAGCTACATTTTCACCCGTTTCAATCATTGCATTTTTGGCATAGGGATCATAACCAAAATTATCCCATACCCAATTTTCTGAATCTAATGTGCTTCCAGGTGCTTGAGGATTAGGATATACGAGATGAGGTCCGTTGGAACATCGATCTGCACACACAACAAGAACATTCTGATTAATACCCGTCTCTATATGTTGTGCTGCAATTGAAACAGAATTGGTTCCAGTAGCACAAGCTTGACCAATTATTGGTCCTGTAGTTGCCTTAGCTCCAATCAAACTCGCTAACCATGGACCCCCATAAAAACAATTAAGTTGTGGAATGGTTAAACCAAATATAAGCTGATCAAATTCTTTGGGGGAAATTCCCCTTTCATTCAAAAAACGTGTAGAGATATCAGCTGCAAATTTAATAGCATGGAGATCTTGAAAACTCATTTGCCACCTTGAAAAAGGTGTACTCCAATACTGCCCATAAGGTATATAAGCTTTTTTAAAAGACATTTTTTTAATAACCAATTTATTTTTACTTGTTATTATGATAATTTCTTATTCATTATTAATTTGTTCATCAAATCGTTCTCTTAATCTTCGATGAATTACTTTTCCAGAACCTGTCCTAGGCATTTCTTCGGGATTTATACATACAAATCGCTTTGGAATCTTAAATCTAGCCAATTTATCTTCACAATATTGGCGCAGTTCTTTATTGAAAGTATTTGGATCTGGAGATCCAACATTTTTGTTTAAAACACACACAGCAGTCACACTTTCTCCCCATTTGTAATCATGTAAGCCAACTACGGCGCATTCTACGACTGATGGGTGAGATAAGACAACTTCTTCAACTTCAGAGGGATACACATGTTCACCTCCAGTTATGATCATGTTAGCTTTTCTATCTACTAAATAATAGAATCCATCTTCATCTTTTTTACCCATATCACCAGCACTAAAATATTCTCCTTTAAAAGATTGAGTCGTCTTTTCTGGTAATTTGTAATATTCATCAAACATTTGCGGTCCACGGGAATATAACTCACCAATTTCTCCTAAAGGTACTGGTTTTCCATTATCATCTAAAAGTTTTATACAATCTGTTCCTATGCACTCTTTCCCAATAGAACCTAATTTTTTCATTTGATCTTCTGGTCTGAGAAGTGTAACAAGACCGGCTTCAGTTGATCCGTAGGCTTCAAATAGTTTTGTTTTACTGAAAAGTTTCATTACATCCAATTTCATTTGTTTGGTAGCTGGAGCTGAGGAAGTTAGTAATGCTGTGACAGAACTAAGGTCATATTTTTTTTTAATTTCTTCCGAGAGGCTTAATATTAAATTATAGTGTGTAGGAATCATTGAAGTAAAAGTTATTTTTTCTTCATCAATAATTTTCAAAATCTCTTCAGGATCAAATTTATACTCAATATGAATATAAACAGGAGCTCCTAAGTAAGTAAAGACAAATGAATAGAAAGTGGAATTTACATGAGATAACGGCATTAGAATCAATCCATAATCTTGAGGTGTGAATGAAAATTCTGCTTCATTAATTAAGAAAAACGCAATATAAGATCGATGTGATCGAATAACACCTTTCGGCTTCCCTGTTGTCCCTGATGTGTAGAGAATAACCCACGTATCATTTGGATTTACTTTTATTGAAGGATAAGAATTTTCTCCTAATTCTACGATATCTTCAAAAAATTTCCAGCTCTCTGCTGGTTTATCGGCAATTAAAACACGTTGAATTTCCTTAAATCCACGTTCTTTAGCTCTTTGCCAAATCTTTTCTGTAGCTTCCTGAAACCGAGATTCAACAAATAACCATTTTGCGTCTGAATTATTGATTATAAATGTGATATCATCGGGATGCAGACGGAAATTTAGTGGAACCAAAATGAACCCTCCTTTAGCAGCTGCTACATAGAGCTCCATAAATTCAATGCAATTGTTAGATAATATAGCTACTTTATCGCCTTTTTGTATACCACTCTTAAGAATTCCATTGGCAAGTTTATTAGTTCGTTCGTTTAATTGTTTAAACGTTAATTGTCTTCTTTTATCTTTTAGAGCAAGTTTTTCTGGATATTTATTCGCATTGACATTAATTATTTCACCAATATTAAGCCAAGTCATTTAATAATCCTCCTATCATATATACATTCATTTAAATCAAAAAATTCTATGTTGTAATGAGTTAGAACGATTTCAAAAATATTTTAATCCAATTTTAAACATCTAAATTACATAAAAAATTTTACCTTTTCCCATATTTATGGGAAATTTCTCTGGAAATCACTTATAATAAATTTAATTTGAAATAAATGTCTAATTAAAGTAAAATGAAAAATAAAATTGATTTAAAAATTAGTCTCCAAGAATGTTTAGCAAGTCGTAAAGACTGTTCTGGATTGGGTAAAATTTTATCAATGAATGAGATTTTGGATATTTGTAAGTCAACCAACCAAGCAGCCCCCTTAAAGTCTTTGTTTGTAATATTACCTGAAGGAAATGATTATTCAGGTGGAATATATGCATATAAAGGTGCTGAGTTAAGATTGATTACGGATAAAGAAAAAACCCAATATTCAATGGAACTTTATCCAGAATTAATTTGGCGAGAATCAATAGAATTAGAGGAATTAATCAATGTAGGACTTATTTGGCAATATCTTTCATTGAAAGTGGGAAGTATGGGACTTGGAGTATCTCAACGTGCAAGAGCTCCAAAGAAAATTAATAAACTTGTAAATAACAAATTAGAACAAAATCAACTTTTTTTATATTCTGTAGCTATTCGAGAAAGAGATCGAGGGGTTTTATTAGAAGATAGATTAGAACCGCTTCAAATTGAAGCAAAAAGTGGTACAGTATTACTTGACACTCCTAGTTGTTATAAAGATCATGCAATCTATAAGAATCGATATAAGGGAGTACCATTAGATACTGCTATCTTTAATAAAGTTGAAAATAAAACTCCAAATAATACCGACTTATATGAGATATCTCAATTATTATGGGCTTGCCAAGGAGAAAATGATCATGCAACTCATGGAAACAGAGATGCTCTGGAAAAAAATGGGTATGGTAGAGTTCATGCATCAGGATGCGCTGGATATGCTGTATACCCGATAGTAATCGTGGAGGATCTTGCCAATGTACCAAAAGGATCTTATATATATAACCCTGTTGGATATTCAGCATTAAATAGGTGGATTAAGGTAAATGATAAAATAACTTATGATCATATTCTCCAGCATTTTACATTAGATAATTCTAAAGCACAAATTGAAGAAGAATTTGATCTTAATTTATCTAATTATGCTATTCTATTATGTATTGATAGAAAGAAACCTTGCGCAGGATTTATGCATAAAGTTATGAATATAAAATTTTGGGCTGAGATTGAAGCAGGGATGGCATTAGCAGGACTTCAATTACAAGCAAATGCTTTAGGTTTAAAGTGGCAAAAAAAGGTCATTTCTAATCCTGATGATTCAAGATATAGAAATTTATTCAATCTTGATTCAGCTGAACATTCAATTAATAAATGTGCATCTAAACTAGTAAATCTAGCAAAAAATGAGAGATTATCTCTTAAAGGGAACTTAGTGCCAATAGTTTTATTTTTTCCTAGATAATAATTTATTTTTCATAATGTGTATTTGATTATTGGAGGAATAAGCTTGGTTTTGGTATTGATTGGAGTAATGATATACTTAGTCAATGCTATTTTTTCTCTCATACTAGCAATGATTATTATTAACAAATTATACATCTGTAAGAAATTTTGTAAAGAAAATCACTTCCACTTCTATAATGAATTATTTTCTTGGGAAATGTTCTACATTTTTATTGGAATTGAAAGTTTTCTAAAAATAATCTCGGTTTTTTTATTATCTAATTATATTATTTCATATATACTTTTAAGAGTTAGAATTTTAATCTTCTTTTTCCCATTTTGGACTAAAATAATACATTTAGAAAAAGTAATGGATAAAATTACATATGAGAGGCATTATTATGCTGGAATTATTCCTCTTATTATAACATTGATGCTGGTTTTTACAAATCTTTCAAATTTAATTTTAATCTTTATTTTCTTTTGTACAACCTTCAGTCTTTTTTTGATTTTTTTTATAATTTTCAAAAATACTGGAACTGAGAGAAGTAAAACTCTAAAAATTGTGTTTGGTACTATAATCCTTGGAATGGGATACTTATTTAAACCAGAAATTTTGGAAGGGTACATTGGAATCTCTGAAATCTTAGAAATATTAAAAATGTTATCAAACATTATAGTTCCTATTTTATTTATAATTGGACTATTATTAATATTTGATAGTTATAGAAAAGAACTATAGTACCCTTATATAATATTTTATTGAGAGATTGAGTTCTTGAAAAATTAAGTGAAATTACAATTCAATTCTTAATCCATCATACGCAAACTTTAAGCCAGGGTTTTTATCTTCAAATGTCTTACGTTGATTAGGAGTTAATCCTGCTATCAATTTATTAATATTCCAACTATGGAAAGATGTGTGCGTCAGGATGCACATTGGAATGTCTAATGTTTTCCAAAAAGCTGCAGCTTCTGAAATAGAAAAATTTTTCCATTGTTCAATCGTTACTCCTTTTGGTAAGATCAATTCATCAACAGTCCCTTCTAAAATGATGAAATCTAAATTATTTTCTTTTATTTTGTCTATTGTTTTTTTAGGAGGAGTAATCCCATCAACTAAATAAGCAAAAGTTTTCTGATGTGCTTTAATAAGGTAACCGACGCTATCTACTGAATGATTAGTTTTTACTACTTCAAAAATAAACTCAGGAAGTTCAATAATGTCTCCTGGCATTATAGGATATAAATTATATCGTTCCTTTGCCCAACTAAAACCAATATTTTCAAAATAATTCACGTCTTGTTTGGGTAAATATAAATCAATTATTTCTTTCTTCCAAATTCCATGGTTTCCTAATTCATGAAATGCTCCTAAACCAAAGCAATGATCATAATGCCAATGAGTAAGAAAAATTCTGTCAACAAATCTGATTTTTTCTCGCTCAAGTTGGAATTCTACGTCTGGAGTTGCATCAATTAATACATTTTCACTTCCAGATAATACTAATGATGCTCTAGTTCGACGTTGTTCTGGATTGTTCCTCGCTTCCTCACATGTTTGACATATACAATGAAATGAAGGAACTTGAATTCCTCCACTAGTCCCTATAAATATCAATTGAGAAGTTTTAGGCATTTTTTTTAATCAAATCCCATATAATAACATTCGCAATTTAAGGAGTCCATTTGAGTCTTAATAAAATTGATTGTTTCATCATTTAAAGGTTTAACATCGTTTTCTTTTTCAAATTTACGTATTATATACTTATCAGGGTTTAATTCTGCTATGAAATTCCGTAAGCCAACAATATTTTCTTCAGATACATTGAAGTTATCTCCAAAAATCGAATGTATCCAGATTGGTTTATTAGACTCAGTTTTAAATTTCCTCAATCCTTCAAGAACATCCTTAACTTTAACTTTCCCATGATGTCTGTTGATCTTCTGAAATTCCTCGGGTTTTACTCCATTTAAATTGAATTGCATTATATCGCATTCATAAAAATCCTTCCGAACTTCAGGATCGTTCAATAAAGAAGCATTTGAATATGCTGTCAATGTGATAGAAGGATATTTATCTTTGACTTTCCGTGCAAGATCTCCAAATTTCGAATATAAAGCTGGTTCACCACTTCCAGTAAGAAAAATCGTATCTGGAAGATTGTTTTGTTGTAAATAAGAATCAACTTCCTCAAATATATCTTGGACAGGATAAAATTCTTCTCTTTCCATAGTCATTTTAGTGGTTTTTCCTAAACTACAGTAATAACAGTTAAAGGAGCATGTTTTTAAAGGGCTGAAATCCACAGGAAGTATTTTTCCTAAAAGAGGATGATCTATGATATCGCTAAGATATTGTTTTTTCATGATTTTGATATAATTCTCTATAATATAAAAAATGAATGCTAGAAATGATTTCATATTCAAAATTTAACGGAAAAAAAGAAAAAAAAATTTACATAATTAATACTTGTGCTTCTCCATCCGTGACGACTTCATTTTTCTGGTTCAGCACTTTAGTTTCTACATCAAGAAATTGTAAGGTTCCGCTTTTACCTTCTTTTGTATATTTCTTTGTTACCGTTGCTATAGCAGTTAAAGTATCTCCAATAAACACTGGTTTTTTAAAAACCACTTTTTGGGAAGCATAAAGAGCTCCAGGGCCAAATAAATGAACACCAAGTACTGCTGAAATTAATGCTGAACTGAAGGCACCATGAACTACTCGTTTGCCAAACATTTGAGTTTTTGCAAACTCTTCGTTCACGTGAAGAGGATTAAAGTCTCCACTTATTCCAGCAAATAAAGTTACGTCTGCTTCAGTAATAGTTTTACTACAAGAAGCTGAAGTTCCTACTTCATAATCATCAAATTTAACTATAGCAGTTTTTGACATAAATTAATCTAATGAAAAAATAGATAAAAATATTGAGTAAAAATGACAGAATAAAACTAGAACTTGGAAAAACTTAATTTCTATCGATAACCGTTTAAACTCCAAAAATGTAAAATTTTAATACTATAGAGATAATCCTATAATATTAGCTAAATTTAATTGTTTAGTGAAAGTCCAATGTCAAGCGAATTTGAACGTAATTTAGAAAAGTATGCGGAACTTATTATCAAATTTGGTCTTAATCTACAACCTGGACAGCGATTATTAATAGGAGCACCACGACCAAATGCTTATGGGGTATCAATTGAACTAGCACCTTTAGTTCGTTTAATTACAAAGAAAGCTTATCAAGTTGGTGCTAAATTTGTTGAAGTATTATGGGAAGATGATCAGGTAAGGTTAATTCGATATCAACATGCTCCACGAGACTCTTTTGAAGAATATCCAACATGGAGAACTGATGTTAAATTTGAGATTTCTAAAAATGATGATGCAATATTAAGTGTAGCTGCAGTAAATCCAGATTTGCTTGCAGGACAGGATTCTGATCTAATCTTAACGAATCAAAAATCATTTTACAAATATAGTAAACCATCTGGTGATTTACGGAGAAGCGGAATAGGTAGTTGGTCTATATTTACAGCACCTATAAAAGCTTGGGCAGATAAACTCTTTCCACATATCCCTTCTACTGATCGCATGGCAAAATTTTGGAAGATTATATTCGATATTTGTCGAATAACTGAAGAGGACCCTATAACTGCTTGGGAAAATCACATTAATGAATTAGTTGCTCGAAGTGAATTTCTTAATATAAGGAAGTATATTGCCCTAAAATATAATGCCCCAGGAACAGATCTAACCATTGGATTGCCAAAGGAACATATCTGGAAATGTGCTAAAATGACGACTAAAAGCGGAATTACTCATACTGTGAATTTACCAACTGAAGAGATTTATACTACCCCTCATAAAGATAAAGTGGATGGCGTGATATCTTCTACAAAACCACTCCCATTAGAAGCAATGATTGATGGATTTAGACTGGAATTCTCAAAAGGGAAAGTTATAAAAGCAAGTGCTTCAAAAGGAGAGGATTATTTAAAAAAATTACTTAAAACCGATGAAGGAGCATCCCGATTAGGAGAAGTGGCTCTTGTACCTAATAGCTCTCCCATTTCTCAGCTGGGGATACTCTTTTATAATGGGCTCATTGATGAAAATGCATCATGTCATCTTGCTTTAGGCAATGGTATCAAAGCATGTTTGAAAAATGGATTAGATATGTCAAAAGAAGAATTTGCAGCCGCAGGAGGAAATCAGTGTTTATTCCATATAGATTTCATGATTGGTTCAGGAGAAATAGATATCGATGGAATAACTGAAGATGGAAAAACTGAACCAATTATGCGAAAGGGAGAGTGGGCTTTTGAGATATAATTTGTATTAATTTACATTAATTTTTCCAAATCCATTTCACTATTGTTATTTTTTGTTTTTTTGATATAAATTGTTCTTAAGTTATCAAATTCAGCTTTAAAACAGGTTTGGTACACTCCTGCTCGTTAGGAGTGGTTAGTCAAACATTTACATCATACCCAGATGAGTTATAAAATTCTGCATTTTCATTAAATTAGAACTTAGAATGACTTCCTTTCTATTAAGATCTTCTAGTACTTCCAAAAATGTATACTTTTTAAACTATAGAACTAATTATATAATATTAACGAAATTAATCTCTTTAGTGAAAATCCAATGTCCTCAGAATTTGAATTAAATTTAGAAAAATATGTGGATGTAATATTGAAGGTGGGTCTTAATCTACAAAAAGGGCAAAGATTGCTGATTATACCATTTTTATTTGGTAATAATCTTATTGAATTAGCCCCATTTATTGAACTAATTGCTAAGAAAGCGTATCAAAAGGGTGCTAGATTTGTCGAAGTTATATGGGATGATCCTCAAATGGATTTGATTAGATTAAAGTATGCTCCCCGAGATTCATTTGAGGAATTCTCAGTCTGGAAAAGTAATGCAAAGCTCGAATTCGCAGAAAAAGGTGATGCTGTACTAGGATTTGTTATTCAAAATCCCGATTTATTTGCTGATCAAGATCCCGAGCTTATGAAAATTATGATGCAAACTTATTTAAAACATAATAAGAAGGTTAGCAATTTAGCGCTTAGTAGGGCGTTTAATTGGACATACATTTCTGCACCGAGTGAAGGTTGGACAAATAAAATCTTCCCTGATCTCCCCCCCGATAACCAAAATACTAAAATGTGGGATGTGATCTTTGATATTTGTCGAATAAAACAAAAAGATCCAATTTCTGCTTGGAAAAACCATATTGAACAACTCCAGGCAAGAGTTAATTATTTAAATGATAAGCAATATGAAACATTGAGATTAGACGCTCCAGGAACTGATTTGACAATAGGCTTACCTAAAGGGCATATTTGGCACACAGCTGGAGTTAAAAGTCAAAATGGGATTTCATATGTTTTAAATCTTCCCACAGAAGAAATATATACTACACCTCATAAAGATAAAACTGAAGGAGTAATAACAATGACGAAACCACTTTTTTATAGTGGACCCCTCATTGAAGATATTAAATTAACCTTCTCAAAAGGAAAAACTGTTGAATTAAATGCCGGAAAAGGTAAAGAATTTTTAGAAAATATTATTAAAACTGACGAGGGGGCGAATCGTTTGGGTGAGGTTGCCCTAGTTCCCCATAGCTCACCAATATCTCAAACAGAATTAATTTTTTATAATGGCCTTATAGATGAGAATGCGTCTTGTCATATTGCTCTTGGTAAGGGTTTCAAATTTTGCTTAGAAAATGGCGACAAGATGTCTGATGAAGAATTTAGGGCAGCGGGAGGAAATAATAGCTTAGTTCATATTGATTGTATGGTTGGTTCCGGAGAAATGAATATCGATGGCATCACTAGTAATGGAACAGTAGAACCAATCATGCGAAATGGAGAATGGGCATTTGATGTATAACTTGTTTAAATTATATTAGTTCTTCTGAATCCATTTCATTTTGTTTATTTTTTGTTCGTTTGATGAAAATAGTCCTCAAATTATCAAAATCAGCTTTAAAACATTCTTGGCAATCCTCTTGTTCATCAGGAGTAGCAGCCTCAACACGTACTTCATAGCCAATTGATTCATAGAGTTCCACATACTCGGCTACTCTATTTTCTTCGACAGTGAACCCTCTCTCCCAGTCTTTTCCTCTAGAAGGAGTATTCAAATCAGCTTCATCTTGGTTTTTTTCTTCATTTGACACCATAGTTTACCCTTTTCGATTCTACATTAAATATTATGATATTGTTTGGTTTAAATATTACTCTTTTTTATTTCATTCTGAATTATGCTTTTAGTGGAATTTTATTCCCACTAAACGATTTCTATTAACAAATTTTATATTATTTTGGAAAATTATCTAAGAATAATAAAAAAAAATAAAAGAAATCAAAAAAAGCAAGTTTTGAAGTGATTGTAATGACTTATACAAAAGAACCAAATTTTACCCCAAAAGACCCTAAAGAGTTTGATTTTAAAGAAATTATATATGAAAAGAAAGATTGGAAAGCGACTGTTACAATTAATCGTCCAGAAGTTTATAATGCTTATTCAACTCTTACATTAATGGAAATGATTGAAGCTTTTCACGATGCTGCTTGGGATAATAAAGTTGCAGTTATTATCTTAACAGGAGCAGGAGATAAAGCTTTCTGTACTGGTGGTGATGTAAAGGAGTACAGAGAAAGATTCACTATACAACCTGCTGAATATTGGAAATGGATGTGCATTTTCCAAGAAGCTCACGATGTTTTTCGAAATATTGGTAAACCAACTATAGCAAGAATTAATGGTATTGTTGCAGGTGGAGGAAATGAATGGCAAATGGCATGTGATTTAGCAGTTTGTGCAGATCATGCCACTATCCGACAAGTAGGAACAAGAGTAGGATCTGTAGCATGTGGAGGCGCTACTCAGTGGTTACCCATAATAGTTGGTGACCGTCGAGCAAGAGAAATTCTATATTTATGTGAACCCATTTCAGCAGAAAAAGCACTAGAATGGGGTTTAGTAAATTCAGTTGTACCTTATAAAGATATAGATGAGGAAGTTGATAGATATTGCCAAAAACTTATTGACAAATTTCCAGAATGTATGAGATATACTAAACAACAAGTAAATTTTTGGAAAGATCTTGTGTGGCATCAAACAATTGGACATGCTAAAGATTGGTTATCAATTCATTATGCTTCATGGGAACCACTTGAAGGAATGTCTGCATTTGTAGAAAAACGTCCTCCAAATTATAGAGGAGTGCGAGAAAGCCCTCATCCTGAGTTTCTATGGGGACCACCTTCGATTACATGCCCATCCTGTCAAGCAAAAAGTTTGCCTTCTGATTTCGCGTTTTGCGGTAAATGTGGAGCAAAACTAAAATAAAATCAAACAAGTTTTTTTTTATTTAGAAAAAAGTATCAAATTAGCAAGAAAAAAAATTAGCCATATTGAGTGGAAAGGATATGACAAATGATTTAATAATCGTTGAAAAAGCAAATAATATTGGAAAAATAATATTCAACAATGGAACATTAAATATATTAACCATCCAGATGATGGAACAAATTAATGAAGCTCTTGAAGATTTTCTTAAAGATGAATCATTAAAAGTTGTCATATTTGATCATAACGGAAAAGCTTTTTCTGCCGGAGTAGATGTTGGTGATCATATTGGTGATAAAGCTCCTAAAATGATTAAAGAATTTCACGGCATTTTTAGAAAACTATACAAACTAAAATGCCCAACAATCGCAAGTATTAAAGGAGCTGCTCTTGGTGGAGGTTGTGAAATTGCTATCTTCTGTGACATTGTTCTTACTTCAGATAAAGCTAAATTTGGACAACCAGAAATAAAAGTAGGTGTTTTTCCTCCAATAGCAGTTTTAGCATTTCCCCAAATCATAGGAAATAAAAAAGCTTTTGAGCTTATCATGTTAGGTGAAATTATCGATGCCAATGAGGCTCTTAGACTTGGAATCTCTAATCATGTTTATCCTCTCGAATCATATGAGCAAGAATTTACTAAGTTTGTTGAATACTTTAATGATTTAAGCACTGTTGTATTACAATACACAAATAAAGCATTTAAAAAGGCTTTAGGGTTTGATTTTGAAGCCAAATTAGATGAAATCGAAGAATTTTATCTTAAAGAATTAATGTCTACCCACGATGCAAATGAGGGATTACAAGCATTCCTAGAGAAACGACCACCCAATTGGCAAAATCGTTAATTTTCTTAAGTTTAATAAGAATTAGGTTTAAATGAAAATAATTATAAAACAAATTGTAGGAAACTGAGATGAAAGCAGCCATTTTTGAGAAGGTTAAGGAACCTTTAAAAGTAGATAATGATTATCCCGACCCTAATATCTCTGGTGAGTTAGGACAAGCTATAATAGAGATAGAAGCATGTGGAGTATGTCATACTGATTTTGGTTATTTAGAACACGGAGTACCAACTGTTAAACAGCCTCCTCTTATTTTAGGTCATGAAATATCTGGACGTATTAAAGAAGTGAGTGAAGATGTTAAAAATTTCAAGATTGGAGATCATGTCATAATCCCTGCTGTGTTGTCCTGTGGTTATTGTGTTAATTGTAGAACAGGTAGAGAGAATATTTGTCTTAATCAGATAATGCTTGGGAACCATATTGATGGTGGTTTTGCTGAGCAAATTAAGGTTCCAATAAAAGATGTAGTCCATCTTCCTACTGAAATGTCATTAGAGGAAAGCTGTATAATTGCAGATGCTGTTTCAACACCCTATCATGCTGTAAAAAACCGTGGTCAAGTAAGACCTGGTGATTGGGCGGTGGTTATAGGTTGTGGTGGGATTGGTTTAAATGTAGTTCAAAATATAAAAGCAGCAGGAGGTCTACCTATCGCTGTTGATATTGTCCCAAAAAAGTTGGAAATTGCAAAACAAATTGGTGCTGTAGAAACTGTTTTAGCTAAAAATATGGATGAAAGAGAAATTGTTGGAGCGATTCGAAAAATAACAGGAGGAGGAGCAGATATTGCATTTGAGGCAATTGGGCACCCAGCAACAATGAAACAAGCATTTAATAGTTTGAGAACTGGAGGTCGTTTAGTAGCTGTGGGATATTCACCTAAACGATGGGACGGATTTGATATTGGTCGTGTAATGTTTCGTGAAATGGAAATAATGGGAAGCCTTGGTTGCCGTCCTGTTGATTATCCACACATTATAGACTTAGTTAAGAATGGTTC
>JBHLNW010000111.1:0-10776 GCA_048941185.1 Promethearchaeota archaeon
CCTAAAATAATTGGTTGACGAGTTTTTCCTACAGGCACTTTCATCATATTTAAACAAGATTTTGCACCTAAAGCACCGGAGTTTATTAAAAGTCGGGCTAGTTTCTGTATTTTTTTTTGAAGGGTTTGTGCTTCTTGCAATCGATTATTTTTAATATGATTATATATTTCAAGCCATAATTTTGGCATAACATTAGCAGATCCTAAAATACAGCCTGCTGCTCCTCCTGCTAAAGCACCTAATACATTCTCATCCCATCCAATAAGAACTGATATCTTATCACTTACTTTTTCTAGCAAAGCTGAAAAATATTTATAATCTCCACTTGAATCTTTAATACCCACAATATTTTCAATATCTACGAGATCTTCTACTACAGTCCAAGGTAATTCTAGCCCTGTACAAACGGGAATATTATATAATATCATCGGAATATCTGTCTTTTCTGCTATAGTAAAATAATGATCATAAAGTCCCTTTGCTTTTGGCTTTAGAAAGTAAGGAGTAACAATTAATACAGCATCAGCACCAATGTCAGTTGCAGCTTTAGTAGAATCAATTACTATTTTAGTTCCAGTTTCACCAGTTCCAGCAATAACTGGTACTCGACCATTTGTTTCATCTACAACTATTTCAATAACTTTTAAGCGTTCATCAAGTGTCATATTCACGAATTCTCCAGTCGTTCCGACGGGAACAAGCCCAGTAACTCCTTGATCAATAAGATAATTTACCAAATTTCTTAAATTCTCTTCATTGATCGATTCATCTTTATTAAAAGGAGTTACCATTGCGGGCATAACTCCTGAAGGTCTAAAATCAAATTTTCCCATTTTTTATCAAACTCATTTTCACTTATTCTTATTTATGTAAATTTTGGGCAGCTATTATATCAATACCTTTTTCAGTAAGTACTTTAGCAGTAGTATTTACTGCATTATATCTATCAAGAAGATTAAGTCGCATAAATTCCCATTCTCCCGAATCAATAATTTCTTTTTTATCTCTAAAATAATCTAGAATATCTGACGGATGTTCTCTGGTTTTCTCTGTTTCAATATTTCCACCTTCATGTTTAGCACTTATATTCTTTACTTTTTTTGCAATTTCTACTAATTCTTCTCTTCGATCATAAGGTTGTCGTACAATACTTTTCCATGTTTCAATTATGTGGTGTTCTAACCTCACAACATCTTCAAAACCAAATTCTTTTCTAATATAAGCAGATAATTCAAGGGTTTCATTATTTACTGCATTAGATAAATTAAATCCTATTAATGGACTTGTTCCATCTTCTCTTGAAAATAACTTAGCAGTCATCAGGGTCCATAGACAGGAGTAAGGGTTATCATTACCCATATAAACTGAAATTTTAAACTCATTATCGATTCCTAATTTATGAATAAAATATCCAAGAAGTACCGTACCAGGATTTACATTTAGAACTTGCTTCACACCGTAATTCGTGTAATAGTAAAGAAATTCATCAACCCACTTTATGGCATATTCATTAGGTTGTCCAACCCCACCAAAATATCCTGTTATCGTATCAGGCCCTCCTAGATGAACATTCACGGGCATCCCATCCTGTCCTGGAGCAGTTCCCTTTGTGTCAAGGGTTTCTACATAAGTAGCCCCTATAACCTGCATCGCAGCAGCCATAGCAAGTAGATCACCATCGTCCTCTTGTTCTTTCATTTTTCTAACCCGAATTATTCTTCCTGGTACTAAATTTTGTTCTTCAATAGCTGCTTTTGCCATATCTATCAGGAATGGAAAATATTGACATGCTGAAAGTTCTAAAGTAACAGCAAAACCTTTATCAAATTTCATATCCTTTAATTTATCTCCAAGAATCTTCTTTCTATAATCTAATATACTAATAAAAGCATTTTTTTCTTTTTGATTAATCAGCCAATTAATATCTTGGAAATAATTTGGTTGTTTCTTTCTTAACCTATCCAATAAATTATCAAGATTTCTCGCGTCTTTAGCTTTTTTATTAATTTCATCGACCCCTCCATATTTTTCAATAATTGTAAATAAATCATTAATGAGAGGATTATTGTCATCGGAAAGAAATCTATTTACAGCATCTAAAGCTATATTAGAAATCCTTAAATTTTTTCTCAAATCTTTCATTTTTCTAAAATCTTTTTTGAAATTTTATAGATTTAATACAATTTTCTGATTGATATAAATTTTTCTTAGAATTGTTTCAGAATATTACGAAATGAGGAAATCAAAAGATTTAAACTTAAATCCAATATTTCTGTTATTATCTAAAATCTTGAATTAGAATTAAAATGTATAAATATAGTGTATCAATCTTAGGGACAGGATTTATAGGACTCTGCTCGGCGGCTTGTTTTGCTAACAAAGATATAAAAGTATTAGCATCTACCCATAATGAGAGAAAGGCAAATATTATAAATAAGGGAAAAGCTCCTTTTTTTGAAGCAGGCTTACAGGAAATAATGAATGATATTAAAAAAAATAATCCAGAGCTTCTATTATGTCTTATAGATCCGGTTAAAGCTGTGATAGAAACAGATATATCCATGATTACTCAAGGAACACCTATGCGTGAGGATAAAAGTATAGATTTAAGTTATATTGAAAGTACTGCAAAAGAAATAGGAGAAGCGCTAAAGAAAAAAGATAAATACCACCTAGTAGTAGTAAGATCTACTGTTGTACCTGGAACAACGAGAAATTTGGTTGGAAAGATTATATCTGAAGTTTCGGGTAAAATACCTGGAAAAGATTATGGATTGTGTATGCAACCTGAATTTTTAGCAGAAGGCCGTTCGATTGAAGATACATTACATCCTGATAGGATTGTAATAGGAGAATTTGATGAAAAAAGTGGTGCCATGCTTCAAGAATTTTATGAATATTTTTACGGAGATCTTTTAAAAGATTGCCCCATATTGCGGATGAATTTGGAAAGTGCTGAATTGGTAAAATATGGAAATAATTGTCTTTTATCCACTAAAATAAGTTATGCAAATGAATTTGCGAATTTTGCAGAATTAGTGCCAAACGTAGATATTGTTCAAGTAATGAAAGGTGTTGGGCTTGATTATAGAATAAATCCAAGGTTTTTAGGAGCAGGCGTTGGTTTTGGTGGTTCATGTTTTCACAAGGATGTTAATGCAATAAAAGCATGGTCAAAATCCAAAGGGTATCAATCAAGACTACTAGAAGCAGTGTTGGATATTAACGATGATCAAGCTATACATATTGTTGATTTAGCTGAAGATTTAGCAGGAAAATTATCAGATAAAAAGGTAACATTATTAGGACTTTCATTTAAGCCCGGAACAGATGATATGAGAGAAGCCGCAAGTATAAGGGTTGTAACCGAATTAAAGAAAAGAGGAGTTACGAATATCGTTGGATACGATCCAAAAGCCTTGCAAACTGCAGAGGAAGAGTTAGGAGACAAAATAAAATATTCCAAGTCCTTAGAAGAAGCTCTTAAGGAATCTGAGTGTACTTTATTGATTACAGAATGGGAAGAATTTAAAAATTTGACTCCGGAGGACTTTAAGAAACATATGAAAACACCGAATTTAGTAGATGGGAGGAGAATTTATGATTATGAAAAATTCAATGCATCATTGCCATTTCGAGCTATAGGTCGGATTAACCCTTAAAATTTTTTATAAATGATTTTTATATGCGTTTCAATCTCTTCTTTTACTACGAAACCAAGCCGTTGATACAAATTCTGTGCCTTAATGTTAGTTTTCAGAACTTTTAGATAAACAGCTCTATTATTTTTCTCTGCTTTTAATAATAAATCTTTAAGTAATATGGTTATGATCTCCATATAACTTCAAATTAAATAATATTAAAATCAAAAATTTAGAATATGTTTTTTTTTAAAAATTTAAAAAAAAAGTGACATCCAGTTTTGCTGGAAAAGTCACTGATTTGTTTTAGAAATTTAATAATTCTATCACAGAAGTAGCTTTAAATTTTACTCCATCAAATAATTTTCCTGTTATTGTCACCTCCCAGAATTGTAATGGTTCGAGAGTAAGTAAAAAGCAAATTACTGCTGATCTATCAAATTTAATCATTAAATCGGGAATATTATCATTATCCCAGTCACCTATATTAAACGGTTTGCTTTCGAAATTCAAAAAGTCATTTAGTAAGATTTCTTCAAGAATAATATCATATACATCATAATCATTAGCTATTTCAAGGTATACTGTAATAAATTTTCCCTTACTTCTCATATTGAGTTTATTAGGATTAATATCACAAATGGCTTCTATGGTTTTTTTTTTATCCTTATTTGGAATTTCTTTTTTTTCGTCAGGCTCTTCAGAACCTTTTACATTTATAGAACCGGCTAAAGTTAAAGTTAACCCCGGAATGACTAAAACCCCTAAACTGAGAAAAACTGCCCACAAACCCTTACTAGAATTTTTCATACCCACATGCCAAATTTGTCGAAATTTCGTTCAAGAACATTAATAATAATACATATATTTAAATATTTTGGAAATTACTAACCAGTTTGTCATTCTTTTCACGGAAATTAATAGAAAATAAGTTTATTATGAATGTACTGGATTATTTTCCTATTTGTCCCATGAATTGAGGGAAATTATTTTACTGAAGAGTAGAAAGAATATTGAAGTAAATTAATGATTATCTGTACAACATGCAATAAAAGTGTTTGAATCTTTCATCCACATTCCAAAATTACCATTAAAAATGTTAAAACTCAGACATAATTGATTATAAGAACTTTACCAAACGATTTGTTCATAATCACATTTATTACATATAATAGATTCACCTTTTCTTGGAAAGCGTGAAAGGATAGTACCACAATTAATACAAACTAATTCAAAAATTTTTATTTCTGATTTTAAAATCCTTTTCAAAATCTTTTTTGAAATTGACAACTGTTCTCTAAGGATATTAGAAAATAAAAACAAAAATGAGGCAAGAATTATAGGATTTTTAGAATATATTATGATTTCTATCCGATTTAAATCTATTTTGCTAAATACTAAAATATCACTACTGGATTGAGTTTCCGTCCCACAGAACCATAACATTCCCCTTTCTTTATCTTTTGTTATTAGTTGGAGATTTTGAGCCTGTAAAATATGTTCTACGATATCGATTAAATTTACTTTCTTTCTTATTCCAATACCATAACTCATTAGAACTCTAATAGTACCGGTTAATCGTGTAAATTCTCTGATTTGTGAACTTGGAATTATCTTAGGCGTTATTATCAATTCTTCAATTTCTATTTTAATTGATTTAGGTCTTAACGTTTTCAATTTCCCCTTGTTATTAACATATGTTATAATTGATTTAAATTCACCAGTAGAGGGTGAAATATAAGGTGTGAATTGAAGATGTATTTCTTGAGAACCTTTTTCTTTTAATTCACCAAATATTATCTCTATGTTTTTAACCTTATCTTTATTTTCTTCAATTACAGGAAGCATATTTATTGTTAGAGGAAAATAACCAAAATAATTTAAGAATTTGGGAGATATTACTTTAATCTTAACTTTGGAAATCGGAGAAGAACCATCATTATTTAAAACAATTGTATATATATAACGATTAGCTTGAGGCCTTAAATTACTCGAAAATTTAATTTTATCTTCTTTATTAATTATTTCAACCGTATAGCTATCAGTCTTTTTCAACTGGTAAGTTTTCTTAAATAGTACCAGCCCTTGTATTTTATTTGGTATTCTTCTTTTTTTTTCCATCTTATTACAGAAATGATCAGTTTAATTATTTAGTAGAAGATATTTCTATAATTGAAATTGTTTATTCTTGATAATCTTAAGATAATTCTCTCTTTTATATGTTGATTGATCGATTACACTTTAAATTCTACCATAAAAACATCCAGAATTAGAATATTGATTTAACTTCATGTTTTATTTTTCTGAGACTTTTTTAACCATGGGCAGGATAAAATACATACCAGACATCCGTTATCTCCTAAACAAGTCTTAATCTTTAAAACATCCTCCCTACATGAGGGATGATCTTCAAAAGAAACAAATGTAAGTGCGTTCTGAGGACAAGCTTCTATACATTTTCGGCAATCATCACATTCATTTTTTATTACTTGATTTGTTTGAAGTGGTAGGTCTGTTAAAATTGCAATTAATCGATGTAAAGGACCATATTCTGGAGATATAATTAAAAGCGATCTACCTTGCCAACCTATTCCTGCTGTTTTTGCTAAGATTTTAAGAGATATAAATCCTAACCGATTAATAGGATCAAACTCATCCTCAGTATGAATAATAAGTTGCCTATAACCCTTATCTTCTAAGTATTCCATTATAGAAAACGCAGCTTCTTCTAAAAATAATGCGGTTTTGCCACCAGAGGCTTTTTTACCTAATTTTCCATATTGAGCACCTAATACAATAGCATATGGAAACATCTTTAAGAATTTCTTCGAATCTATTGTAAGCCCCGTTTCCATTTCCTTCAATAAATTCATGTCGGCAATACCATAAATATCAATTTCTAGCTTTTTAATATATTTCTTAAGATTTTCTGTTTCGATTATCTTTTCTTCGTCCAATTTCTACAACCTAATTAGATATTTAATTAATGATGAAAAAGAATGAAATAAAAAAAAATATTAGTTATGAAATGATGGGTGGAAAAAACATTAGGGAAATTCCGATGAGTATTTCAAATAGAATCGCCAATAAGCCACTAAAAGATGAGATATTTTCATAAATTTTAATGTTAGGTTTTAGAAGTTTCATCCCATTAGCGAAGCCAATTAAAATGCTGGTAACAATTCCTAACCATCCAATAAAGGGGATTGCTAACGCATAGGAAACTAACACAATTGAAATTGCAAGTGTACCAATTGACCACCCAATCATGGCATATGCGAATCTAGTGCTTTTTGCTTTAAGAATGCGACGATATGAATCCATCAACGATTCTTTCTCCGTACCACTGCTGACGGAGTAATTTTTTGCTATATTAAGGAGTCCCGAGTAGTCCTTTTCAAGATAGACCTGGATAACGCCTTCTGATACTCGAAAGATAAGACAAACAATTCCAAGTAATATGTTAAATGGACTAATAACAAAAAACAACATTATAGCTAGTGAGATAACGCAAATGTGTTCTATGAGTGCTACTCCAATTCCTATTTTAAATTTTCCTGGATCTTTGTTAAAATTTTGTAGCTTGTAGTCTGATTCATAATGCTTCGGTGTTGGTTCTAATATATACCCAAATGCTGCCATTACAATTTGTAGAGCCAAGATTAACAGATAAAGAAAGCCAGATATCCATATTACGAGACTCAAGAGAAGTCCTCCAACTTTTTTTCACTTTTTTTTTAATTTATAATATTTACTTGTTATTTATATTTATATAATCTTGCTCAGTTTAATCCTGATTAAACCCAGTTCTTTAAACTGAAGAACATCAGGTGATCGATATTTTTCAAATAAAGGTTTTAGTTTCAAAAACCTTAAATTAGACCCAATTCCATGCATACCAAACAGTCAGGACGTTAAACCCTAAACTTATTATAATTAAGAATACATCAAAAGCCTTGTATCCCCTAATCCCAACGAGATTAAATATGAAAAAGAATATAGCTACTATGATGTTTACCCACTTATTCACAGGATTGTTCAGTATCAGAGTTAGAACAACCATAATAATAGGAATCACCATTATTACTGCCATTCCTAAATACATATTAAGAGATACTTTTTTACCATCTACCTCTCCTGGCTTAAATTCCCCAGCATAAATCCTTAGCACATCTCCTAAAAGATAAACTAGCATTGTTGCTACCCATATAAATGCAATTATAATCTTTACATCTTCCATGATTATATCACTCCACTACTTTTATCACTACATTTCCTTTCTTATGCCCTTTATCAACATACCTATGAGCCCCGACAATTTGTTCCATAGGGTAAATTTTATCTATAGCTGGTTTTAACTTACCTTCCTCAATAATCTCTTTTACGAAAATTAAGTTTTCAGTAATTTCCTTTGTCGGAGATTTACTAGTAAGATAAATTCCATCTTCCTTTAAAGCTCTTTTACAATGTGAGGAAGAAATCTTACCTACCGCCTCAAAAACTACATCATAAATCGGACCACTATCGGCAAAGTCCTCTTTCGTATAATCTATTATTTTATCGACTCCTAGATTTTGTACCCAATCTAAGTGTTTAGTACTGCACACAGCAGTAACTTCTGCCCCAAAATACTTAGCAAGCTGCACTGCAAAGGACCCTAAACTTCCAGAAGCACCATATATAAGAACCTTTTGACCTTTCTGAATATTTGCCTTTTTAAGTATATATAATGCTGTCATTCCACCAATTGGGACGGCAGCAGCTTCCTCATAAGACATATTAGCTGGCTTTATTACAACCACCCCTTGCTTCCATTCTTCAGGTAAACATACATATTCCGCATAAGAACCAGATTTCAATCCTGTGGTAGTTCCAAAAACTTGGTCACCTTTCTTAAATAATGCTACATTCTTTCCAACTTCTTCAACTTCCCCAGCTAACTCATATCCCAATATAGTTCTTTTTGGTTTTCTGATGCCAAATATTAATCTTGTTGCGAAAGTAAAAAACTTGGAATCAGGGTGTTTACCACTTCTAGCAATTATCACACCAAATGATATTGTTGTTGCATGGACTTTTACCAGTAATTCATTGTCCTTTGGAGTAGGCTTTTCTATATCTGTTAGCTTAAGAACTTCTGGAGGTCCATATTTTTCATATACTACTGCTTTCATGATTCCTTTACCACCGTTATTACTACATTACCCTTTTTATGTCCTTTATCAACATACCTATGAGCTTCAACTATTTGTTCCCATGAATACGTTCTATCTATGGCAGATTTTAGTTTTCCAGCTTCAACAAGCTCTTTTAGGAATATAAAATCTTCATATTTTATATATTTACCATCACCCGAATCCTTGTTAACATTTAAATAGATTCCTCTCTTCTTTAGTAATTTTTTACATTTCGAAGGCGAAGCTTTTCCTACAGCATCAAACACAACGTCATATAACTCACCACTTTGAGTAAAATCTTCTTTAGTGTAATCAATTACTCTATCAGCGCCTAATGATTTCACCATTTCTAAATTAGTGGTGCTACAAACGCCAGTGATCTCTGCCCCGAAGTGCTTGGCAAGTTGCACCGAATAAGTACCTACACTTCCAGACGCACCATAGATAAGTACTTTTTGTCCACTCTGGATATTTCCTTTTCTTATCACAGTCAATGCCGTTAATCCCCCGCCAGCAACAGGGGCAGCTTCTCCGAAAGTCATATTAGTTGGTTTTGGTGCTACAATCCCATCCTTCGAAAACCTTCCTTTTTCAGTTTCTTCAGGGAAACAAATATACTCAGCGTAACCTCCAAAACGAAATCCTGGGGTAGCGAAGACCTGATCTCCTTTTTTAAACTT
Source organism: Promethearchaeota archaeon (assembly GCA_048941185.1). Lineage (GTDB taxonomy): Archaea > Asgardarchaeota > Lokiarchaeia > Sigyniarchaeales > SOKP01 > Loki-b32. Next base: position 9,499 of record JBHLNW010000111.1, read on the forward strand.
TTTTACATCTTTTCCTATTTCTTCAACTTCCCCTGCTAACTCGAGTCCTAGTATCTTTACTTTTTTTGGTCCTTTTAAACCAAATGATAATCGCGCGAAAAAAGTTACCACGGGATTGAATCGAGTAAAACCATTTCGAAAAGTCCAATCCCCCTTTGTGACTGTTGTTGCATGGATCTTAACGAGCACTTCGTTATTTTTTGGAATAGGTTTTTCAACCTCCATCATCTTTAATACTTCAGGAGGACCGTATTTTTCATATACTATAGCTTTCATTTTTTTACTATTTTTTTCCATTTTTTTCACAATTTTGCTTATATTTTTTTAGGTATTAATCATTAATCATTATTTATAGAAATCTATTGGTTATGGGACAATTATAGAATACCAGAGCAGCCATATTCCCAAAGTTAGTTCAAAAATTAAAATTAACAACCCCCCAACGCTCCACAATGCCTTAATACTGGATTTTCTAAGAAACATTCCGCTTCCTAAACCATAGAGAATACTAGCAACAATTCCAAACCATCCAATAAAGAGTGGTACTATATTATAAATAACAAACAGCATTGAATATCCAAGCGTACCAATAGAGAAAAAGATTTGTGCAATTGCAAATCTAAATTTCTTTTTCTTAAAAATCCTATTACTAGAATCAATTAACACATCTTTTTCTGCACTAATACTCGAGTATTTAATTGCTAAATTAAAAAGTCCCCAATAACTTTTTTTGTCATAAACTTGAATCAACGCTTCTATTATTCGAGATACACACCAAATAATCCCAAGTATTATGTTGTATGGGCTAAAAGCAATAAATAGGCTTATTGCAAGAGAGATTATGCCTAAATGCTCTATGAGAATTATGATTACTCCAATTTTGAACTTTGTTGGACTTTTGTAAATAAATTGTAATTGATCTTCCGCGTCCACATCACCCACTGTTTTATAACCAAAAACATTACTTGCCAAGTTTGTAATTATAATAAACAGAAAAAAAAAACCAGATAACCACATCTCGATATTCATAGAGAATACTCCAATATATTATAATCAATATACAAAATCACTTTCATAACTTACTTCCCCTTTCTTCTTTTTTTATTATTAATAATAAAATCAATAAAACTATTTGAATATTCTTTAACTAATCCTAAAGCTCCACTTTCTAATCCGAATCCTGTATTATTTAGTTTTAAACGAAGGATTGGAGGGTAAATTAATTCTGCTCTTACATTATCGCGAAGAAATTCAATCCAGAAGGGTTCAACTTTAATA
>JBHLNW010000021.1:0-27997 GCA_048941185.1 Promethearchaeota archaeon
ATAAGGTATCCATAATGTTCTCGACAGAATTGAGATTTTTTAACCGCTCCTACTATAAAATCTTGAGCTCCTTTAATGAATCCATAAGTCCCTAACTTCTTCTTTTCGCTAGGTTCAAATTCAGGAATACTAACAAGTTTAAACCTCACTTCTCCAGCATAGTTACTGAAAGGACTCTCTGACGGATTGATTTCTAATATTTTAATAACTTTTTCCCTTATATCATTCTCAAGAGGTTTACCTGAATAAGTTCTACGAGATGTTCGCTCTCCAATTATATCAATTATTGATTTAGAAAAATTCATAATATTAACTTGTATAGATTTTAATATATAGGAATAAAAAGATTAAGCCTAAAAGCAGAAAAGATTACTGAAAATATAAATAAAACACTGAAAGTAATAAGATAACGATTTTTAAATTTAATACTAAAATACAAATAAAAGAATGATGAAAGAGCAAATCCAATAAAGACTATAATACTTAATATTAAATCTATTAAATTAGAAATTGAAGGAAAAAGATCTAATAAGACAGAAATTATAAACAAAATACCTGAAATTAATAACCATAATCCATAATTTCCTTTATTCTTTAATCCAAGAATGATATTAATGAAACCAATAATGCCCATAAGAATTAACGATGGAACTAAATAGTGTAAGACAAAAATATAAGTATCACCAAATTGAATTTCTGCTGCAGTTGGTGGTGTAGTAAACATAAATGCTGGAATAAAAAAAAAGGCTATATACCATATCACACCAATAAGGCCACCTATTAAAAAGAGGATTGGGCTCTTGAAATCTTCATTTCTTTTTTTAATATTAAATCCGGCATATGTAAGAAATAGAAAAGCTACCAAACGAATAATATTTAAAATGTCTGGATTTGCGAAATGATATACAATTGCCATGGTTAAATAATTAGATATAATTCAGTTTCAAAAAAATAATGTGATTCTTTAAGTGGAATTTCAAATATAAGTTTTGTTTAAAATATAGAATTAAGACTTTAAATTATGAATAATCAGAAAATTGATAATAAGTGATCATTTCTTTTTTTCTCTGTACTTTTTAATCGCATCCTGCAATCCATCAGCAGCTAGATTACTGCAGTGCAATTTTATTGGAGGAAGACCATCCAAAGAATCAGCAACATTATCCCGTGTGATTTTGCTAGCCTCTTCCAGAGTTTTTCCTTTAGCCAACTCGGTAACCATAGATGATGTAGCAATGGCAGCAGCACACCCGAATGTCTGAAAAGATATGTCATCAATAATTTCTTCTCCATTCTTTTCTTTCACTTTAATATAAATATACATTAAATCACCACAAACAGGATTTCCTACTTCTCCTATTGAATCAGGGTTTTTCATTTCACCCATATTTCGTGGATTTTTAAAGTGCTCCATTACTTTTTCAGAATATATATCTAATCACCAAAATAATCAAATTTTTCTATGAAAAAAAATAGACAATTGACTAAAAGCTTTATGGTTGGATTTTAAAATATAACCTTTATTAATTCAATATTAAAAGCTTTCTTTTTATTGGTAATGAAACTTTCTCAACACCTAATTCTTTTACATATTGTACTACTTCTGTTAATTTTTTAGCAGATTGATGGAAAAAACAGACTTGCTTTGGCTCTAGACTATTTATCATTTCTTTCAATTGATTTTTATCAGCATGAAGGTTAATTTTAATGTGAGGGGCAAAAGTATTGAGCAGGAAAGCACGGAATGGCATTTTCCATGTCTCGAAAAATTCAATTTCATTTGCTCCTTCAATTAATTCTACACCCGGGGATTCATGAATCGATCCTGCGAGAAAAACAAAATTATGAGGACTGCGCCCTACTACATTAATAATATTCCTAATTAATCCATAAGAAAGATCTGGTGGATGTGAAATAATTATATTATTTTTCTTCCGTAAAAAGTTTAGATTAGATTGATCAAACCATCGAAATTTTATACTATTAAAAGGATTTGCTTTATCTTTAATTAACCTTGAAATTGGGCCATATATGTATTCATAACGATGGTTTATTACTTGGATATTCTTCCTCACCATCATGTCTACATAAATGTTAGGACGTTTTTTGAACCCACGCTTTAACTGAAGCTTTCTGAAATATCGCCAAAAAATTAACATAAAACTAATAGCTAAACTTGAAGGATCTGCTCCAATTAAAGAATTATCTTCATATTCTGCTTTTTGTTCAAGGAATAAAATTAAACTGTGAAACTGATCAGATATGTTTCCAAAATCTTCTTGAGCAGCAGTACCATCGATCAGTAAATAATCAATTGGGCGCGAGATTTGTTCGAGGAATCTTCTTGTCCCGGCAAAAGGAGTAACATCTATATATGTATAATCTCCTGTGTATAAGAATTTAAAATCATTCACCTTTGCTTGCATCATTAATGCACCTGGCATATGTCCAGCATGGAAAAAGGAAAGGAAACAGTTTTTTTCTTTAAATTCTATCTTTGTACCATTTTCTACATAAATAACATTTTTAATTATATTTCGATATTCTGGTTCTTCAATCTCATCATTTTTTTCTTGTTTTAAAAAACCCGAATCTCGTAAGAGATATAAATCTAAAGTTATGCGAGAACATAACACAGGAATATCTGGGAACATTCTAATCAATTCTTTTAACCCAGAAACATGATCATAATGACTATGCGAGATAAAAATCGCATCAATTTTAGGATTCAAAGGAATATTATCAAGAGTAGTTTTATCAAAATCTTCAGATATAATTTCTTTCCTTTCTTTTTCCTCTTCTATGATGTATTGAGAAAGATTCTGCAAGTATTCCTCAATATATCTAAAATCACCATCTATCCCTTTTTCTTCGTCTTTTTCCGAAAGACCGCAATCTAATAAAATGTTCATTTTTCCTAATCCTAAGATATGACTATTATGATTTGGTTTTAATATTATAGGGTAAATTGTAACTCTAATGTTGTTTGGATTGGCTCCATTTTCAATTAGTGAAATATTGGAAAAATAATCTAAATCAAATTTTTTCTCAATCTTATCAATTGCTATTGAAATATCACTCTCTCCTACGGGCACTCCTGTAATATAGAAATACCAGCCGTATATCTTGACAAGACTCTCTAAATTTTCATACATCTCATCTCCTAGAAGTGATTTGATAACAACAGTCTTATCTTCTTGATAATAAATAATTTTTCTAATTCCCTTTTTTTCTTCTATTGGAACTAGTTCGTTTTTAAAAAAGAAATCGTAAAGAACATCTTTTATCGGCATCTGTTGTATATTTTCAGCTTTAATTAATTTAACATAATGTCTATATTCTTTAGTATGATAAAGTGGACGCATATTTTCTTTTTGTTTTAAAGAAATTCTCAAATCTTCATATTGGAATTCATCACTACTAATTGTTACTTCTTGTTTTTTTTTTTCTTTTTTTTTAACTTTATCCTTTTTTGAGATTTTTTGATCTATATCGTTTTCTGATATAAAAAAAAACCAACCGTAATTTTGAACCAATCTATCTCGATTTCTAATTATATCTTTTCCACTTAAGGTGATTAAAATGATAATTCTATCGATTTCTGAGTAGATTATTTTAGAGATTGAGTTTTTAGTTTTACCTGAAATAAGATTATCTTTAAAAAATAGATTTTTAAGAACATCTTTAATATTTTTTTGAGGAATTTTTTTATCTTCCATCAATTTCAATTTAATTTCATAAGACTTTATCTTAAATGAAGAGTCTAATTTCTCTATCTTTTGAATAAAGATTGTCTTATCTGAAAATTTAAATTCCTCAATATTCATTTAATTAATGATATATATCAAATAAAATAACGATTATGATTTTTTACATTATTTTAAGGAGATTATATCTAAAAGTATCTAGGTTTTAATCTAACTCTTTCTTCTTCTCCAACTTATCTATATTTTTCAAATTTGGTTTTTTTCAATGCGACACTTAATATATCAACAGAATAACCTCTATCTTTTAATCCTATAACAACACTACTAGATCTGAGGCTTTTAATAATGTCATCTAAATTCTCTTTTGAAAATTCAATTTGAAAACTATCAGGAAGAGGTTTTATTGTATAAATTATTCTGACTATCTCGTCAATCCGGGGTAATAGAAAGCTCTCTATTCTCTGGCTAAATTTTGGAGAAGCTGTCGAGGCAACAGATTGTAAATCTATACATTCTGCAAGCGCATTAATTTCTTTAAGATTTAAAGTAGCAATTCCATATACTTTTCCTTTTGTTTTTAACTCATCTTTAATGTAAAAGATATCATTTTTTAAAAAACAATACTTAAAATCATTTCCATTCAATTTGTATCTCTCTTTTAGATTTTTATTTATTTAATTCAACTTTCAATTATTTAACTTTAATAATTTTACGAGATCTATTGGCCCATTAACATTTATCAAACTTATTAAATTCTTATCTAATTTTTGAATAGAATTCTCTACAGAAACATAATTTATTTTCCAATTCTTATCAATAAAATTAATTAATCCATAATTTTCAGTAATTAGAATTTCTTTAGCTTTTTGAAATCCTTTTTCAACAGGATAAATAGCAAAAAAAGGTTCTAAAAATCCGTTATTCCATTTTGGAATACAACAATCATATCCTTGAGATTCATTAATCATTAGATTAATTACTTCTAGATTAATTAATGGCATATCACACGATAATAGAAATGCTTTTTCGAAACCTAATCTATTTAATTCTTTAAAACCAGAGTAGATTCCTAATATTGGTTTAAAGATTTTAGCATGTCCAAAAATCTCTCTATCATCAACAATAAAATTAATATCTTTGGGGAACTCTATTTGTTTACGATAGTTAAATATTTGTTCTTCAGAATGAGCAACTAAATAGATATCTTGGTCAAATTTTGATAAAATGTCTAATTGATGTAAAATTAGTGGCTTTCCATAAAATTCAATAATTGGTTTTTCAGTACCAAAACGAGTACTTTTTCCTCCGATTAAAATAAGAATTGCTAAATATTTTTGATTATTCATTATTTTTGATTTTTCTATATTTTAGTGTTCTAGATGAAAAAGATGAATAGATTATCTAAAAAAATTGTTTAGAATTATGTGTAGTTTCTTGAGAGTTTTATTGAGTTTTAATATTCCTCGTCATCTTCGTCCCAATCTTCCTCGTCATCCTCGTCCCAGTCATCATCCTCGTCCCAATCTTCCTCGCTATCCTCGTCATCCTCGTCCCAGTCATCATCCTCGTCCCAATCTTCCTCATCATCCTTCTTTTTTCCGGTCATTTTATTTCTCCATTTTTTTCGTTTATGTTAGATTAAAAATAATATATATATTCAATTACGATTAAAAACATATTATATATTTAAATGTTTCTAATTTTAAATACAATAATTAAGATAAAAAAGCTTAATTGAGATTTAATGAAATTTAAAATTGTCTATGCGTACTTATGATACTTTTAATAGTGAATTTTTATTGTATTTTAATTAATTCTACTTATTTTAAAGAAAGATAAAGTTTAATTCAAGATTAACTTTTTAAATTCTATTTTTTTCTTAATACCTTGAATAAGTTTGAGTAAATTAGTTCTTTCAATAAAAAAGAAAAATAATAAATTTTCTTTTGTAAAAATTAATTACTTTCAAAAGTTAAGATAAAATTATTACCCGAAATTACTCAATGTTCTAAAATATTATCAAAAAGAAGAAATAATAACACACTAAATTCATATTTATTTCCATCACTCCAATTTTTATCTTACTTCAAATTATTAATGGGTTATTGTACGAAATATGAGAGATTCAATCTCATTAAATTTAGTTTTACTAGTTATAAAAAAAAAGGAATATTTTTAAATGAGTTTAATCTTATTAAACTTCAAATATAACTTTTTAATTTAATTAATTATAATCAAATTTAAAATACATATCTCGAGCGATCGATAAAATTATAGATGTTATATAACATTAGCATTGAATTTATAAGAAGTATTGATACCTGTGCGATTCCTGTTCGAGATTATATAACAAATTCAATTTCTTTATTTAACCTCAAAAAGCTTTATTTTAATCAATTTTTATCAAAAATAAGAATTCTTTTTATATATAATAATGACAGCACAAAGTAAAGGTATACATAATAAAAAAAGAAGTTTTGAAAATAAAGAAAAAAGTACGGAAAAATGCCTTGGTCCAGTTCCGGATTTAGAATATTATGTTAAAAAAGATTGGTGGAAAAGGATATTTAATGCTTATTATTTAAAAACAGATGGCGATGTAGTAGACGATCAAAGTATTACTCAATCTGAGGTCGATTATTTTATAAAAGTCATGAATATTCAATCAGGACACCATATTCTAGACCTATGTTGTGGTCAAGGAAGACATTCTCTGGAATTATCAATTAGAGGTTTCAAAAATGTATTTGGGTTAGACCGCTCAAGATTTTTAATTCAAAAAGCTAAATCAGATACAAAAAAGTATGGTGCTTCATGTAAATTTCGAGAAGGTGATGCGAGAAAACTACCTTATCATCCAGATAGTTTTGATGCTGTTATGATTTTAGGAAATAGTTTTGGTTATTTTGAAACAATAAATGATGATCAACTGGTTTTAAAAGAAGTCTTCCGAGTTTTAAAACCTTGGGGAAGTTTATTGGTAGATCTAACAGATGGAGAATATGTAAAAAACAATTATCAACAACGCTCATGGGAATGGATTGATAAGAATTTATTCGTATGTAGGGAAAGATCTTTATCTTTAGATAAGCAAAAACTGATTTCAAGAGAAGTAATTACTCATGTAAATAAAGGAGTATTAGTGGATCAATTTTATTCAGAAAGATTATATTCAAAAAACACAATTTCAAAATTACTCGAAAAAGTAGGTTTTAGTGATATAATTTTCCATAATTCAATCAGTCCTGATTCTCAACGGGGCCAAGATTTAGGAATGATGGAAAAAAGAATTATTATTACAGCTAAAGTTAAAAAAGAGTGGACAATAGAAAAAAAAAAGGATATTAAAGCTGGGAAAAAAGTAGTAGTAATATTTGGAGACCCTAATAAACCAGATTTACTTAAACCCTTGCATAAATTTGATGATGATGATTTTTATACTATAAATCAATTGAAAGGTGCATTAAAGGAACTTCCTGATTATAGTTTTTCATATTTAGATAATCACAGTACACTTATTCAAGATTTACAAAATTTAAAAGGAAAATTTGATTTTGTTTTTAATTTATGTGATGAAGGTTTTTTTAATAATGCAAGAAAGGAGTTACACGTTCCTGCATTGTTGGAAATTCTAGATATCCCATTTACAGGATCTGGTCCTCAATGTCTCGCTTTTTGCTATGATAAATCTTTAGTACGTGGGATTGCAAAAGAATTAGAAATTCCCGTTCCTGAAGCTATTTATATTAAACCTGGTGACAAAATCATAGATCTACCTTTATATTTTCCTGCTATTGTGAAACCTAATTTTGGAGATTCAAGTTTTGGTATCACGCAGAATAGCATAGTTCACAATGGAGAAGAACTATTAACTGCAATATCGGAAATTCGGGAAAAATTTGGTTATGATAAACCAATTTTAGTTGAACAATTCCTTACTGGTAAAGACCTTACTCTTGGAATTATCGGAAATCCACCTGATGAATATATTCTGCTACCAACAGTCGAAGAGGATTATTCAAATCTTCCTCCAGAATTGCCTAAAATATGTGGTTATGAGGCGAAATGGCTACCAGATTCTCCATATTGGAATATTAAGTCTATTCGAGCAGATCTTCCACAAAATATAATTGAAATCATAGAAAATTGTTCTCTTAAGTTATTTGAAAGATTAGAATGTCAAGATTACGCTCGGTTTGATTGGCGTTTGGATGCAAAAGGAAATCCAAAGCTTCTAGAAGTTAATCCAAATCCAGGTTGGTGTTGGGATGGGCACTTAGCAAAAATGTGTAATTTTGCAGAAATCTCTTATAAGGATATGCTAAACAAGATTCTTGAAGTAGCAGCCAAGAGAATTGGAATATAATAGATGTAGTATTTGCATATTGTCGAGAATTTTTTTTTAAAAATTATATGAAAAAATCTAAAAGGAGTAGTATAAATTCCATAATAAAGACAAAACTTAGCAGGATTTCAACATAAAGCAGAAATTTTTCATTGATATTTGTTTGCGAGACATTATATATATTTGCTAATGTTTCAAGCCGATTTCTTATACTATTACTCCATTGTTTTAATTGAAATAAATCTGCTAAATGTGTATATATCTCAGCTAGGTAAAAATCTCCAATTAATTTTGAAACATTCTCAATGTTTTCTAACAAAAATAATAAATCGTATCTTAATCGAATTAATCGCCCAACCTTACTTTTAAATCTTCTAAATAAACTACGAGTTTTAAAATAAATTTTGCGTATATCTTCTTCTGCTATTGTTAATCTTCGATCCAATAACTTATCTAAAACACGTAATTCAAGTAATTGATAATTAGCAATTTCGAGAACGAGTAGAATATCTTCATAATCATTGTTAGGATCTATTATTAATCCTCTTTCAAAATCAAGTATTAAAATATCATTTTTTAAAAATGAAAAAGATTGATTAAGTGTTTTTCCAATTTGTTCTTCACTAAGGTTTAGTTCAGGATTTTCACCCATAAGTAGAGCCGAAATATATTTTTTTTCTTTTTCAACAAATTCCTTTGGGTTATTTAATTCATCAGTTAAGCAAAATATTGTATATTTTTCATGTTCAGATTCACCAAATATAAAACCCTCTTCCCCAATACAATCTCTTATTTGTTTAAACACTTTATTATGATGGTATTTCAAAAAATTATTTACTTGGAATTCGCCATCAGAGGTCTTAAATCTGATTCTTCTCAAGGTATGTAATTCTCTAAAGGAAAAATCTCGAAAAATAAGTCTTGCTATCAAAGAAATCACACCATCTGAATATAATTTGATATGAAGAGTTATATCTTCAATATTTTTTAATTCAGAGTCGATCTTCGGAGTGACCTCCAAAAGTAAGGGAACAGGAAAATCTACATAAGAAGGAGTATCTTTAGTTTTAATAATTTTTTTGTCTTCTATTGCAGGAACAATATTCATTACTCTTTTCAAATCAATACTACGCCCAACATCAGTTAATCTGAAAAAAATTACTTCGCCATTCAAAAGGGATTTACCTATTTGAAAAATCTTGAGTATAATCTATAAGAGAAATTATTATTACATTAAGAACTTTTACTTTTTATTTTTAGATTAATTAATTACTCATAACTTAATTTTAATCAAGTTTAAATTATTAATTCACTTTTATAAAAATTATTTTATAATTCAATTTATAAATCATTAAATATGTTAGATGATCTCTGGCTCCTTATAGTAATTTTTGCTATTTTTGCTATTGTTTTAATCGGTTATTCTTCAAAGAAATTTGATTTTGTAGTAATTTCTTTATTTTGCTGTTTTTTGGCAGGTAGTATAACTGGCATAGCCAAAAATCTAACAATCACTGATTTTATCGAGAAGATTGAATTTGAAGCAATTATAGTTATTTTATGTATGAGTATTATCACTAAAATTGCACAAGATTCAAATATTTTAGAGTTTTTAGCAGTTAAACTGTTTAAAATCTCAAAAGGTAATAGAAGAATATTTTTTTATCTAATTTGTTTCATAACAACACTTCTAGCAGCAATCATTAGTGATGTTGTTGTGGTATTGATATTAGCGCCAGTCGTAATACGTTTATGCCGTTTTCTAAAAACAAAAGCTGGAACTTATTTATTAGGAATGACAATTTGTATTAATATAGGATCAATTATCACTCCATTTTCGAGTGGAGAAAATATAATTATAGCTGCTGCATTTAACCTAAATACTATTTATTTTATCACATATTATTGGGTATTCTCTTTTTTCCTTTTATTTATTACAGCCTTCTTAATAGATAGATTTCAATTGACTAAGGAACCTGAAATAGAAGATCTTCAAAAAAAATACGTTCTGGATTTAGTTGACGCTAGAGTTATGATATCGGATAAAAAAATGTTTTACTTCAATAGTATAGCAATCATTATAACAATAGCATTATTTGCAATTTTGCCATTTCTTTACCTTACAGCAGCATTTTCAACATTTTTATTAGTGCTAATTAATAGAAAATTTACTAAAAAGAAAATGGGTGAATTTTTAAAAGATGTTGAATGGGAAATCATCTTCTTCTTTATTTCATTATATGTTATTGTGGGCTGTTTAGAAGTAGCAGGTTTTGAGGATCTCTTCAAAGGAATCCCATTTGAAAATTTAAATCCTTTCTTAGTAAGTTTAATTATTTTGGTGCTTGTTAGTTTTGTATCTGGATTTGTTGCCAATACCCCTACGGCATTAGTTTTTATTCCAATCGTAAATCTATTAGTCACTCCCCTCCCCGAAGGTTTTGGATTTCCTACAATCCCTTTATATTATTCATTAATTATAGCTGTAAATATTGGAGGGAATTTAATACCTCAAGGTGCAGCTTGTGATGTAATGACATTAAAGATTGCTCAAAACAATGATGTAGAAAATTTTAGCTTTAAGAGACTATTAAAAGTTGGTGCAACCTTCGCAATAATCCATATAATCTTATCTATTGGGTATTTATCTTTATTAAGTTTATTTTATGGTTGAATAACAATGAAACTTAAAAAAAATCTATAATTATGATTCTAATTGCAATATAATCTTGTAGTAGTGGAAATTACTCACTGATAATAAGGAGCCCTACAGTGGGAATAATTCGTTAAAAATTTAACCCGTATTAATGATGATGAGTTTTAACATTCTCATCAAACATGTATTTAACTCCTTTTTTAAGTGGAGACATCTTCCTCAATCTTGCGATTACATTTGGTAATTTTGTTAAAAAATAATCAACATCAGCCTCTGTAGTAAATCTGCCTAAAGATACTCTTAAAGAACCATGAGCTTCTTCAGGCTTTAATCCGATTGCTAAAAGCACATGGCTAGGGTCTAATGATTTAGACGAACATGCAGAGCCAGTTGATGTTTCTATTCCTTCCATATCTAAATCCAATACAATTGATTCGCCTTCTATGTATCTGAATCCTAAATTGACATTATTAGGAAGCCTTTGTGTAGGATGTCCATTTAAATAACTATCTTCAATATTTTCTATAACCCAATTAATAATTTTATCTCTAAGTTTTATTTGTCTATGAGTTTCTTCTTCCATTTCATCTTTAGCTAGCTCTACCGCTTTTGCAAAACCTGCAATTCCAGGTACATTTACTGTACTTGGTCTCATATCTCTCTCATGACCTCCACCATACATGAGTGGTTCAATAAATTTACCCCAACCCTGTTTTACACCTTTATTACGGATATATAGCATTCCAACGCCTTTAGGTCCATAAATTTTATGAGCAGAGGCTGATAACAAATCAATATTCATCTCATTTACATCAATTGGAATCTTTCCGAAAGCTTGAACAGCATCAGTGTGAAAGATGATGTCATGTTTATTTGCTAATGCTCCAATCTCTTTTATTGGCTGAATCGTGCCAATCTCATTATTAGCAAACATGATACTTATTAAAAAAGTGTTTTTTGTAATTGCATTCTCTAAATCTTTAGTGTTAATAAGGCCATATTTATCAACGGGTAGGAAAGAAACTTTAAAACCTTTTTTTTCTAATTCCCTGCAAGGATTTTCTACAGCATGATGTTCAATTGAACTTGTAATAATATGATTTCCTCTTTTTTTATTCTTTGAAGCAACTCCAAAAATAGCAAGGTTATCTGCTTCAGTACCTGATGAAGTAAAAAAAATATCGTCCCTTGCCGCATTGATTAAAGAAGCAATAGTTTCACGTGATTTTAATAAAATTTGACCCGCTTTTTGCCCCAGAGAATGTAAACTAGAAGAATTTCCATAAGTCTCTTTAAAGTGTTTACTTACTTCTTCAATAACCTTGGGGTCCATTGGAGTTGTTGCAGCATTGTCGAAATAAACATATTTTGAATTATTCATCATAAATCTAAGGTAAATAATTTTGAAAATAATATCATTAAATATTTATTATGCTTAAATTATTAATTCTTCTTATTACAAAATATAAATAGAAAACTAATGCAAACTTAATAAAATGACTTTTAAACTAATGATCGGAATGACTGGAACAGGATATGTATTAGAAGAATCAATTAATTTAATGAAAGAATTGCAAGATGATTATGATATTGATATAACTGTAATTCTGTCGAAAGAAGGTGCTGCGGTTATTAAATGGTATAAGAAATGGCTCCTATTGACTGAAACCGTTAAAAAGGTTAAGGTAGAAATAACACCCAACATTCCATTTTATGCTGGACCGTTACAACTTGGAAAGTATGATATGTTTTTAGTGTGTCCTGTTTCTGCAAATAGTGTGGCTAAAATTGTCTATGGGATTGCTGACACATTGATTACAAATTGTATTGCTCAAGCTATTAAGGGGGGGCAGACTGTCTATATATTTCCATCTGATCAAGACACTGAACCAATTGTTACTTCTCGACCAGATGGAAGTCCTTTAGTTTTAAAGATACGGGATATTGAACTTGAAAATATAAAAAAGTTAAGAAAGATGGAAGGCATTGTTATAATATCAGATTTTTCTGAAATAAAACCAATAATTTTGGAAAAGTTAAAAGAAAAATATTAACAGATCCCTTAAATTTTTCAAGCTTCGAATTTTGTAGGTTTAATTGCCCCTTCTGGGCAAGAAAGTTCACACTTTAAACATCCTTGGCACTTTGCTATTTCTTTAAACTTGTATCTAATTCCTTCTTCTTCTTTTTCTAATTTTTTTACAAGATCTTTATAGAATAAGTTTTTAGGGCAGAATTTACCATTTTCATCTAAGCATTTTTCACAAAGAGTACATTTTTCATGATCAATTTTAATACTAACGATTTGATCTGGATTTGTAATTGAAGTCACTTCCATAGCATTCCTCGGACAAACTTGAACGCAATTTAAACACGCTTTACATTTGACATAATCAACTTTTCTGATTCCATGGTCAAAATAAATTGCTTTTGCTTTACAAGCTCTTAAGCATCGTTCACATCTCACACATAGTTCTTGATCAATCTGAACAGGAATAAATTTTTCTTTAATAAAAAATTACCTCAAAAAGTGTTTTCGATAAGGTTATTTATATCTACTTAGTCAAAAGTTATGTAAATTTTAAATATATTTTTTATAGAATATCAAAAATTGAAATTTATTCATTAAAAATCCATTAAAAAATGAGTAAAAAAATTTTGAATTAAATAAAAGAATTAGTTCCATTACTGGAAATAACCAGTATATTCTTTTCCTGTTCCTGGTAATTGCTGCTGTTGTTGATATTGCTGAGCTTTTTGTGCTAATTCTAACATTTTAGCTTTTATTTCTTTCCCTTGTTCGATAAGAGAAGCAGTATCAATAGTTAAATTATACATTTTATTTAAAACTTCTAAAATGCTTGCAGCTCCTTCTGGGGTAGGAATTTCCAACACGGGAGTAAATAATGCAAAAGCATTCAATCTATTTGTGAGTGCTTCATTAAGTACAGTAGCCTCAGGACCTACTATTATTCCTTTTTCGACTTTTTTGATCCCGAATTTTTCTAGATGGTCCATCATCTCTTCTTCTGCGGCATAATAAACAGGGTAATCATCAATGATACCTCTCTGTGGAATTCCTTGAAATATGATAATCTCTTTTGCTCTAACATCCTCAGATAAAGCCCAATTACAGATTGTTTTGCTTAGGTCATTATAAGCAGTTGGAATTTGAAATGGGACTTCGCATATGCCAATAATCAAATTGTGTTGCGGAGAATAGAGCAATCTGAATGGGTGTTTTAAAACCCCTGCGTAAAATACTGAAATTGGGGGTAGATACTCAGAAGTCACAAATCCAATTTCTTTTATATCTGTAAGCTGTTCAATAAGAGTATTAGCAACAATAGGGCCAATTAATCCAATTCCAGCAAAACCTAAAACGAAGGTTGCTCCTTTTTGTATCTCAACAGTCAAATCCTCAATTATAATGCTAGATCTCTTTCCCTTCTGACAAACATATTCCTTTTTTACTATAATTCTCACCAATTGTGTAGATTTTTATTTTATATACTAATTTTGAAAATATTCTAATTTCTTCTTATGTTATTTATTGAGGTTAAATTATTAAAATTAACTTATTATAAATCATTAAAGTGAAATTCATTCTTAGATTAAGCATTTTGATTTAAATTTTTATTCAAGTTAAAACTTATAATCTTAAGAAATTTACAAAGAAAATTAATTAGTTCCCTATCAAGTGAATTAAATTGATTCTTGAAGTGAGAGATTTAACGATACCCACGATTGATCAGAAATGTGTTATTGTAAATAAAGTTTCATTCGGGGTAAAAGAAGGGTCAATTCATGCGATAATTGGCCCAAACGGTTCAGGTAAATCAACATTAGCATATACTATTATGGGTTTGCAAAATTATAAACCATCAGAAGGTAAAATCTATTTCGATGGAATTGACATAACAAATATGAATATTACTGAACGTGCTAACTTAGGAATAACATTATCGTGGCAAGAACCTGCTAGAATTGATGGATTATCGATTCCTAAATATATATCTCTTGGAGTTAAGGATAAAAAAAAAGTCAAGGAACGAATTATCGAAGCATTAGAAATAGTAAACCTAGAGCCGGAAAGGTATATGAATCGAACTATAGATGAGTCCTTAAGTGGAGGAGAAAGAAAACGAGTTGAATTAGCTGCCACTATCGCTATGAGACCTAGATTAATCATATTAGATGAACCTGATTCTGGTTTAGATTTCATTGTAATAGAAGATTTTCTTAATATATTTGGAAAAATAAAGGAATTAAATATGACTATTTTGCTGATCACACATAGAGAAGATATTGGAATTGTTGCTGATTACGGAACTCTTATATGGAGGGGTGATGCTATATTAACAGATGTATTTCCAAAAGTGATGTTAAAATACTGTGCTAAAGCTGGACTTAGGGATTTCTGTACTAGGAAATTATTTAATGGAGAGGGAGCTTGTTTTGATGAAGATTATATCGATAGAATTTTTCGGGAGGAAGAAGGATTATGAGTAATATTGAATACCCAAAAGAAATCTTGGAAAGTCTTGAAGATTATAATATAGATATCAGAGATTTCATACCAGGGCATGGGAAGGGTGCTAAACTCTTATTAAATTTTAATAAGATTAGTGGAATAGAACAAGTTGAAGGTGTTATTTTAAAAGGAAGAGAAATTGAAAATGGTATTGTTGCTGATATAATTATAAAAAATGGAACCAGAATCGAAGAACCAGTTCATCTATGTTTTGGTGTAAATAAAGAAACGGGAGTTCAAGAAATTTTTCCAAGAATAATCGCTGAAGATAATACAGAAGTAATTGTTCAAGCACATTGTAGTTTTCCCAAAGCAAATGGATTAATTCATAAAATGTTTGGGCATTTTTACATTGGAAAAAATTGTAATTTCACTTATAGCGAGACTCATTATCATGGTGAAAATTCAGGAGCTCTAGTTACCCCAGTTGGATATATGTATGTTGGTGAAAATAGTATTTTTGAAAATAATTTCAACCTAACAAGGGGTACTCCTGGTCAGGTAAAAATACTACTCGATATTTATGCTATGAAAAATAGCGTAATAAAATCAAATATTAAGGCTTTTGGTAAGAGTAAAAAAGACTCAGTAAGAATAAGGGATTCTGTTTTTCTTGAAGGTGAAAATGCTAGGAGTTTAATAAAAATGAAAGCAGCTGCACAAGATGGAGGAGAAGTCTTAATGTATGGAATCACTGAAGGAAATGCACCAAACTGTAATGGTCACGTAGAATGTAATGAAATTGTTTTAGGAAAAGGATCTATATGCAGAGCACGTCCCTTTATTAGAGCAATAGACCCTACTTCAAGTGTTTCACATGAAGCCTCTTTAGGAAGATTTCCCCAAAAATGGCTTGATGAATTACAAGCTAAAGGATTAACTGAGGAAGAGGCTACTCAAGTACTTATTGAGGCTATGCTTCAAGAAGAATAAAAAAAATCTTTTATCTCAAAATGGAGAATTTAAATGAAAGAAAATACGAAATATCAAAATTATCGTTTTGTAGGAAAAATAAATATAGATGAAATTCAACCTTGGTTTGATTTTGCTACAGCAAAACCTTGGGATGATCCTGAAATTCCATGGATTTTGGATAATAAAGTTAGACGTGAAATATTGATAATTCTCGCTAAAGGCCCTAAAACATTTCAAGAGATTTGCGCAAAAGTCAACTTCTCGCCAAAACCATTATTGATAACAAAAGATGAATATGATTGCCAAATTTCTTATAAGTGGACAGAAAAAACAGTTGAGAATCATCTTATGAATTTAGAATGGTACAATTTGATTGAGTTGATAAACAAGCATTATGAATTGGCAATCCCTATATTATCAATTGAAGATAATGAGAAATTAGAAGAATATTTAACAAAATTTACGCAAAATTGGGTTACTATTATCAAGCAATTAAAAGATGAAGTTAAAGGAAAATTTGAAATTTTTGCCGAGAAAACTCCTTTATATGAAATGATAATAGAAAAATCTACTGAAAAATTATATAATCTACTTAAAGAAGAGAATCTACTGCCTAAAGAACCAAATTTAAAGACATTATGGGCTGAACAACTTAGAAAAATAAAATTTGAAGAATGGGTTGGGAAAAATTTCTAAAAATATTTAGCTTTTTAATTCAATTCCTTCTACTAAATGGTTAAATAAAATAAAGTTACAAATTATATAATTAAAAAAAGTTGTTTATAAATTTTTATAAAATGAAATTAGCGCTACTGTATTTTAATACAATTACTGGCCCAGAGATTTACTTTTCTCATCCCGGGTCAATAATAGAGAAAGTAAGTAAAAAAATACTAAGTTTTTTTGATTTAGATATGTCAGATCAATTTTTTGAAATATCTTTAATTGAAGAAGATCTAAAGTTAATTAACTTATATTTTGAAATCACTTCATGTTGGGCGCGTGGAAATAAAGAGATGTTAATGCTTACAGTAATCACTGATAAAAATCATAAAAGTGAAGTATATTATGACATTTTAAAAGAATACTCAATAAAAATAATGTCAGCCGTGAATCTTTATAAGGCCTTTTATTTAAAAGGCTATCTTAAGGAGAATGATCCAGAAATTGAAACAAAAATTGAAGAATTATATACAATACTTTTAGAATGTTATAAGCAATTAGAAGAAAGGTTGCATATAAATGTTGAAGAAGGGAAAATAATTAAAAAATTTAAGAAATTTGAATGGTAATTAATTTGGAAAAGACACATTTAATTTATATAGCTGGACTCATTACTATTTCGATTATTTCTACTTATGTATTAATTGCGATTCCTCATGGAGTACCAATAGTTATATTAGAATCAAATTTCTTTTTATTCGGTCTTGGTTTAAATAGTACAATTCTATTATGGACTATTGCAGGATATCTATTGCTTAGGTGGATTAGAACAAATAGAAAAAATACATCGCTTCTTGTTTGGAGTATTTCTTTTTTAGTGTATAGTATAACATTTGTTGCTCACATTTTTAGAGCTTTGGGATTTTCTGATGCTAATGAGAATTTATCTGTATTTCATTTTTTTGCGTGGAGATGGGGGATGCCTTGCTTTGCTGCGGGAATATTATACGGTATTTTGAAGATCTTAACAGAAAACAAGAAATTACAACAAGTTCCTAGCATTTCTGTACTTCTTTTGGGTTTTTTTTGGTTAATATTGGGATTGTTCATAATCCGTTCGGAAAATCCAATTGAGCTTACAATGTATCTTTTCCTTCATACAATTTGGATTCCAATTTGCTTTACTATGGCATACATTTTTGCATATTATGGATATAAAGCAAAAGAGATGGGGCCTAAACTAGTGGGACTTGGATTTTTAATTCTAATGGTATCATATCATGGATGGGCTCCATGGCATTTCCAAGATGTTGTGTATCTTTATTTTATTTGGTATTTTTTATTTTTACTCTCACTCACACCAATTTTACTTGGATTTGTTTTGATGTCATTTGAAGAAAGACTTAAAGAGCAACTTAGTTAATATTTAATCTTAAAATAAATAATATTTAGACCGAATAATATAAAATATTCGAAATTTATAGGTTATCTAATCCTAAAGTTTTCAATTTCTTTTGATCTGGATATCCTGTAACAATATCAAAGGTTCTATATTTATAATATGCATTCTTTAACTTAGCAAAATTAGGAGATTTACCCGCTGTTCCACCTTCATTAACAGGATTTAATAATATTTGAGGTAATCTATCATCATTAGGAGAAATACCCATTTTAAGGTTAAATAGGCGTTTTATCATGTAAATCCGTTCTCCTAGTTTTTTAAATTCCGCTAAGTTAAGATTTAACCCTAGGCCCGAATTAATTAAATCTATAAGAATTTCTGGTGTAAGGCTTGTCATATTACAAAGTATCATTGAATTATAAATTGCTCGATAATCTTGTGTTAAGGCACTAATTATTGCCATTTCTTTATCATCTCGTTTCCATTCGAGCATTTTAATTCCGTAACTTTCAAGTTGAGAACCAAACATCAATAAAAACATATCACAAGATTCATGACATGGCCCTCTTGGAGTTCCTAAGGCGTATGCTACTGCCATACCATAAATATGTCGCAAATCATGATAGGGTACTTCCATCCCATAAACTGTAGCAACTTCGTCTTGAGAAATATTAAAGTGTTTACCAACAGTATCAGAACCGTCTGCAAGTATATTTCCAATTCCCTCTCTATACGCTATTTTTTTTATCATTTTGAGAGCAACGTCAATGTTTCCCCATTTTGGTTCTAACCCATCAATATCTTCCGATTTAATCCTCTGATTATTGAAAATATAATAAATAAATGCAATAGTACTACTACCACTGATAGTATCAATTCCATAATCATTACATAGATAATTTGCTTTTTGTATTGATTCTAAGTTATCATTTAAAATTAAAGAACCGAAACCTACAACAGTTTCTAATTCTGCTGCTTCAATTTCATGTTCAGTTTTGTAATCTCCTTCGTTGACCATAGCTTTATGAGCACATCCAATTGGGCATGAAAAACAATGATATTTTTTTGTAAAAATGTTTTCAATGGCTGTTACTCCTGAGATTTTATATGCTTTATCCCATTTACCTAAAGTCCAATATTTTATAGGTAAATCTCCGTAAGCATTAGCAGTATCGATTGTCCCTGATGTTCCGAATCTGCCAAACACTTCAGTTATGTATGACTCCTTGATGTGATTTGTTGCATTTTTTATAGCTACTTTGAATTTTTCAGGATTAATAGCAGTATATGGTATTTTAGCGCCTCTAACAGCAATTGCTTTTAACTTTTTCGAACCCATTACCGCTCCCATACCAGTCCTACCTGCTGCTTTATCTTCTGACGCGATTATGGCATATTTAACTAGGTTTTCTCCTGCGGGCCCAATGCAAGCAACTCGTGTAAAATCTGAACTTAGGCTTTCTTTTAATATTTTTGAGGTTTCAAATATACCTTTTCCCCATAATTTAGTAGCATCTTTGATTTTGACATCACTATTTGTAATTTCTATATAAACTGGTGTATTTGAACAACCCTTAATTATAATTCCATCATATCCTGCTTTCTTTAATTCGGGACCAAAAAATCCACCACAATTCGACTCGCCCCAGATTCCAGTTAAAGGAGATTTCGCACATACTACAAACCTTCCACTAGTAGGAACATTAGAACCGCAAAAGGGACCTGTCATGAACATTAGGATATTTTCTGGAGAAAGAGGGTCAGTATCTTTATCTAATTTGTTATATAAATATTTACAGCAGTAACCTGCACCACCAAGAAAATTTTTTGCAATCTGCTCATCTAAAGGTTCTTCCTTTACATTATTGTTGTTTAAATTTATTACTAAAAGTTTTCCCATAAATCCCTTCAAAATTTTATCCACCTTCAATATATTATTATAAAATCTCTGAGAAGATTTTTAATTATTTACTTTTTTTACTTTTAATACGATGAAAATAATAAAGAAGGATTAATCTAAGGGTACACTTTAATAAATCTTTTATGAAAATAATAATTTCTTAAGATTATACATTCAGAAATGTGGCAAATTATGGGAAAAATAGATTTAAAAGAAGGAGATAGTGCTCCAATATTTAAATTAGAATCATATAATGCAGGAACTGTTGATTTAACTGAATTAATTGGGAGCCAAAAAATAGTTCTTATATTCTCTCGATACTTTGGTTGTCCTATTTGTTTAGTAGATCTTAATGAGCTTATGAAAAGAAAAACTGAAATTGAAGATAAGGGAGCAAGAATATTATATATAACTCAATCGGGTGAAAAAATAGCTAATGAATATATTAAAAAAAAAAATATTGATTTTCCAGTAATCCCGAGTTCTAAAGATGAGTTATATACTGATTATGGCTTAGGACTAATGACAGCAGGGGCTATGACAAAAATTAGGGAAAAACTAAAGGAAGCAAAAAATCTTGGTATCGAACATGGGGAATATGAGGGGTGGGAAAAACAAGGACCAGGACAATTTGTAATAAATGAAGATAGCAAGATAATACATGCTCAAAAAGGATGGTTAGATATAGATAGCATCCTTACTGTTTTATAGAATCAAAAATTTTCTTTTTTATTGCTCTTTTTAACCTTTTTTTTTGGATAGGTATTACATACGTATATTACAGATATTACATGATTTCAAAAGATGTTTAAAATATGTTTTTTATATATATGTAGATATCTCTCTGCTATTACGAGCTATTTACGATAATTTGAATGAATCATAACTAATTCCAAAAATGAATGATGAAAATGATTATTTCAAAAATAGAAGATTCAGAACCTGTTCTCAATCTCAAAGACTTATTCTATGAACCTAAAGTTTTTAACCAAGTTATTAGTAAAAAAATAGAAGAAATACCCCAAAAATCAAGATATGATAATTTTAAACTTCTGATTGATATCTCAAATGTACTACAAAATTGCAGACATTTAACTGATAAAGATAAACTTCTTTATTGTCAAAGCCAGCGCTATTTCATGAAGCTTTATTTACGAGAAATCAATAAAGAACAAGTAGATTAATTAATAAAAGCGTATCCTTCCATTACATAATAAATAGGATTAGTAGTTGGTAATTGCCCCACCATCCAACCCTGAGATGTGGTTTCACATATCCAATATTCTTTGCTATCTACAGTGAAAGAATGACTGGGAGGATAACTCGAATGCTGAGTAGGAGTAAAATTTAAGTATACTCCAACACACGCGTGACCAATCCAATTATCAGTGTCTGTATCATAATAATTAATAACAACAAGAATTGCTTCATATCCCAATGCAACTACTAGTGAGCCAAATAAAACAGATAGATCTTCACAATCTCCTTGGTTGAATATGGTTTCCATCGGATATTGAGTTAAATCTACTAATTCAGCTTTATAACCGATTGCTTGGGAAAAACTTAATAGAGCATTCACTATTTCTTCCGAATCATATTGATTAATGCATTCCGATTTAACATCTTCTGCGATTTGAATAATCTTTGTATAATTAGGTGTACAAAAGGATTCAATAATAGATGCTACATAATATGGATCTGCGGAAGTATGAAATGGATGCGGTTCACTCTCAAAAAAATCTAATACATCTCGAGAAGTTGTAACTGTATAAGATGTAAGATAATTTCCGTTATTCACATAAAAATTAACTGTTTTTTGTGGAAATAAATAATGATATATTAAAATGCTCGCAATAGGTGTAATTACCGCAACGGCTAATATAACCATTCCTATAATTAATGCTTTTTTTTGGCGTTTTGTCAATCTTTTTTTCTTTTCTCTTTCCGATCCAAACAAGTCTGATTGTTCCGATTGAAGGTGAGAGGGATGATAGGCTTTTAAGTTTGAATTTTCCATATTTTTTGATATATTATCATTAAATGGGTTATAAGCATGATCTGAGCAGTAGGGACAGAATTGCCAATTAGTTTGCATAGGTTTTCCGCAAGATTTACAAAAGTTAGCCATAAATATTCTTTTAGTAAGTACGGACTTTAAATTTAATATAGATAAAATGTTTCTGGTTTTTAAATTTAAAGATTAATTTTGTTTATTTTTTAGATATTGAATTATGTTATCTATGAATAATAATTATGAACTTCTTTGACAACTAGATTAATTAGGTCTTTAGGATTTCCAATCCCGTAAAATGTCACTTTATCTAGTAATTTGTCAAATTTATCTTTAGGTATTCTTGTTGAGCCTATGAAAAAACCTATGATTTTATGGCCTTTTTGCGAAAGATCAATTATAATTTTTTTAGCTTTACTCCAGTTATATATTCCAAAATCGGTGATTATAAACACAAGAGCATTTTTTTCTGCTTTTTCACATTGATTTGCGATTTCTTTAATTGGCAAGAAGGTTCCGCCCCCCTGATACCTTAATAGAACCTTTTCGGCTTTTTTATAATCAAATGTCCATTGGCAAATATCTGCTCTATTGGAAAAATTAATTATACTAAATTTAGCACCTTTCTTTGCCGCATAATGTAATGAAGCAAATGCAGCTACTAATGCGGTATGATAAGGACCTTTTCCACTAGTAGATCTAGATGTATAATTCCAAGCCATGGAGCCAGAAGAATCTAAAACAATTAAAAGATCAGGAATTTGTTTTTCTATTAGGTGCCCTAGTCCTTCTTTATATGCCCATTTTCTTGTAGTGATATTAGGTATTATCACTGGACTATTCAATAAACTTTGAACAATATCTAATTCTTCTACTCTATCACCAATTCGCCAAACCTCAGGATAGACAGGTAATTGCCCTCCTGGTTTTTGTTCAAAAATTTTTATTTCAATCAAATCTTTTGCTAAGCCTCGGTACCAAGTGGCTAAAGCGTTTCCATCAATAAGAATCCCCGCTTCACGTGCTGGTCCACCAAATTCTGAGTATGGTACCTTTTTAGCGAATTCCTCAGATTTTTGTCTTAAATCTTCTTCGTTTCCTTCTTTTAATTTATCCCCGTTTTTGTTTTCTAATGGGTTATCCATTATTTCTAGTACATCTTTTGGAACTTCAATAAATGCTCCTCCAGGACTTTTTTTTACTTCTTTATTCTTATCTACTATACCTCCTGGACCTATTAAAGTAAATGTATTCTGTATTATTGTTTTTAGAGATTTTGCAACTTGAGACACTTTTTTTTCCCATGTTGAATCATCTTCAAAATCTTTTAATATTATTTTTGTTATTTTATCAGCTAATGAATCCATCTCCTTGAGCTCATCATCATTTATTAAATTTTTATTCCACATTTTCTCATAGGTTCGAAATAAGAATTTACTGAAATCACTTATAGTTTCTTTAGATGTGATGTATTTATAAGTTTCAGCTATTTCCCATTCGATAAGAGCAGAATATTTTTGATATAACTTAGTATCAATAATCAAATCTGCAAAGATATTTACAACGATTGGGGCATAATTCTGACTCACATGGGTCATAGCAGCTCTTAATAATTTAGCGTGCGTAAGGCCATCGTAAGGTATAATTTGGTAATGAGATACTTCATGAAGTAAGATTATATAGAAGTAGTCAATATATTCCTTATCATCGTTAAATAATGGAATATTAGCTAGATTCATTGTTATTTGCCATCGGTGTTCAGGATCAATATAAAATCCCTCTAAATGAGTATAATCAAATACATAGTTAGGATCGTTTAATGGTGGGTAATAAAATTCTTTCAAAGTCTGACTCCAAGCAATGTTAGCTAATTCAATTGCCTTCTTTTCCTTCTCTGTATATTTTTTTTCAATACGCTTAGCTTTTGTTCTTCTTGATCGAATCATTTTAGAGTTAAATTCTCTTATTCTTCCTTTTGTATGTATTCAAATTTATCAAGAATTGATCTTAATCTTAAAGCTTCAGAACCGCCAGAGATTTGAATATTTACTAATGATTCTTCCTTGGTTCCAGTTACATTAATTTCTATAAGTACATCTTCAGTACGTATTTGTTTTGTTTGTCTTTGGCTGAATGCTTCTTTCAGTGGTTGATCTAGTCTAGAAAATTCAGCCGCAATATCTGCCCATAATTCCTTCCAGTAAGCGTATTTAATAACATAATCGGTAACGGTTTGCTTAAAAAGTTCTCGATTACACCATTCAATTAGGTCTCCTCTATTAGGAAAATCTATTTCTTCCAGAAGGTTATTTCTAATTTGGGCTAATTTATTAATATCTCCTTTCTTCGATGCTTCTTGTATTTCTTGAGCAATTGGAGAATATTCCTTATTATCAACTGAATTTACAAAGGGAATTAAATCATATTTTACAATTAAATCATTCTTTTCAAATTTCATTAACTCCTGCAAATCATTATCTTTGGGATTTCCTTCGCGAAATCTGTTGGCAATTTTATAGCAAATTTCACGATTCTTATACTTTTTTTGAACTGTTTCCAAAATATGTTTCGAAAATTCATATTTATTTCCAAAATGTGGAGATTTATCTAATTCTCTTTTAATATATAATACTCTGTGTGAAATTACATAAGGTGCAATATTATTTACAATATTAACATCAATCTTATCAATTCCTAATAACCAAGCGATGGCTTTTGAATATCTTAAGAGATCCTTAGCAACCCTGACACTTAAGATCGAATCAATTTTATTGCAAATGTTTTGAGCTGTATTAAAATGACAACCTGAACATAGCCCTGTGCTTGGTTTTAAATCTTCAGTGTTACCTTTATCTACTCTCGAACATAGAGTAAATTCTCTAATTATTGCATGAATATAATTATTAACTTCAGGAGTAAAGGAAATTTTATTCACATAATACCAAATCTCCATTAATTCATCAATTGTTAAAATTTCTGGAACTTGAATTAATTCATCCATCCCTGAGTATTTCTCATCTTTTCCTGTTAAAATAAGTTGTAAATCATGACTTCCCGGCATTGAAATTGGCACTGAAATCCCGAATCTATCTAAAAATGGCTGAGACAGTTCAAAAGTGCCAACATCATGGGGATTAATCGTTGCAAACAAACAAAATTTATTGATAGTTGCTATGGAGTCATAATATTTAACTTGTCCTTCCGCTAATAGTGATAAAAGGATGTCTTGTGCATATGGGGTTAATCGATTCACTTCATCTATAATTTTCCAAAAATTTGTGACAAATTGTCTCCATACAACCTCTTCTTCACCGTCTTTCATCAATTTTCCTAACTTTAAAGTACCAATGAGTTTCTCTTCAGTTAATTGTGGATGTCCTCTTACAATTGAATTCTCGATTTCTTTAAGAGAACTAGCAGTAAACATTCTTCCTAATATCTTTGTGAGGCTAGTTTTGCCACCTCCATGACCTCCAATCAAAAGTATAGCTGAATTAGGTACTATCGCATTAAGAATGCATAATGTTAAGATTTCAGGTAATGCTTGAGTTTTTATTTTTTTACTATTTTCAGGTAAGTACTTTATGATTAAATTTTTATTATGAACAAATAATTGATTAGCTTGAATTAAATTGATGATTTTCCACACCTTTTTTCGGAAAATCTCTTCTTCTGCTAATTTTGTCGACATTTAGACTAGTCTCTTAAGATTTTCAATATTAAATAAAAAGTAGTTCGATTATTTAATTTTTTTCTTTAAAAAATTAATAAATCTAACTGTATAAATTGTTTTTTCAATATCCTTAATTGAAAAACTTGTTAAGCGTGATATTTGCTTTCAGTACTGCAATAACGGTCGAAATGATTCTTTTTGGGTTAAATACAAAAGTAAATCCTCTAGCTTTAATAATTCTTGATACAAAACTCTTAGCATTTCTATGATATGGATGCTTTTTAAAGGCATATTGTAGAAGTTCTTGTAATTTCTCTGAACTTAACTTTTGTGTTCGGTAGACTGATTTAAAGGGAGTATAATTTGACCAGTCTTTCGTTACAATAAGATCTTTCTCTTCTAATTCCTTATAGATTGGTGTGCCTGGATATGGGGTTAATAAATTAAGGACTAGGATATCAACGTCAATTTTTTTCATATAATTGATTTCTTTAATTATGTCTTCTTCTGACGCGTTAAAATCGAAACCAATAATTACACTTCCAAATACACTTATATTATATAGATGTAGGATTCGAATAGCTTTTAATACTTCGTTAAAAGTAATTCTTTTTTGCATATCTTTTAAAGTTTCATCATTAACAGACTCTATACCTATTAAGACTGACCAAAAACCAGCTTCACTCATCTTTTTAATCATTTGAGGTGATTTTAATATTGAATCAACTCGAATTTGAGCATAAAATTTAAAATCATACATTTCTCCTTTCTTTTTGCATTCAACAATTTTTGTGCATAATTCTTCAATTCTTCTTATGTTAGCAGTAAAATTATCATCAAGAATTATTATATCCGTAATTTTCCGATTTTTTGAAATCATCTTCAATTCTTTTATTATGCTGTCAACAGGTCTAGGTCTCCATGTACCATTATTAGAAATGGGAGTTGTGCAAAATGTACATCTATGAGGGCATCCTCGTGAGGTTTGGATGGTATCGATCTTCATTCCTAATAAGGTGTAATTATTTTTATCTACTAAATTTCTTGCTGGGAGTCTTAGATTATTCAAACTTTTCATTAATCCTCTCTCTGGATTATGAATTATACTCCCATTTGATTTATATGAAATCCCTTTTATATCTTCTGGAGACCCTTTAATTACTAGTTCCCTGAAAGTTATCTCTCCTTCCCCTCTAACTACAATATCAACTTCCTCTAACTTTAATGCTTTTTCTGGCATCATGGATGGTTGACGGCCCCCAAAGACAATAGTTGTATTTTTATTTAAGTTTTTAACCATTTTTGCAATATCATTACAAATTTTAATTGATGAACATACTAAAACTGAGATCCCAACTATATCTGGATTAAATTCCTTAATTTTATTTTTTAATTGTTTATTGTCTAAATTCTCGATTTTTGCATCAATAATCTTTACTTGCACATTTAAATCATTCAAATAACTCGCAATATACATTAGACCAATAGGAGGGTAAATTCGCTGAATAAAGCGATTAGCTTCCCTCATGCGATAATTGGGCATGATAAATAGAATTCTTTTCCATCTTAAATTTAAATCATTCATAAATCTAGATTAGTCTAGATTCTATTAGTAGTTTTCATTCACAAACTTTTCACGAAGTTCGGAAAGAATTAAGAATAATTAAACTAATGAAAAATTTATTAATTATCAAATCTTATGATAAATCAATTACATCATTTAGATTTTCTATAATGTAATCGGGTAGTAGACTCCAGGTTTTATATTTTTCAATTTCACCTTCACTTAGGTGATTAATTAAACATGAATAGACTTTTGCTGCTTTAGCAGCTTGAATATCATGAATAGAATCACCGATCATAATAATTGTATTCTTTTGAGAATTTAATTTAAATTTCTTCATAATTGCGAGAATACCTTTTGGAGAAGGTTTTGCAAATTCTTGATTATTATCCCCCATACTAAAGATTTCGTGAAAGTAATTATTGATTTTAAAGTATTTTAAAAAAAAATTTACAATGTAATGGGCTGTATTTGTACAAATTGCAAGTTTTTTATTTTCTTTATGATTGTAAATTTGCTCTAATACATTTTTAGCATCTTTATATAATGAAATCTCTTTTTTCAAGAGAAGTATTTTTCTTTTCTCAAAATCAGTTTGATCATAGCATTTCCAAAAATCTGTAGATT